>NZ_JBFUMK010000007.1:0-290966 GCF_054049415.1 Roseateles sp. P5_D6 | reverse complement strand
GCGGACGACGGCTGCGGTCATGCAGCGCCTGCGCATCGCCCGCGCAGGTTTCGAAACGGCTCAGCCACTTGTAGCCGGTCTTGGGGCTGATGCCGAACTGGCGACACAACGCACGCACGTTGGCGCCGTCCTGGCGGGCCAGGTGCACGAACTCTTGACGCAGGGACACGGTGTTCTTCTCCATCCAGACCATGGGCTTCTTCCGGGGCTTCGAAACCCCGAAAGCGTTACCCATGTCCTGGCACRSSYGTTACCCATGTCTCCGGTCCAAACAACGCGCCAGAGAAAAGTCACCAAAAGAGGAGCGCTCAATGCAATCCGCACTCGAGYGGGATSAGGCGCTCGCGTTGCTCGAACTGGGCCGCACGCCGAAGCGAGCCGCTGCGCTCTCGCCCACCACTTGTGCCGAGCGCCATCCATCGCCCCTTCAWGCCGCTTAACGCCGGCTGCACGCCGGGCTCATCAGGAAATACGGAACAGCCGCGTCGCCCGAGCGACGCTGCATTGGGCTGTTTTGATGAGCCCGGCGTGCAGCCGCGCGTCGAACGGGATGCTGGTGCGATGAATCCGGCTCGTGACAAGTGGTGGGCGAGAGCGCAGCGGGTCGCGTCTACGCGCAATCCACCGAGCGTTTTCGCGCGTCGCTCTTGGCAGCGTGGTGCTCGAGTGCGGTTCAGCGCCTCTTCTTTGATGACTTTCTTCTGGCGCCGCAGAAGAAAGTTATCCGGCCGCCGGGACGGACTCCCGGCAATGCATCGATCAGTGGCGCTCTTCGCAAAAGCGTCCTACCGCTCCTCCGGCGGCAACCCTTGCAGCGACTCCACCAACGCCGCATGCGCCTCCAAATCCACCAGCCTCAACTTCGGCACCGTCCTTGCCGGATAGTCCCCAAGATAGTTCCCGCCCTTCCAGTTTCGCGCTGGCCTCACGGGCCGCGGCACAAAGCCGCCGCCGCAGTTGGGGCAGACATTGCCGAGCAGGCCTTCCGCACAGCCCACGCAGAAGGTGCACTCAAAGCTGCAAATGCGCGCAGCCGTCGATTCAGGCGGCAGCGCGACGGCGCAATGCTCACAGCTGGGTCGCAGCTCCAGCATGTCAGCGGCTCTTGCGGTAAGGCTCGTCCTCGACGATGAAATCCTGTTCGCGCATCGAGTCCGCGATCCAGTCCTCTACCGCCGGGTGTGCCAGCAGCGAATCGCGATACGTCGCAGCCGCTTCCGACACCGGCAGGCCAAAGCGGCTCAGCCGCACCGCTACCGGCGCAAAGTAGGCATCCGCCGCGCTGAACTCGCCGAACAGGAAAGGTCCCCCGCTGCTGGCCAGCGCGCCGCTCCACGCCGCATCCAGTCGCGCCACATCGGCACGCAGGGCCTCGTCCTCAGCCCAGAGCTTGGCGCCGACGTCGGGGAAGAAGACCTCGATGTTCATCGGGCAAACCGTGCGCAGCCGCATGAAGCCGGCATGCATCTCGGCGCACAGGCTGCGCGCCCGCGCGCGGGCTTTCACATCGCGCGGCCAGATGGCGTGCTCGGGATGGCGGTCGGCGATGTACTCGGCGATGGCCAGCGTCTCCCAGACCGTGAAGCCGTCGTCCTCGACGAGCACGGGCACGCGCTTAGTCGGCGTGATGCCGGCGATGACGCGGGTCCATTCCGAGTCCGGCGTGAAGTCGAAGCGCAGCTTGACCTCTTCAAACGGAATGCCGAAGGCCGCCAGCAGCACACCGCTGCGCATGGACCAGGACGAGTAGTTCTTGTTGCCGATGTAGAGCTTCATGACACCTTTCGCGTTGAGCCGGCGAGCTTAAACAGCCGCTGCTGCGCCGGGGATGAGCAATCCGCAACGGATTGATGCGCGCTCAGCGCCTGGCGCGCCAGGCGTCCAGACGTGCAACGCCGCCGTCAGGCGACAGATAAGTCGGCAGCACGGCCTCCAGCGAACTGGCCTGAATGCCCAGTTCCGCCAGGCCCGGCAGCTTGCCACTCGGTACATTGGGCACGGTGAGCGATGCGAGGTTGTCGCGCGACAGCAGCGGCTCGCCGGGCAGGCATTCCATGAAGAGGGCTTGCAGCGTCGCCAGCGCGCCGGGCAGGCGCAGGATGGGCCGCTCGCAGCCCGCGACGCGGCCGGCCAGCCGCACCAGCTCGGCCAACGTCAGTTCACGCGGGCCGGCGATCTCGTAGGTCTGGCCGATGGTCTCGCGGCGCAGCAGCGTCTCGACGAGGGCACGGGCCAAATCCTGCACCCACACCGGCTGCAGCCGCGCATTCGCCCCGCCCAACGGCATCACCGGGAACAAGCCCTGCAGCCGCGCGAACAGGTTGACGCTCTTGTCGCCGTCGCCAAAAACCAGCGAGGGGCGCAGCAGCGTCAGCTCCAGTGGATGGGTCTGCGCCGCGACCTGCAGCGCAGCTTCGCCAGCGGCCTTGCTGCGCAGATAGCGCGACGGCGCATGCTCGCTCATCCCCCCACCAATACCCAGGGCGCTGACATGCACGAGGCGCTTCGCACCGGCCGCGGCAATGCGCTTGGGCAACTCGACATGCACATGCTCGAAGGCGGCCATGCTGCCCTGCAGGATGGCGACGAGGTTGACGACGGCGTCATGGCCTCTCACCAGGTCTGGCAGGTCGTGGAACACGTCGGCCTGCACGACGGTGACGCCTGGCAGGCTCTGCACGGCTTGCGCATGCGGCAGGCGGCGCGTGGGCACGGTGACGCGAGCCTCGGCGCCGAGGCGGCGCGTCAGCTGTTCGCACAAGGCGCGGCCGACAAAGCCGCTGCCGCCCAGGACCAATACGGACAGGCTCATGATTTGGACTCTCCCACCGCTGCGGGCGGCACGTCGCTGACGTCGGCATCGCGTGCGCCGGCGGGCCCGATGCTTTGCCCCAGGCGCTCGCGCAGCTTGGTGGCTGGCAGGCCCAGCACCTGGGCGTAGATGGCGCCGCCGAGCAGCACCTTGCGCACATAGTCGCGCGTCTCGTTGAACGGAATGTTCTCGGCCCAGATGGCCGCGTCGATGACGGGGCCATCGCGCCAGCGCGCGGGGCGGCCGGGGCCGGCGTTGTAGGCCGCCGCGGCCAGGGCCTGGGCGCCTTCGAAGCGGTCCAGTACCAGCTTCAGGTAGTTGGTGCCGATGCGCAGGTTGAAGTCGCGATCGTGCATCAACTCGGCGTTGTAGTTCAGGCCCACCTTCTTGGCCGTCCATTTGGCGGTGGCGGGCATGACCTGCATCAGGCCGGCCGCACCGACGTGCGAGCGTGCGTCCAGCACGAAACGCGATTCCTGGCGGATCAGGCCGTAGACATAGGCGGCGTCGAGCCCGGCGGCCTGCGCTTCGCGCTGCAACTCGACGCGATGCGGCGTGGGGTAGCGCTGGGCGATGTCGATCTCGGCCTTGGTGCGCTCGCTGGTGTTGATGCAGCGGTCCCAGACCTCACGGTCGCAGGCTTCCTGGGCGGCGGCCAGCAAGGCGCGGTCGCCCATGCCGCGCAGCGAGAAATTCCATTCGCGCACGCCCTCGCTGCGCAGGCCGAGGTTGATCAGCGACAAGGCCCGGGTCAGGCCGGGGTGGCTGCGCGCGGCGCGGCGCTCCTCGGTCGTCAGCGGCGCGGGCGCGGGCGGCAGCGGCGTGGGCAGGCCGATGTCCTCGGCGGCGAGGCGGCCGAAGTAGTTCAGCGGCGTGGTCGCCAGCGCGGCGAGCTGGGCACGAGCGGCCGGCTGGTCGCCCTGTTGCCGCGTGGCGCGGGCCTTCCAGTAGACCCAGGCCGGGTCGCGCTGCTCGATCGACGTCATGCGCTCGATCGCGCGCAGGGCTGCGGCCGGCTGGCGGGCGCGCAGCGCGGCGCGGGCGTGCCACGCCAGGGCGTCGTCGGTCCAGGGGAGGTCGGGCGCGAGCTTCTCGGCGCGAGCGAAGGCGGCGAGGGCGTCGTCCTGCAGGCGCAGCGCGGACTGGCGGCCGATCTGCGCCCACAGCCAGGCCTGCAGGTCGGCGGGCAGCTTGCTCCATTTGTCCTGCAGCAGGTCGCCGGCCTGATCGGGGTCGTTGCCGGCGACGCGGGCCAGGGCCAGCGCCGTCAGCTCCGCCTCGGGGCGCGGCGAGGTGCGGGCCTTGCGCGTCAGGTAGCGGCCGGCGTTGTCTTGCAGCTCGGCGAGCTTCTGGTCGAGGGGCTTGGCTGAAAGCAGGGCGACGGCCTGACGCGCGGCGCGCGGGCGGCCCTGCTCAGTGGCCAGGCGGGCCTTGGCCCACAGGGTGTCGGGCTTGAACTGGCCGGCCTCGACCATGGCGGCCGCGAGCTGCTGGCAGCCGTCATCGCCGTCCTTCTGGGCCATCCACGCGGTGCGGGCGGCGTCGGCATCGACCTTGGTGCCGGCGACATGATCCGCCAGCATGACGTAACAGGCGACCTCGCGGTCGTCGCGCATCTGATAGCTGGCATGGTCGCGCCTGAAATTGGCCCAGTCGCGGCGGTGGCCCAGTTCCAGCAGCCAGTCGTTACGCAGCCTGTCCTCGACATAGCTGCCGGGGTAGCGCGCGTAGAAGGCGTCCATCTCGGGCTGGCGCACTTCGCTGAGCCGCGCATTGAGGTCGAAGTACTCGACCCAGCCGGCCAGCGGATGGTTCTGGGCGCGAGCCGCCTCGACGAAGGCCGTGAGGCGCTTGCGGTCGCGCTTGACCCAGGCGTCGCGGGCCTGCACGGCGAGGTCGGCATCGGCGGGGGGCACCGGCGGGGCGGCGTCGGCGCTCAACGCCGCCGACAGCAGCAGGGCCAGCGCCCCGCGGCTCATGCATTCCAAGACTCGACCACCCATCTGACTCATGCGCTTCACGCCTCGCGACTGCTTCACTTTGCGTGAGCGCCGGCCAGCTGGCCGAGCGCCGCGCCTTGATGCCGAATTTAACCCAGGGAAACCCGGGGCTTCGCGCTTTACGCAGGCGCGCGGTTTGCCCCCGAATTTGTCCACGAGTTAGGGGCTGGTGATAGCGCTATCCAATCCGCTAACCTCACATCCCATCGACGAGGAGACTGTTGATGAAGACCGCTGCAAAACGTCTGTTGTTGGTGGCCTCCGCCGCGCTGCTGAGCCTGGCCGCCCAGGCCAACCCTGCCGTCTACCCGACGCCCGGCACGCCGGCGCCACCCAGCAGCTTCACGGCGGCCACCAGCGGCCTGCTGGTGGCCTACTACACCGGCGCGGCTGGCGGCTTCACCAACCTCGTCGGCGCGCGCATCAACGGCGTCGACGGCACGCCCGGCCTGGACAACCATGCCAGCGCCTATGGCCAGACCTTTGTGCTGGGCGCCGTGTCGGCCGGTGACAGCCTGGTGTTCTTCATCGATGCCAACAGCGGTGCGGCGCGCTATTACAGCGACGTCAGCCTGAACAGCGATGGCGTCAACCATGTCTGGGCCGCGCCGTTTGCCGGCGACGCCAAGGTGCCGGCCGGCACCAACCTCGCCTTCGAGGACCTGCCCAGCGGCGGTGATTTCAACTACAACGACCACAGCTTCGTCTACCAGATTACCGCCGTGCCCGAACCTGCCAGCTGGGCGCTGCTGCTGGCCGGCGCCGCCGGCCTGGCCTGGCGCCGTCGCCTTCGCTGACTCAGCTCGCGTCCACGTTCCAGCCCTCGATCTCGAAGCGCAGCCGGCCGCGGATGCCGGGGTTGGTGGGCTTCATCTTGCCGTTGGTGGCGACCGCGCTGCTGTCAAAAGGCACGCTGACCTCAATGCGGCCCGACTTCAGCTGCTTGGCCGCGATCTCGGTGTCGGCCATGGACACGCCGGCGTCCTGCCAGGCGTACTTGACCTTCCAGGCCTCGCCCTCGTTGGCCGGCGGCACCATCTCCAGGATCAGCGCATTGCGGAACAGATAGCCGCCCTCGAAGTGCTCGTTGAGCCACAGGCGCTTTTCGATTTCGTAGTCAGGCACGCGCACGCCCAGCGTCATGCCATAGGCGAGCGACTTGCGGCGCGGGTTGATCTTGGCCCGGTTGGCGAGGAAGACGCTGCTGAGGTAGAGGCTGGCGTTTTTCTTCCAATCGGCCTGGGCCACGCAGGCGACGGAATCCTCCTCCGTGGTGCGCCGCGTCAGGTACCAGAGCTTGCCGCGTGGCGAAGCCTGCACCTCGATCTGGTAGAGGGCATTGACGGCCCGGCCGGCGTCGGCCTCCTCCTGCACCTTGTCGGGCAGGCGGATGTCGTCGATCTCCAGCCACAGGTCCACCCGCACGTCGCCGAACAGGAAGCGGGCCAGGTTCTGGAAACCCTCCTCGCTGTTGACGATGCCGAAATAGCCCGAGTGGGCGCGGTAGACGAAGGCCTTGGCACACTGGTCGGTGATGTTGCCCTTGGCGTCCAGGCCGCACAGCGTCGCGTTCTCGATCTTGACGAGGCCGTCGCTGCCATGGCCGACGAAGCTGCGCGACACGCCGGCCGCGGCTTCGTAGTCCAGCCGGTTGGTGCCCACCAGCGTGAAGACGCGCCGCGACGGGAAGCGGGCCTCAGGGATGAGGTCGGCGCGCTTGTGCTTCTTGGCAGCCGTGGCCAGGTCGAGGTAGGCCGGCATGCGCTTGTCGCGGTCAAAGTTGGAGATGTCGTTGACGCTCAGCCAGGACGGGATGTTCTGGCCCAGCACGTCGATGCCGTTGTGCGGCGTGGCATAAGTGAAGAACTTGTCGACGAGCTTCGCGACCTTCTCGGTGTCCAGGGCCGCGTTCTGCAGGAAGGCGCGGCAGACCAGGCCGCCCATGGAGTGGGCAACGAGGTAGCAGCGGAAGTCGGCCGGCTTGATCTTGTTGTCGGGGTTCTTGCAGACCAGGTCGCGCACCCGGGCGACGAGCTTGGACAGCCCCTTGGCAAAGTCCTCGATCTCGGGCGTCTTGCCGCTGCCCAGATAGGAGGAGGCGGCGTCGTAATAGCGGTAGATGACGATGCAGCGGTTGCCCAGCTTGTTGTCGGTCGGCTTGCCCAGGGAGTCGGCCTCCCACTCCGGGTCGACGATGTCGTAGCCGTCCTCGTAGACGTCCTTGTACTGGTACTCCGAGGCCAGCCGCACGACGGGCGACTCGAACACGTACTTGCGGGGCCTGTCGGTCTTGTTGGGCACGGCGCGGTACATCGTCGAGCCGAGGTTGAAGCCGCAGAAGGGGTCGGCCGTGGTCTCGTCGATCTCGCCGCGCGACATCGCATAGCCGCGCACGTAGATGATCGGATGGAAGGGGGTGTCGGGCGTGGGCATGGCGGCTTCCGAGCATTGGCGACGAAGGCAACCATAGCCCCAGCCGGGCGTTGTGAGGAGCCGTGGCGTCATCAGGGCTGAGGAGCAGACTGGCCCTGGGTTTTAATTGGCCGATGACTGCTTCTCACCCCGACCGTCCTTCACTGCGCCGCGAGCTGCTGGCCGCGCGCCGCGGCTTTGCTGCCAGCCCGGCCTTCCAGACCGCGCAGGCCGCAATCACGCTGGGCCTTCACGAGCTGCTGGCCCAGCTGGAGCCGGAACTGCTGGGCGTGTACTGGCCGCTACCCGGCGAGTTCGATCCCGGCCCTGTGCCATTCGCGCGCGCGCTGCCGTTTGCGCGCCGTGAACCCGCTGAGATGGTCTATCGCCGCTGGGACGGCGGCGTACCCGCGGCCCAGGACGAATGTGGCATCGCCTCGTCGACCGGCGCGGTCGTTGTACCCGACGTCGTGCTGGTGCCCTGCGTCGGCTTCACGCGAGAGGGCTTTCGCCTGGGCTATGGCGGCGGCTATTTCGACCGCTGGCTGGCCGAACACCCGGGCGTGACGACCATCGGCCTGGCATGGTCCGCGGCCGAAACCCATTTCCCCGTCGAGGCGCATGACCGTGCGTTGACGCTGATCCTCACCGAGCGCGAGCTCCTCACTCCTGAGTAATTGGCGATGCACGATGGCATGACCCTGATCTCGACGCTGGCCGCTGCCTTTGGCCTGGCCCTGGTGCTGGGCCTGCTCGCGCAATGGGCGCGGCTGCCGGCCCTCGTGGGCTACTTGCTGGCCGGCGTGCTGATCGGGCCGCACACGCCGGGCTTTGTCGGCGACGTGCACCTGGCCCAGCAGCTGTCAGAGGTCGGCGTCATGCTGCTGATGTTCGGCGTGGGCCTGCATTTTTCGGTGCACGACCTGGTGTCGGTCAAGGGCATCGCACTGCCCGGTGCGCTGGTGCAGATGGCCGCGGCGACGGCGATGGGCGCGGGCCTGGCTCACGGGTGGTGGGGCTGGGACCTGGGCGCGTCGCTGGTGTTTGGCCTGGCGCTGTCGGTGGCCAGCACGGTGGTCCTGCTGCGCGCGCTGGAATCACGCGAGCTGCTGCACACCGGCAATGGCCGCATCGCCGTGGGCTGGCTGGTGGTCGAGGACCTGGCCATGGTGCTGGCCCTCGTGTTGATGCCGGTACTCAGCGGCAAGGGCGATGGCGGCGGCAACCTGGCCGTCACCATCCTGACAACCTTGCTCGCCGTGGCGGCCTTCGTGGCCGTCATGCTCATCGTTGGCCGGCGCCTGCTGCCGTGGCTGCTGTGGCAGGTCAACCGCACGGGCTCGCGCGAGCTGTTCACGTTGGCCACCGTGGCCGCCGCCATCGGCCTGGCGGTGGGGGCGGCGGCGCTGTTCGGTGTCAGCGTGGCGCTCGGCGCCTTCTTCGCCGGCCTGGTGCTGCGCGAATCGGCGTTCAGCGAGCGCGCGGCCCACGAGAGCCTGCCGCTGCGCGACGCCTTCGCCGTGCTGTTCTTCGTTGCGGTGGGCATGCTGTTCGACCCGCGCATCCTCGTCGAGCAGCCGTTGGCGGTGCTGGCGACGGTGGCCGTCATCCTGGTCGGCAAGACGTTCGCCGCCGGCGCGCTGGTGCTGCTGCTGCGCTATCCGCTGTCGACCGCGCTAACGGTGGCGGTCAGCCTGGCGCAGATCGGTGAATTCAGCTTCATCCTGATGGGGCTGGGGCAGAGCCTCAACCTGATCCCCCCCGAGGCGACCAGCCTCGTCGTCGCGGGCGCCATCGTGTCCATCGCGCTGAACCCGCTGCTGTTCTCGGGCGTGGAGCCGCTGCGCCGCTGGGTGCTGAAGCGTTCGGCCTGGGCGTGCAAGCTGGAGGCACGCGACGACCCGCTGGCCGAGTTGCCGGTCGACACGCCCGAGAGCGCGCTGGCGGGCCAGGTGGTGCTGGTCGGCCACGGGTCGCTGGGCACGGCCCTGCATGACGAACTGGGCGGCCGCCCGCTGGTGGTCATCGACCGCGATCGCGAGGTCGTCGAGAAGCTGCGTGCCGCCGGCCATGCGGCCGTGCTTGGCGACGCCAGCGAGGCCATGACGCTGGTGCAGGCCCACATTGCCCAGGCGGATTGGCTGGTCGTGGCCGTGACTGATGTGCGGGTCGTGCCGGCCATGCTGGCCACGGCGCGGCAGCTCAATCCCGGGCTGCGCTGTGCCGTCGTCGCCCAAACGCCGGAAGAGGCGCGGTGGCTGGAAGATGCCGGTGTCAACCATGTGCTGCGTTCGCAGCAGGCGCTGGCACAGGCGCTCGCTCGGGTCGTGGCCGCCTAGGCTTTCTGCTTCGGCCCGCCAAAGGCCGCGTACAGGCCCAGCGCGAAGTACACCAGCGCCGACACATAGCGGCCGCGGCCGCTGGCGCCGCGCAGCAGCGGCTTCATCCAGCCGGCCAGCAGCGCATAGCCGCTGTCCGTCACCGCGGCGACCGCGACGAAGAGGATGCTCAGCGCCAAGGCTTGCGCGGCCTGCGAGCCCTCAGGGGGCAGGAACTGCGGGATGAAGGCGGCGAAGAACAGCGTCGTCTTGGGGTTGAGCAGCGCGACGAAGAAGCCGTCGCGGAAGAGCTTGCGTGGCTCGGCGGGTGCAGGCGGCGTGCCGTCAGCCACTGCGGCCGGCTGGCGCAGGGCCTGGATGCCAAGGTAGATCAGATAGGCCGCGCCGGCCCAGCGCACGGCGGTGAAGGCCAGCGACGACGCTGCGAACAGCGCCGCCAGGCCGATGGACGCGCCGACCGCATTCGTCAAATTGCCGAGGGCGACGCCGGCGACCGACGCAAGGCCTGCCGTGCGCCCCTGCGCCAGCGTGCGCGCGACGATGAAGACGACGCCGGGGCCCGGTGTCAGCGCGAGCACCAGGGTGGCGATCAGGAAGGCGTAGAGGGCGGCGCCGGTGGGCAGCATGGGTGTCTCCTCAGATCCGCTTCGAAGCCATGAAGCGCGGGTTGCGCAGCAAGGCCGCCGAGATCAGTGACACCAGCAGGCCGACCGGCACGATCTCGGCCATGGTCATCGGGAAGCGGAGCAGCGGGTTGGCGTAGTTGCGCTTGAACTCGTCCATCTCGGCCGCAAGCTTGGCCAACTCCGCCTCGGGCAGGCCCTTGGCCTTGCTCTGGGCCATGTACATCTTGGCCCACTCGGTGCCGAAGTCCAGCTTGGTGACGGCCAGCGTCACCTCCCAGGCGGCCGCATAGACGACGCCTGCGACGAGGCTGATGGCCAGGCCCAGCGCGAAGGCGGGCCAGAAACGGATGACGCCGCCGAGTTCGTCGTCACGGCGGCGCTTGATGGCGACGAAGATCAGGCTCAGCGCGATCAGCATCAGCGTGTAGCCGATGACCATGCCGTGAGCCGGCGGCGCCCCCCGGTTCAGGATCAGCAGGGCGAACAGCGGGATGCCGGCAGCCAAGCCGGCGACGGCACCGAAGCACACGATGGTTTTCAGCATGGGCCGATGTTCAGACCGGCCCGGCCGGTAGCGCAACAGGTCAGACCCCGGCCACCTGGGCCCGCGTGATGGCAGCCTGCTCGCGCACCCAGTCCGCAAACTGCTGCACCTCGGGCCGGCGCGCCGCGTTCGGCCCCAGCATCATCCAGTAGCTGAACGGGCAGCCCAGCCGCCCGGCCTTGCCGAAGGGCTCGACGAGCTCGCCGCGCGTCAGATGTTCGTGCACCAGGGGCAGGCGGGCCAGCGCCACACCCTGACCGGTCAGCGCGGCCTGCACCTGCTGGTAGGTGAAGTTCAGGTACAGCCAGCGGCGCGGCTGCAGGTCGTGCTCCCCCATCTCGGTCAGCCAGCGACGCCAGCTCAGGAACTCGGCGCTGGGGCGGGCGTCGTCTTCTTCGGCCAGCGCATGGCCGGCGAGGTCGGCGGCGCGCTTCAGCGGCGCCGGTGGGTTCTGCAGGTACCAGGGGCTGACGCAGGGCGACAGCAGTTCCTCGAAGAGCTGCTCGGCGTCCGCCGGCACCGAGGGGCGGTCGTCATAGCGCAGCGCCAGGTCGCTTTCGCCGTCCTCCAGGTCGACCTTGCGGTCATAGGCCGACACGCGGATGTCGATGTCGGCATGCTCACGCTGGAAGGCCTCCATGCGCGGGATCAGCCACAGCGATGCGAAGGACGCAAAGGTGCTGACGTTGACGACGCGCCGGCCACGCGAGCGGCGGATCTGGCGCACGGTCTGGTCCAGCCGGGACAGCACGGCCACGGCGGTGGGCAGCAGCACGGCGCCATCACTGGACAGCTCCACCTTGCGCGTGCCGCGCAGGAAGAGCACGCAGCCGATCTCCTCCTCCAACGACTGGATCTGCCGGCTGATGGCCGACTGCGTCAGGCTCAGTTCCTCGGCCGCCGCGCGGAAGGACAGCAAGCGGGCGACGGCCTCGAAGGCGCGCAGCGGGCCGATGGACAGGGGTCTTTGGCGGACTGGTTGCTTCGGCTGATTCATGCGTGAATGGTATCAATCGGCGCCGCGGAGTCATTGGACCACCTTGGGTGAAATAAGCAGAATCCCTGACATCAACCCAGGAGTCTCATCATGAGCGACGCGCAATCTGTTTGGCATTTGGACGATGGCCGGGCCATGACCTTGGCCGGTGGCGCCGAGTCTCGCCGCCTGGCGGTGGCCCGTGGCCGCGTCTGGCTGACACTGTCGGGCACCCCCGACGAGCCGGCCGAAGACAAGTGGCTGGAGGCTGGCGAGGCCGTGGCGCTGGCGCCGGGCCAGACGGCGGTGCTGGAAGGCTGGCCCGCCGCCGACTTCGAGCTGTTGGTGCCGCCGGTGTCAGCCTCGGCGAGCCGTGGTTTTCTTGCCCGCCGGTTTTTGGGCCGCTGATTTCTTCCTGGCCACGGGCTTCGCGGCCTTGGCGTTGGCGGCACGCAAGGCCGCCTCGAGCGCCAGCCGCGCCCAGGGCAGCATCAGCGCAGGTGATTCCAGCGTCTCCTCGGGCGGCTGGTAGTAGCTCATCACCTGGCGCTCGCCGTTCTTGGTCCCGTAGCTGAAGGGCTCGCAGCCGGCCGCGACGAAACGCTCGCGCGACACGTCATCGGTCTTCAGATAGAGCTGGTTGCCGATGACCAGGGCCATGAACAAGCCGTCCACATAGATGCCGTGGCCGCCGAACATGCGGCGCGGCCGCACCGGGCCGAGGGGCTGCAGCAGCTCGACGCAGAGCTCGATGAAGGCGTCCATGCGTGATCAGCCCTTCCAGGTGAACGGGAAGTGCAGCTGGCGCAGGAAGCCGTCGGGCACATAGTCACCCAGCACGCCGTAGTGCTCCGGCCATTTGCGATCCGACTGCACGGCGGTGCCGAACAGGTGGTCAAGAAAGGCGAAGTGAGCCGCGTAGTTCTTGTCCAGCGCCTCCTGGTCCTGCGAGTGGTGCCAGTGGTGGAAGTTGGGCGTCACGATGAGGTAGCGCAGCGGCCCCAGGCGCACGCTGACGTTGGCGTGGTTGAACACGGCCTGGAAGCCGACGACGACGATGTAGGCGTCGATGACTTCCTTGCTGAAGCCCAGCACGAAGATGGGTGCCAGCACCAGGGTGCGCGTGATGATGAGCTCCAGGATGTGTTGGCGCGAGCCGGCCAGCCAGTCCATGCTCTTCACGCTGTGGTGCACCGCGTGCAGGCGCCACAGCGTCGGCACCTCGTGATAGGCCCGGTGCGTCCAGTACTGCACCAGGTCGGCCACCAGGACGATGAGGAAGAGGGCGACGGGGAAGGGCAGGCCCTGCACCCAGCCCTGGATGCCGTCCTTGGCCGCCCAGCCGAAGAACTTGTGCACCAGGAGATTGGTGGCCAGCATCACGAAGCCCACGGCCAGGTGGTTGACGATGAAGTGGTGGAAATCCGTCTGCCACTCGGGGCGGAACACCGGCTGGTCACGGCGCAGCGCGAACAGCTTCTCGATGAAGACGAAGATCAGCGTCGAGCCCAGCAGGTCGAGGATGAACCAGTCCAGGCCGACATAGGGCGTGTGGTCGGGGAAGTTCGGGTCCACCTCGACCTTGTGCCCGCCCAGCGCCAATGCCAGGCCCAGCAGCACGAAGGTCCACAGCGCCAGCCAGCGCATGCGGCTGAACACGATGTTGAACAGCGCCAGCCCGCCGGACAGCACCAAGGCCCAGTACAGCAGGCGCCGGATCACGTCGACGTCGTAGGACTGGCGCAACTGCGGCGTCGTCAGGTATTCGGGGAAGTGGAAGGCCAGCACGCCGAGGAAGCACAGGATGGCCAGCGTGAGCGCGATGACGCCGCTGATCATGCCGCGGCCCGGCTTGAGCGCCCCGCTTGATTCGCTGAGCTGGTTGAGCTTGTTCAGCACTGGTGGTTCTCCCTGCGTTTCCGTTGGGTCGGGACTCTAGCGAGGTCGGCGCTTGGCCCACAATGGCCAGATTCACAGGTCCGGAAGAAAGCCACGCTCTTGGACGCCAACGACCGCGCCGCCATCCGGCACAAGCTGATCGAACAACGGCTGGCCCTGCCCAACCGCCTGGACCTGGCCGCCGAGCTGCAGGAGGTGCTGAGCGTCTGGCTGCTGCGCCGGCGCGAGACCACCATCGGTGCCTACTGGCCCATCAAGGGTGAGTTCGACCCCCTGCCCACCCTTTACCGATGGGGTGAGAACCACCCCCATCGCCGCATCGGCCTGCCGGTGGTGGACAAGGTGCACGGCACGCTGCGCTTTCATGTCTGGTACCCCGGCTGCCCGATGGAGGAAGACGCCTTCCACATCCCCAAGCCCAAGGACACCGAGGAGTTCAAGCCCCAGCTGATGCTGGTGCCCTGCCTGGGCTTCGGACCTGCCGGCCTGCGGCTGGGCTATGGCGGTGGCTTCATGGACAAGACGCTGGCCGAGATGGATCCCAGGCCGGCGGCTGTTGGGATCGGCTATGCGCATGGCTTTTTGCCGTTGTTGAAGCCGAGTCAGCTGGATGTGGCGTTGGATGCAATGTTGACGGAGGAGGGGGTGGTCTGGGACAAGGACGGCTGAGGCAGCGGGCATCTCGATTGCCGGGGTGCTCTGCCGCAGAATGGCTGCCTCGCAACCCCTGCCCAAGCCCGCCATGCGTACCCTCCTGCTGACCGTCGCCCTGTCCCTGGGCTGCGCCGCTGCCTTTGCCGCCGCCAAGCCCTGCGACGAACTCAAGGCCGAGATCGCCGCCAAGCTCGATGAGAAGGGCGTCAAGGGCTATGAGATCGCCGTCGTCGACAGCGACAAGGTCGGCGAGGCCAAGGTCATCGGCAGCTGTGACGGCGGCGCGAAGAAGTTGACCTACGTGCGCAAGTGAGCCGAGCGATGAGCCTCTACACCGACCACCTTGCCGCATTGCAGCAGCACGCGGAATCGGCACTCGAGCGCACCGGCTTCGACACGCTGCTGATCGCCTCCGGCATCGAGAAATACGCCTTCCTCGACGACCGGCCCTATCTCTTCCAGGCCAACCCGCATTTCAAGCACTGGCTGCCGCTGACCAACCACCCGCACTCCTGGCTGGCCGTGCGACCGGGCAGGAAGCCGCGCGTCGTCTACTACCAGCCCGACGACTACTGGCATGTGCCGCCGAGCGTGCCCAGCGGCGAGTGGGTGAATGCGGTCGAGCTGGTCGTCATTCACGAACCGGAAGAGGCTGCCGCCGCGCTGGCCGACTGCATCACGCCGCGCACAGCCATACTCGGTGAAGCCGATGCCGCGCTGCCGGGGCTCACACCCAACAACCCCGAGACCCTGCTGAACCTGCTGCACTGGGCCCGCGGCGTGAAGAGCCCTTATGAGCTGGAACAGATGCGCGCCGCCCAGCGCCGCGCCGTGCCGGGCCACAACGCCGCCCGCGCCGCCTTCCTGCGCGGCGAGAGTGAGGCATCCATTCACCGGGCCTATCTGGTCGCCACCGGCCACACCGACCGCGACCTGCCCTACAGCAACATCGTCGGCCTCAACGAGCACGCCGCGGTGCTGCACTACCAGTACCAGGACGAGAGCCCGCCGCCCGAGTCGCGCAGCTTCCTCATCGACGCCGGCGCCCAGGTCAACGGCTATGCGAGCGACATCACCCGCACCTGGGCGGCGCCCGGCCATGACGAGTTCGCGGCGCTGATCGCGGCCATGGAGCGTGAGCAGCTCGGCCTGGTCGACGAGGTGCGCGAGGGCGTCGACTACCGCGACATCCACCTCAGCACGCACCGCCGCATCGCCCGCGTGCTGCGCGAGGCCGGCATCGTCAACATGAGCGATGAGGCGATGGTGGCCGAAGGCGTCACCAAGCCCTTCTTCCCGCACGGCATCGGCCATCTGCTGGGCCTGCAGGTGCACGACGTCGGCGGCTTCATGGCCAACGAGGACGGCGGCGTGGCCGACAAGCCCGAAGGCCACCGCTACTTGCGGCTGACGCGGCCGATTCAGGCGGGCATGGTGGTCACCATCGAGCCGGGGCTGTACTTCATCCCGACGCTGTTGCGCCAGCTGCGCGCATCGCCGCAGGCGGCGCAGGTGGACTGGGACTGCGTTGACCGGCTGGCGCGCTACGGCGGCATCCGCATCGAGGATGACGTGGCCTGCCGCACGGCCGGCGAGGCGCCCGAGAACCTGACGCGGGACGCATTCGCGTTGGTGTGATGAACCTCTCGATGGTGCTGCTGGCCGGCGCGCTCGCGCTGCCCGCCAGCGCGCCACCGCCCGAGGCCCAGCTCGGCCGCGTCGAGGTGCAGGGCGAAGCAGCCACGGCGCGCGAGAGGAAGACGCTGGGCCAGCTCTTCAAGGCCGAGTCGTTGTTCGACAAACACCATGCCCTCGCGCCGGCCGCGGCGCTGAAGTTCAAGGTCTATGCGCGCACTCAGGCCGAGACGACGCAAGCGCTCGAACTGGGCCTGATGACGCGCGGTGGCCGCCAGCCGGTGGTGCTGGATGCCGAGGACCGTTTCGTCGTCGACCCGGCCTGGCGGCGGCTTCCTGAGCGCACCGAGGTGCGCAGCCGTCTGGCCGATGGTCGCGTGACCTGGCGGCCCGACATCCGCACGCCCGGCCTGCCCGAGAGCGAGCGGCGCCTGGGCGACTTGCGGCTGCAATGCCGCGTCGCCTTCGGCAGCGGCGTGGCACGCGGCGCGACGTTCCTGTTCGGGCTGCTGCAGCTGGACACCGCCGATTGCGCGGACCGTGACTGGAGCCCCAGCAACTTCGCCGACCGGCCCATCTTTGCCGTGACGCTGGTGCACGGCGAGCGTCGCCTGACCCTCAGCGCACGCCTGCTGCACGGCCTGCGCGACGACGGCGGGCCCGACTACGACTGGGGCTATTCGCTGCGCGAGCGCATGTTCCGCCTGCCCATGGGCGACGAGAGCTGGCCGGACGACACGCGCGTCGTCTTCGAGGCCATGGACGATCCGCCTTCGCCGCCGGATGCGGGCGTTCAAGCGATCAAGGACGACTGGGCCCAGGCTGCCCTGGCCCTCACGGCTGGCACGACGCCCGCCGAGGTGGCGCAGCGGCTGGGCAAGGCGAGCGACGACACGCGCTTTGAATCCGGCCGGCGGCTGCAGCGCCATCTGCATGAGATCAAGACGCCGGCCGGGCCGCTGCAACTGGAACTGGTCAGCCTGTTCGGCGCAGACGACCGGCTGCTGAAGTCGTCGTTGCGGCGGCTGGAGTTGCCCAAGCCCAAGCCTTAGCGCGCCGGGTCGCCGTATTGCACGCCCCGCCCATGCGTGCCGACGTAGACGCGGCCAAACACCTTGGGGTCGCCGCTGATCTGCAGGATCAGGCCCCACTGGTGCGCGTCGTCGTTGATGCGCCGCCAGCTCGCTGCACTGTCGGCCGACCGGAAGATGCCGTATTGGCCGGAGACGACACCGACGAGGTAGAGGGCCGGCTCGGCTGAGCCTGGCGACGCGCGGCCAAAGCCGAAGGCGTGGATCTGCGTGACGGCGGGCTGCCGCTTGAAGCCTTTGCCATCACCGGCGCGGTACAGGCCGTGGTAGGCCGCGAGCCACAGGTCGCCCTCGCGGCCGGGCGTGGCGTAGAGCCTGTCTTGGCCGCCGCGGTGGTCGCCGCGGCCGCCGCCGTCGTGGTTGCGCGGCGCGGGGCGTTCGACGGCACCCTCGGGCAGGGCCAGCGGCCGGGCGCTGAAGGTCTTGCCGCCGTCGTCACTCGTGTACAGCTTGTCGTCGAACAGCGCCATTGCGTGGAAGCGGCGCGGGTTCACGCGGTCGGCAACGACGCGGGTGCCGGCGGGCAAGCCCTGCGCCGCGGTCCACGTGTCGCCGCGGTCGTGGCTGACATGGGGCTGCCCACCCTTCGGTGTCCAGACCCAGGCCTTGCCATCGGCAGACACAGCGATGAAGCCGTCGCCGGACTTGGGGTCGGGCACGGTGGTCGGCTCGCGCCAGGTCTTGCCGCCGTCCAGCGAATAGCCCAGGTTCTTGCCGATGCGTGCATGGCCGATGCGCACGATGACCTCGGGCGCCAGTTCGGCGCCGGTCACGTCGTGCGTGTTGCCGAAGAAGGGCGGCTTGGGGTTGCCGGGTGCGGGCACGTCGAGGTCGGCATGGACGAAGCCCGAGTAGTCACCGATGGCCGTGACGAGCGGGACGCCCTGGGTCGGGCTGTGCAGCGCCAGGGCCACGGTCTCCTCGATGCCGGTGCTCATGACCTGCCAATGCGTGGGCTTGGCGTTGTCGGCCTGGGTCAAGTTCAGCGTTTCCCAGCCGCCATAGCCGGTGGTGAAGAGGGCATGGTCGGGGTTGGCGGGGTTGATCTTGACGTCGTACATCCAGTGCACCGGCGTGTCGGCAACGTAAGGCGCGGCGGCGGCGTCGAACTTCGCAGCGAGGAACGGCGGCTTCCACGTCGCGCCGCCATCGGTGCTGCGAAAGAGCTGGTCGCCCGCGCCTCGGCCGACCGTGCTGGCGAGCAGGCGCTGCGGGTTCGCGGCATCGACGGCGACGGTGGCATAACCGAAGGGGAGGGCGGCGCTGGGGCGCTCGGGCGTGATGTCGGCCCAAGCCTGCTTGGGGATGTCGTAGCGCCAGACCGCGCCGTCTTTCATACGGTGCGGGCCGGGGTCGCTGGCATAGGCGATGTAGAGCTTGCCGTCACTCGCGAGCGCGGCGCGCATCGGGCGGTACTGCGTCGGGGCACCGGGGATAGGCAGCCAGCTCGTGCCGGCATCGCGACTCACCCAAAGGCTGGGCCGGCCGATGACCGACACGCCCGCGTAGATCGTTCGGCTGGGCTGGCCGCGTGTGCCACTGCTCGGGTCGAAGAGCACGAAGTTGATCGTCGCCTTGCCGTCGCTGCCGCCCCAGCTGGGTGGCGGGCCGTCGGCCGCATCGCGGCGCCAGGCCGAGTCGGGGAAAGCGTCCACGCGCTGGAAGCTCTTGGCTGCATCCGCGCTGCGCCACAGGCCGGCAAAGCGGCTGGCGAGGTAGAGCACGCGGCCGTCATTGGGGTCCACGGCCAGCCGCTCGCCATTGCCGCGGCCGCCCTCATTGCCGCCGAGCTTGAAGGGCAAGTCGGTGCGCTGGAAGGTGCGGCCGCGATCGTGTGAGCGCAGCACGGCGCCATTGGGAACGGCGGGGTTGGTGTAGGTGCCGCAAGCCAGATACAGGGCGTCGGAGTCGTTGGGATCGACGGCCAGGCTCTCGACGCCCATCAGGTTGACTTCGCTCAGCGGCAACCAGTCCAACAGCGGCTGCCAGGGGCCGGTGGCGGTGTCGCGGCGGTAGGCGCCGCCCATGTCGGTGCGGGCGTAGGCCAGGCCCGGCACGGCGGGCTGGAAGACGATGCCATCCACAAAGCCGCCGCCACCGATGGCGACCGGGCGCCAGTTGTAGGACACGTCGGCAGGTGGCGCGGCCTGGGCAGTTGCGGCGGCGAGCAGCAGGGCGCCCAGCAGGGGCTTGATGGGGTTCATGTCTCCAGCACTTCTTATGACAGCGCTCGACATCGTAATTTGTTCGCTCGACGAACAAATACGGTTTACCCCAAGAAACTCGATGTCACCGCTGCTGATTGGATGTGGCGCGGCACGCTCTCAAGAGCGGAACGCCGATCCAGCCCGGACTGCATGGACGCGAGGCGAAACGATCATCGCTTGCGAAGGCTCTCAACCAATCCATCACAAGCTGCTTCGACCAAGTCCAGCACCTCATCGAAGCCGGCAGCGCCGCCGTAGTAGGGATCAGGCACTTGCGGGTTGCCTGCGTGAGGCGCGTAGTCCATCAGCAGCTTCAGTCGATGCCGTTGGCTGGGCGGGCACAGCCGTTCCGCATGGGTGAGGTTGTCGGCATCCATTGCCAGCACAACGTCGAAGCGGACGAAGTCCTCGGCCACCAGCTTGCGGGCGCGCAAGCGACTCAGGTCATAGCCACGCTTCAGCGCGTGCTCCTGGCTGCGCTCATCCGGCGGCGCGCCGATGTGATAGCCGTGCGTGCCGGCCGAGTCCACCTCAACATCGAGGCCGGCAGCCTCCAGCTTGGCGCGCATGACGCCCTCGGCCGTCGGGCTGCGGCAGATATTGCCCATGCAAAAGAACAGGATGCGGCGGGTCATCAGTACATTCTCGACCGGGTTGTGGCAGCCGGTGGTGGGTGATCTTTGGCTTGAGCCGGTTGCTACATTGGCGGCAGAACGACATAGCGCCGGGGAGGCCATGAGCAATCGCGCAAACAACTTCGACGGGCTGCGTATCGTCGGCGCATTCCTGGTGCTGTTGACACATCACTTCCCGCTCATGGGCGGTATCGAGCCCGGCATTCGATCCACGTCCATGATCACGTTGGGCCATTTCGGCGTGATGCTGTTCTTCAGCATCAGCGGCTACCTGGTCGCGCAAAGCTGGGAGCGCGACCCCCACGTTGCTCGGTTCCTGGCGCGGCGTGCGCTGCGCATCATGCCCGGCTTCGCGGCCTGCATATTGGTGCTATGCATCGGCCTTGCCTGGTACGCCGCCACTCGCCACAGTACCGCCTACTGGCAAGGGCTCCTGGCCTACAGCGGCAACCTTGTTCCGCTGAGCTATTGGGACGACATTCACTTCATCGCCCGGCCGGGCGATGGGAAGCTCAACGGCCCCCTCTGGACCATCCCCTATGAGGTTCATTGCTATCTGATCTTCGCGGTGGGCGCATTCCTTCTGCAGAAGCGGATGCGCTTTGCGGTGGCGGGCGGGCTGCTGTTGGGGCTGACCTGCTATCTGGCCGCGCACCTCGACGATGCCCTGGTGGCGCGCGCGCTCGTGGCCGAGGAGTTGCGCCTGACGCAGTTGATGCTGTTCTTCGGCTTTGGTGCAGCCCTTCACTACTTCCCTCTTACCGCGCGGCGGCTTGCCGTCCTCCTGGCGGGTGCACTGGTGGCCGCGCTGCTGGGCCATCAGCATCTGGCGACCTGGCTGGCCATTCCGCCCGTGGCGGTCTGCGTGGGCAGCCGCTCATGGCCCGTGCTGCGCAGTGCCGGCCGATTTGGCGATTTGTCCTACGGCGTCTATCTGTGGGGTTGGCCGACCCAGCAGCTGGTGTACATCTGGCTGGAGCCCAAAGTTCCTTTCCTCATGTCGCTGCTGCTGACGACATGCATGGTGTTGGTCCTGGCTTGGTTGTCCTGGACGTTCATCGAACGTCCGGCCCTTCGACTCAAGCCTCGCACCAGGCAGAGGCAGGAGGCCGAAGCACCTTCGCTTGCGCACCCCGGCCAGGATATGGCGGCGTAATACTTAGGCGAGCGCCTGCGCTCGCCTAACCCGCTACCAGGCGATACCGGCAGCGATGCTCAAAACCGCATGTCCGCCCGCAGCGAGATCACCCGGAAGGTGCGGTTGCGTGACCAGCTGTCGGTGACGATGTTGTGGCTGGTGATGGTGTCGATGTAGACGGCCTCCGACGTGACCTGTGCATCGCGCGGCAGCAGGTTGGCCAGGGACAGGCGCCAGTTGATGCCGTCGCGCACCGAGCCGCTGGCCCAGGACAGGTAGGCATCGAACTGGCGGCGGGCGGTCTCCTCACGCTTCAGGTTGAGGGTCTGCTGCACGCTGCTGGCCGGCACGTAGTTGAAGTTGAAGCCGCTGCCGAAGTTCTGGCCCAGGGCCTTCCAGCGGTGGTCGAGGCCGAAGTTCAGGCTGCCGCGCGGCTGCTGGTCCAGGCGGGCATTGGAGCCCGGGATGCCCTTGACCTTGCTGTCGAAGACGGCGATGTTGAAGCGCAGCAGCAGCAACTGCCATTCGGGCGGCGCTTCCTCCCACAGTTCGTCCAGGCGCGCCTTGACCTCGAACTCGAAGCCCATGGTGCGCGCGCCTTCCATGTTGCGCGGCCGGCTGACCCAGCGCTGCGACTCGTCCCAGGGCACGGTCTCCAGCTGCAGGTTGCTGCGGATCAGGCTCTTGATGTCGCGCACAAAGGCGCTGCCCGACACGATGCCGCCGGTGGGCAGCCAGTGCTCCAGGCTCAGGTCCACGCCGGTGGCCAGCTCGGGTTTGAGGTCGGGGTTGCCGGCGCGGTCGGCGTAGGTGGGCAGGTTGGGGCCGGTGGGGTAGGTGGTGTTGATGGTGGGCCGGGCGATCAGGTCGTTGAGGTTGGGCGAGCGATAGCTGCGCGTCAGGCTCAACCGCACCTGGTCCTTGGGGAAGGCCTCGGGCTTCCACAGCAGGTGAAAGAGCGGCGACGTGACCTGCGAGACGTTGCGCGTGTCGGGCAGCAAGCCGCTGGCATCGGCGCGGGTCTCGATGCGTTCGTAGCGGATGCCGGCATAGACCGACCAGATCTTGCTCGGGCTCCACTCGTCCTGCGTGTAGGCGGCAAAACGCTGGTTGCGCGAGCCCAGGGTGTCGCCGAACTTCTGCAGCGCGGGCGACTCCACGCCGTCGATCAGCGTGCGGCGCACCTGCACCCGGTGGCTCTGCTCGCTCTCGGTGCCGGTCACCCACTGGTGCTCCTTGGCGGTCTTGAGGCTCCACTTGGCGCCCAGGCTGGTCTGGTCTTCGTCGGTGACGTTGTGGTCGTCCTGGATGCGCTCCAGGTCGATGCCGATGTCCTTCAGCGTCTCGCGGCGCTGGCTGTTGCTGGTGGACTTGAAGCCGCCACGGCCCACGCGCAGGTCCCAGCTCTCACCGACGGCGGGCCGATAGTTGGCCGACAGGTTGAGTCTCAGGTTGTGCACGCGGCTGTCGTTTTCGCCTTGCACGTCGCGAAAGCGCGTGAAGCCGACGGCGTTGTTCTGGCTTGAACCTTCGCTCTGCGACAGCGCGAAGAAGGGCGCGAGGTTGAAGCTCAGCGTGTCGCTGTATTTCCAGCGCAGGCGCGCATTGCCGTTGAGGTTGGCGCTGTTGCCCACGCTCGTGCCTTGCTGCACGGTCTCGTTGAGCACCTGGCCGGTGTCGGTGTCGACGACGCGGTTGTGCGAGTCGATGTTGTTGAAGCGACGGTGCAGGCCGGCGTTGGTCGACACCGCGCCGACGAACTCGTCGCCATTCGGCCCGCCCCACTTCAGGTTGCGCGTCCAGCTGGCGTCGGCCTGCGGCTCGCCGCGGTCCTGGCCGAGGCTGATGCGCAGCTCGTTCGTGGCCTTGAGCAGCGGCTCGCGCAGGATGATGTTGATGGTGCCGGCAATGGCGCGCGCTCCAGTCTCGGCGGTGGGCGCGCGGTAGATCTCGATGCGTTCGACCTGGTCCGGCGGCAGGTCCTCCACCGCGAAGCCGGCCGGCGCGCGTTCGCCGTCGACGAGGATCTGCGTGAAGCCGCTGCCCAGGCCGCGCATGCGGATATCGCCGCCACGCCCGGGCCGGCCGCCGATGGTGACGCCGGGCAGGCGGCGCAGCACGTCGCCCAGCACCGTGTCGCCGTAGCGGTCCAGGTCTTCGCGCTCGATGACGATCTTGCTGGCCGTGCTGTTGCGGCGGCGGCTGTTGGCCGTCGGCCCGCCGTTGACCTCGACGCGATCCAGGCGGTTGGCGGCGCCGCTGGCGGCGGAGGCCGGCGCGGCGGGTGGGGGCGTTTTTTGGGGCGTTGTCTGGGCCGCGCACAGGGCGTTGGCACACAGCATTGCCAGCGCAACAAGAAGGCGGCTCATGGCCGCGCATTCTTGCGGAGCGAAGTGACTTTCGCTTACGTAAAGCGCTCATTTACATGAGCGCAAGCGGCCGTCAGAACCGCCAACCCAGGCCGACGCTGGCAAGTGTCGGGTTGACCTTGAACTTGCCGGCCGACGCGCCGTTGGCATAGACCGTCGTCTGCAGGTCGACCTTCTTCACGTCGAAGTTCAGATAGGTGCCCTTGCTGATCTCGACGTCTGCGCCGATCTGCCAGGCAGCGCCCCAGCTGTTGTGCTTGATGCTGGGATGAAGAGCGGTCTGCACGGCAGGCGCGAACTCGACGCTGGAGAAATTGGTGTAGTTCACGCCCGCACCGACGTAGGGACGCACGGTGCCGGTCGGGTTGAAGTGGTACTGCAGCGTCAGCGTCGGCGGCAGGTGCTTGAGCGAGCCGATCTCGCTGCCGTTGGAGTAGATCGTCTGCTTCTGCGGATAGGTCAGGATCAGTTCGGCCGCGATGTTGGGCGCGATGAAGTAGCTGAAATCAACTTCTGGGAAGGTCTTGTTGTTGATCGACAGGCCCAGGCCCGTGCTGTCCTTGTTGGCGGAATCCAGGTGCAGCGCCCGCACGCGTACCAGCAGCGGGCCTTCATCGGCGAAGGCGGGCTGCAGGGCAAGGGCGGCGGCAACGGCGGCCAGGCGCAGGGCGGAAGAGAACTTCATCAATGGCTCCAGTGAATGGGACGTGTCCCGATGGAGGCATTGCACGCGCCGGCGGCGCACGGCGGTTTGAGGCAACACAAGGTGGCGCCTCGCAGCGCCACACTCGATGTGGGGTTTTGAGCTGGATCAAACCTTGTTGCCAAGGCCGAGGCGTTTGCACAACTCCAGCGTCAGCGCGCTCTGGTTGAGCGTGTAGAAGTGGATGCCCGGCGCGCCGCCGTCGATGAGGCGTTCGCACAACCGCGTGATGACGTCCAGGCCGAAGGCACGGATGCTGGCGGCGTCGTCCATGAAACCTTCCATCTTCATCTGCACCCAGCGCGGGATGTCGATGCCGTCACGCTGCGCGAACTGGGCGATGCGGCCGTAGTTGTGGAAGGGCATGATGCCCGGCACGATGGGCTGGGTGACGCCCAGGCGGCGCGCCTCGTCGACGAAGTGGAAGTAGGCGTCGGCGTTGAAGAAGAACTGCGTGATCGCGCCGTCGGCGCCGGCCTTCATCTTGTCGACGAAGTGCTGCAGGTCGCGCGCCGCATAGCGCTGCTGCGGGTGCACCTCGGGGTAGGCCGCGACCTCGATATGCCAATCCTTGCCCTGGGTCTCGCGGATGAAGCTGACCAGTTCGGAGGCGTAGCGGAACTCGCCCGCCGTGGCCGTGCCGCTGGGCAGGTCGCCGCGCAGCGCGACGACGCGGTGGATGTCCTGGGCACGGTAGGTGGCCAGGATCTCGGCGATGTTCTCGCGCGTGGAGCCCACGCAGCTCAAGTGCGGGGCGGCGTTGAAGCCGGCCGCGGCGATGTCCATCACGGCGCCCAGGGTCTTGTCGCGCGTGGAGCCGCCGGCGCCGTAGGTGACGCTGAAGTACTGGGGCGACATCGCGCCCAGCTCCTGCACGACGGTCTTGAGCTTTTCGACGCCGACCGGCGTGTTCGGGGGGAAAAATTCGAAACTGACAAGGGTGCTCATCGGGAGGCCCACAAGAAGAATTCGCGGTTGCCATCACCGCCGGTGATGGGGCTGTCGAAGTAGTCCAGCACCTTGAGGCCGAGGGCCGTGCAGGCCAGGCGCACGCGGGCTTCCAGTCGCGGGTAGTCGGCCTCGTCCTTGACGAGACCGCCCTTGCCCAGGGCTTGTGGCCCCAGTTCGAACTGCGGCTTGATGAGCACGAGCAGATGGCCGTGCACCTCCAGCCAGGGCAGCAACTCCGGGAGGCTGCCCACCATGGAAATGAAACTCAGGTCGCCGACGATCAGCGTGAAACCGCCCGTCGGCGCGTGCTGGCGCAACACGTCCAGCTCGCGCACATGCACGCCTTCCAGCGCCGTGACGCGCGGGTCGGCCAGCAGCTTGGCATGCAGCTGGCCATGGCCCACGTCCACGCCAACGACATGGCGGGCGCCGTGAGCCAGCAGGCAGTCTGTGAAGCCGCCCGTGCTCTGGCCGACGTCCAGCACAGTGTGCGTGGTGACGTCGAAGCCGACGCGGGTGAGCGCCCCTTCCAGCTTGAGCCCGCCGCGCGACACATAGCGCAGCTCCGCGTCGTCGGTGACGCGCAGCTGCGCCGTCTCGGGCAGGTCCTCGCCGGCCTTCTTCAACATCGCCCAGCCGGTGGGTGAGGCCCATTCGGCGGCGGCGTTCGAGATCAAGCGCTGGGCCACCGAGCGGGTCGGTGCCAGGCCTTGGGCGACGAGGAGCTGGTCAGCGCGCATCGACAATCAGTACCGATAAGTGTCGGGCTTGTACGGGCCGGCCTTGTTGACGCCGATGTAGGCGGCCTGCTCTTCCGTCAGCTCGGTCAGCTGCGCATTCAGCGTGGTCAGCTGCAGGCGCGCGACCTTCTCGTCCAGGTGCTTGGGCAACACATAGACCTGGCCGATGGCGTAGTTGTCCTTGTGCGCGTAGAGCTCGATCTGGGCGATGGTCTGGTTCGCGAAAGAGCTGCTCATCACATAGCTCGGGTGGCCCGTGCCGCAGCCCAGGTTCACCAGGCGGCCCTTGGCCAAGAGAATGATCCGCTTGCCGTCCGGGAAGATCACATGGTCGACCTGGGGCTTGATCTCTTCCCACTCGTACTGCTCCAGCGCCGCGACCTCGATCTCGTTGTCGAAGTGGCCGATGTTGCAGACGATGGCGTTGTTCTTCATCGCCAGCATGTGCTCGTGGCGGATGACGTTCTTGTTGCCGGTCGTCGTCACGAAGATGTCGGCCTTGCTTTGGGCGTACTCCATCGTCACGACGCGATAGCCTTCCATCGCGGCCTGCAGCGCGCAGATGGGGTCGATCTCGGTGACCCACACTTGCGCCGACAGCGCACGCAGCGCCTGGGCCGAGCCCTTGCCCACGTCGCCATAACCGGCCACGACGGCGATCTTGCCGGCGACCATCACATCGGTAGCGCGCTTGATGCCGTCCACCAGCGATTCACGGCAGCCGTAGAGGTTGTCGAACTTGCTCTTGGTGACCGAGTCGTTGACGTTGATGGCGCGGAACAGCAGCGTGCCCTTGGCCGACATTTCCTTCAGGCGGTGCACGCCCGTGGTCGTCTCTTCGGTCACGCCGATGATCTCAGCGCTCTTGCGGGTGTACCAGGTGCCGTCTTCGGCGACCTTCTTCTTGATGGCCGCGAACAGGATGCGCTCTTCCTCGCTGCCGGGGTTGGCCAGCACGGACAGGTCCTTCTCGGCCTTCTGGCCCAGGTGCATCAGCAGCGTCGCGTCGCCGCCGTCGTCCAGGATCATGTTGGGRCCTTCGCCCGCCTCGCCCTTGCCGGCGAATTCGAAGATGCGGTGCGTGTAGTCCCAGTAGTCKKCCAGSGTYTCGCCYTTGWWGGCRAACACSGGCGTGCCGRCGGCGGCMAKCGCGGCGGCGGCGTGGTCYTGYGTCGAGAARATRTTGCACGARGCCCAGCGCACYTCRGCGCCCAGGGCTTGCAGSGTYTCGAYCAGCACGSCSGTCTGGATSGTCATGTGCAGCGAACCGGTGAYGCGTGCGCCCTTGAGCGGCTGGGTCTCGGCGTATTCCTTGCGGATGGCCATCAGCGCCGGCATCTCATGCTCGGCGATCTTGATTTCCTTGCGGCCCCAGTCGGCCAGCGACAGGTCCTTGACGATGTGATTCGTGGTGCTCATGCAGGGCTCCTTCAAGCGAATGAAGCCGCTGGCGGGTCGTACGGGGGGATCAAACCTCACCCAGGCACGGATTGCCAGCGGGTGAGCGCAGTTGCAGGGGGTCAGAACTTCCGAGCCTGGCCTCAATAGGTGCTGAGGTTGCAACGCTCCTCGGAAGGAGGCGGCATTCTAGCCGGCAGCGCTGCGCAGCAGCGAGATGTCCTCGCGTGGCGGCGCGCCAAAAAGGCGACGATATTCACGGCTGAACTGCGAAGGGCTCTCGTAACCAACCCGGTGCGCGGCGCTGGCGGCATCCAGGCCATCGCCCAGCATCAGCCGGCGCGCCTGCTGCAGGCGCAGGTTTTTCTGGAACTGCAGCGGTGACAGGGCGGTCAGCTGCTTGAAGCGCAGGTGCAGCGTCGATGGGCTCATGTGGGCCAGCTCGGCCAGTTCGTCGATGGACAGAGGTTCGGCATAGCGGCGCGACAGCTGCTCGATGACGCGGCCCACGCGGCGGGTGACGCCGTCGGTATGCGCCAGCGAACGCAGCCGCGGGCCCAGCGGGCCGGTCAGCACGCGGTAGAGGATCTCGCGCTGCACCAACGGTGCCAGCGTCTTCAGATCCTGCGGGCTGTCCAGCAGCTGCAGCAGACGCAGGGCCGCGTCCAGCAGCGGCGCGGTGACGGGCGCGACATGCAGGCCGGCGTCGTTGCCTTCAGGCGGTGCATCGCCGTCCAGCAGCAGCTCGGTCAGCGCCTGCGTCTCGCAGCTCAGGCGCATACAGACATAGGGCTTGGCCGGGCTGGCCTCCAGCACTTGGCCGCGCGGCAGCATGGTCATGGGTACGACGAGGCACTGCATGGCGTCGTAATGCACCACGCGCTCGCCGAGCTGCGCGCGCTTGCGGCCCTGCAGCACCAGCACCAGGCCGGGCTCGTAAACCGCCGGCACCGGCTGGGCTGGCGCGCTGGCGCGGATCAGCCGCAGCCAGGGCAGGGCGGTCGTGTGCAGGCCATCTGCGGGCGCGCGGGCCAGGGCCTGCGCGATCGTGCGCTCGCGCAGAGCTTGCAGGTCATCGTCGTTTGGCATGCGGGTGATTGTGCAAACACTTGCCGATGGGCGGCGCAATGCGGGTTCAAGCGCTGGAGGATCGGGCAAACATGCGCCAGCTTTGTGCTGGGCGCGCAGGGTTGAGTTTCCTAAGCTGTCCCCATCCCATTGATGATCCCTTCAAGGAGTTCCACCATGACGCATTCGACCCTTCCCCGCCGCCGCCTCGGCGCTCACGGCCCCGCGGTGTCTGCCCTGGGCCTGGGCTGCATGGGCATGTCTGAGTTCTACGGCCCGGCCGATGATGCCCAGTCGCTGGCCGTGCTGCACCACGCGCTGGACATCGGCATCAACTTCCTCGACACGGCCGACATGTATGGCACCGGCGCCAACGAGCGCCTGCTGTCGCAGTTGCTGGCCATGCGTCGCGACGAGGTGATCGTCGCGACAAAGTTCGGCCATGTGCGTGCGCCGGATGGCGCGGCGGTGCGCATCGACGGCAGCCCGGCCTATGTGCGCGAGGCCTGCGATGCGAGTCTCAAGCGCCTGGGTGTGGACCACATCGACCTCTACTACCAGCACCGCGTCGACAAGAACGTGCCCATCGAAGAAACCGTCGGCGCGATGGCTGAGCTGGTCAAGGCCGGCAAGGTCCGGCACCTGGGCCTTTCGGAGGCCTCGGCCGCGACCATCCGCCGCGCGCATGCGGTGCAGCGAATAGCCGCTGTGCAGACCGAATACTCGCTGTGGAGCCGCGACGTCGAAGCCGAGATCCTGCCCACCTGCCGTGAGTTGGGCATCACGCTGGTGCCCTACAGCCCGCTGGGCCGCGGCTTCCTGACCGGCGCCATCCGTTCGGCCGAGCAACTGGCACCCGACGATCGCCGTCGCATCCATCCGCGCTTCCAGGGCGGCAACCTGGACCACAACCTCGCGCTGGCCGATGCGCTCTCGGCTCTTGCCGAGGAGTGGAGCTACACACCCGCCCAGCTCGCGCTGGCCTGGCTGCTGCACCAGGGCGACGACATCGTGCCCATTCCCGGCACGCGCAGCATCAAGCGGCTCGATGAGAACGCGCTGGCGTCCCACATCCACTTCGATGCCGGCCGGCGCGAGCGCATCGAGGCGCTGCTGGCCGCGCACATAGTGGCCGGCACGCGCTACCCGGCGGCGCAGATGAGTGCGGTCAACGTGTGAGGCTTCGGTAGGCCCAGAAGCGCGGCAGCAGGAAGCCTGTGGCGATCACGCCGAACAGGCAGATCGCGCCACCGATCCAGATCGCCGGCGCCACGCCCCAGGCATCGGCCATGAAGCCGGCCCGCGCGTTGCCGACCAGCGGGCCGGTCAGGTAGCTGATCATCTCGATGCCGGCCAGGCGACCGCGCAATGTGTTGGGGATGGTCTCGTTCCAGATCGTGCCGCGGAACACGCCGCTGACCATGTCTGCGGCGCCGGCCACGGCCAGGCAGGCCAGGCCCAGCATCAGGCTGGGTGCAAAGCCCAGCGCCACGATGCCCAGAGCCCACACCGCCGCCGCGATGACGACCGCGCGGCCGTGGCGGCTGACCTTGCCCGTCCAGCCGCTGAACAGGCCGATGACCAGCGCGCCGACCGACATCGCCGACAGCAGCCAACCCACCGATTCGGTGCGCCCGTCCGCCGCCGCCATCGCCGGGAACAGCGCCACCGGGAAGGCAAAGGCCATCGCGACGATGTCGACGATGTAGGTGCCCATCAGCTCGGGCCGCGCCCACGCGAAGCGCAGGCCTTCGGCAAGATCGGCCAGCAGATGCGGCCGTTCGCCTGGTGCGTCGACCGTGCCGATGGTTTCGCGCGGTATGCGGGCGATGAAGAACAGCGCCGCGATGAAGGTCGCGAGGTCGAAGATGTAGGCACCGACCGCGCCCCATTTCGCCAGCAGGATGCCCGCGAGAGCCGGCCCAGCCACCATGCCCACCGTGCCGCGCACGGAGGACAAGGCTGCGACCGCCGCGAACTCCTCGGGCCGCGCGAGCTTCTGCGTCAGCGCCTCCAGCGCCGGGCGGTGAAAGCCGCTGGCGCCCTGTAGCACCGCCACCAGCGCGTAGATGGCCAGCACGCTCGGCGTGGCGCTCAGCGCATTCATCAGCAGGCCGGCCAGGCACAACGCCATCAAGGCCTCCGAGCCGATCAGCAGACGCTTGCGGTCGACCCGGTCCGCCACCGCGCCGCCCAGTAGGCCGCAGACGACGACGGGAATCAGCTGCACCAGGCCGAGCAGGCCGACCTGGGCGTTGGAGTGCGTCAGCTCATAGAGCTGCCAGGGCACGGCCACATAGCTGACCATGGTGCCCAGGCCCGAGATGAACTGACTGGCGAAGAGGCGGCGAAAGGCGGTGTTGCGGCGCAGCGGCGCGATATCAAGAAGCATTCAGTGAACTTGGCTTTCGAAGCGGGCAAAGCGTGCTTCGAGGTCCCATTGCAGGCGGGCCTTGGTGTGGGTGGAAAGGAAGTCGCGGCAGCGCGCCGTCTTGGGCTCAGCTCCGGTGCGTTCGCCTGTGCAGCTTGCAACGAAGCGGCCGCTGCCGGTGTCGGCCAGCAAAGCCTGACCTTCGACGAAGCCGTAGTGGAGGGCATTGCGCGACAGCTGCTTGAAGTCACGGTAGCTCAGCTTCGGATAGGTGGCCGCGGCGCGCTGGTATTCGTTCGTCAGGTCGATGCGGAACACGCCTTCATCGTCGGCCGACAAGGCCGTGGGCACGCCGAACTGGCGGTACAGCAGGAAGGGGTGCTGATCGCCCTTGAGGTCGTGCACGATGGCATTGCTGGTCAGGTTGATCTCAACCATCACGCCCCGCTTGGCCATCTCGCGCAGCGTGTCGAAGGCGCCGGTCTCCAGGCCGATCGCCTCGCCGTGACCGATGCGGCGCGCACCGGCGACGTCCAGCGCCTGGCGGATGTGGTCCTTGAAATCCTCGGGCGGTACGAGGCCGAATCCGAACTCGCCCGCATGCAGCGTGACCTTCACCTCGGGGTAGAGCTTGCTTAAGCGCCCGATGACGCTCATCTGCTCCTTGTAGTGGCGCAGCGTGCCGGGGTCGTCCTCGGGCGCGACGAGATTGAGCCCGACGTAGCGCGGGTCGGCCTTCACAAGCAGGAAGGCCAGCGCGATCTGCGCATTGACCTGCTCGGGCGGGAAGGTGCGGATGACCTGGGCCAGATAGCGCAGCGCCACGCCGCAGCCCGGCTCGGCATTGGCCTGGTTGCAGTGCGACAGCTCGCGCCAGCGCTTCTCGATGCGGTCCAGCTCGGCGCGCGTGTCGGCGACGATGCGCTGCAGGGCCGGGTGATGGGTCCAGTCGGTGGTGGGCCGGTCGGCGCGAAAGGCACCGGCCTCGGCCGCCGCGATGGCGCGCGCCTTGTCCATGCCCCAGGACTGCAACAGCTCCAGGTAGACCGTGTTCTCCGCGCCGCGGCGGTTGGTCGCCTCACGCAGCATGTCGCCCTCGCGGCCGAGCGTGCCGGGGATGAAGCGGCCGAAGGTGACGAAGGTCTGGTCATGGCCCGACTTGCTGCCGCGCTCGAAGTTGCGTACCGAGTAGGCGTCGACGAGCTGGCTGTAGCGGGCGCTGTCGGCCGCGTAGTCCTTCATCAGGGGCCGCGCCGTGTCGCAGGGCGGGAAACTGATCTGGCCACTGGCCGGGTCCACGCATTTGCCGTCGGCGCTGGCCCAGCCAATGATGTTCTCGGCGTAGATGCTGCCGTCCAGGTGGTTGTGCAGGTCGCCGCCCTTGGGGAAGGCGGCCATGAATTGCCGCAGCAGCCAGGGGTTGCTGCGGGCTTGCTCAAGCGCGCGGGCTGCACCGGCCTCGTCGGCATGGGCCAGCGGGCACAGGGTCAGGGCGAGAAGCAGTGGGGCAAGACGGCGCATGGCGGCAACTCGGGCGGCAATCGTGACCGGGCGATCCTAGGGGTGATCGACCCAAGCGCCGCGATCTCGTAGATCCGGGCACGATGGCGTTGCTGTCGATAAGTCGGATGCGGTACAACGATGTGCTCTCGCCAAGCCCTGCGCCAAGCGTTCGCATGCAGCCAGGGATCGATGCCGCCAATCACAAGCGCGGCGCCCTCCAGCCCGACATGTATGGGCTCCTAGCCTTCGGTGAAATCTTCAAGCTGCATAACGTTGCCGTCCAGTGGCCTGGTTCCGAGCGTAGCGACGGTGACGAATCTGTTCCCGGTGTTCAGAAGATCTCGATCACCGTTGCAGCTGGGGCAAGGCCTTCGCTGACGGCGCGCAGCGTGGCGCGACCGGGGCTGCCGGTGGATTGCAGGATCACCTGTGCATGGCCGTTGAACACGCTGCGTTGCCACGGCCCGGTGGACGTGGTGGTGCGCAGCGTGACCCAGCGCCGGCCGCCCTGCGCGTCGTCGAAGAGCTTGCGCGTGCCACCGGCCGGCGTGGCGAAGACGAGGGTCAGCGTGTTGAGATCGCTCAACTGAGCAGGGTCGAAGTCGATCACGCCCATGCCGTCCTCGCGGCGCGGCGTCTGGGCCTTGCCGTTCAAATAGACCTGCTGGCCCGGCGCGATGTCGCCCACGAACAGCGCCGCGCGGCCAACCCCCGCAGCCGGGCGGGCAAAGCTGGCGTGCACGACGTTCCAGGCGCTGTCGGCCGGCTGCTTCTCGGGCGGCAGCCAGGCGAACGGGTCGCGACCCTTCTCGGCGTCGGCACCGGCCAGCAATGCCGCCGCGTCATCCTGCCGCGCCACGCCCTGCAGGCGCCAGCGGTCGAGCGTCACGTAGCGATGGAACTCGGCCGGCTTGTCGGCCTCGTGCGAGCCCGGGTCGCCGTTGCCCATGCCGATCAGCCGCGCCGGGCCGGACACCTCGAAGCTGATGCGCTGGCTGGCCGTGGGCACCACGCGGCCCTCGCGGTCGACCACGCTGACCCTGACCACCGCCACATCGTCGCCATCGGCGCGGATGCGCGCACGGTCCGCCGTCAGCCGCACGGCGCTGCCGTTGCCCGTGGTGGCCACGGTCTCGGTGACGACGAGTTTGCCGCCCTGGTAGCCGCGCGCCGTCAGGCTGCCCGGCGCATAGGGCACGCTCCATTGCAGATGGGCGTAGCGCGCCAGCGACTTGCGGCCCAGTGAATTGCCGTTCAGCAGCAGCTCGACCTCATCGGTGTTGGCGTAGACGCGCACGTCGATGGGCTGGCCTTCACGGCCGGGCCAGTTCCAGTGCGGCAATACATGGACCATGGGCTCGGCAGTCCAGGCGGCCTTGAGGTACTGGCCGCTGTCCTTCAGCGCGCCGGTCGTGTCCATCATGCCGAACTGCGAGGAGACGGCGGGCCAGCCGTAGGGCGTGGTCTCGCCGCGGTAGTCGAAGCCGGTCCAGAAGAACACGCCGGCCAGGAAGGGGCGCTCGGCGTTGAAGCGCCAGGCCTCTTCGACGGTCGAGGTCGAGTCGCCGCCTGAGCGCTTGTCGTAGGCAGCGATCTGCACGCGGGCCGGGTCGTCGGCGTAGATGCCGCGCGTCGCGTAGGTCAGGCCTTCCTCGGTGACGACTGATGCGCGCTCGGGGAAGCGCTTGTGCATCGCATCGATGTTGTGCTGGCCCTTGTAGTTGAAGCCGATGACCTGCGAGCCGACCGATGTGCCCTCGGCCGCACCCGAGCTGGAGGCGGCCAGCGTCGCGGGCCGGGTCGKATCCAGGCGGCGCACGATGGCCTGCATCTGCTGCGCGAGGCGAGTGCCGATTTCGGAGTTCTCGATGGCCCATTCCTCGTTGCCCACCGACCACAGGATGACCGACGGGTGGTTGCGGTCGCGCCGCACCATGCGCTCCAGCTCGTCGCGGATCTGCGGCGCGGTGCCCATCATGCGGTGCTCGTCGATGACGAGGATGCCGAGGCGGTCGCAGGCGTCCAGCAGCTCGGGCGTGGCCGGATGGTGGGCCGAGCGGATGGCGTTCACGCCCATGCCCTTGAGCATCTTCAGCCGCGCATCGTGCATGGCGTCGGGCAGGGCAATGCCGATGCCGGCGTGGTCCTGGTGGTTGTTGACGCCGTGCAGCTTGACGTGGCGGCCGTTGAGGAAGAAGCCGGCGTTGGCATCGAAGTGGATCGTGCGGATGCCGAAGGGCGTGTCGTAGCTGTCGACCACGCGGCCGTCACTCTTCACGTGGGTCGTCAGCGTGTAGCGCTGCGGCGTTTCCAGAGACCACAGCTGCGGCGCCGTCACGCGCAGCGTCGCGGCCACGTCGGTGCTGGTGTCCACGCCCACGCGCCTTGCCGGTACGCTGGCGCGTGCGACGACGCGCCCGGCGGGGTCGCGCAGCTCGTGCTCCAGGCTGAAGGAGGCGGGCGCCTTGCCGTCGTTACGCACCGTCGTGTCGACGGCCACGTCGGCGCGGCCGCCCGTGACCGTGGCGCGCACGGAGCTGCCCCAGTGGTCCACGCGCAGCGGCTCGGTCTGCGTCAGCCAGACATGGCGGTAGATGCCGGCGCCTTCGTACCACCAGCCTTCCTGTGTGGTGGCGTCCACGCGCACCGCGACGACGTTGCGCCCGCCAAAGTTCAGGTAGTCGGTGATGTCGACGTTGAAGCTTGAGTAGCCGCTGGCCTCGCGGCGCAGGTAGTGGCCGTTGACCCAGACCACGCTGTCACGGAAGACACCGTCGAACTCCAGCGCGATGCGCTTGCCGCGTGCCGACTGGGGAAGAGCCAGCTCACGGCGGTACCAGCCGACGCTGTTCTCGGGGAAGCTCCGGCCGATGGCCTTGGAGCCATGCAGCGAACTGCCGCGCGCGTCGAAGGGCAGTTCCACCGCCCAATCGTGCGGCAAGTCCAGGCGGCGCCAACTGCGGTCGTCGAACTCGGCCCCCGCAGGGCCGTCGCCAAAACCGGCCTTGGCGAAGAAGAAGGAGCCCGTGCCGTGGTTGAAGTCCTGCGCCGGGTCATGCGCATGGCCCAGCGCAAAACGCCAGCCGTCATCGACGCGGGTGCGCTGGCGCGCGCCATCAGCGGCAGTGGCGCTGCCGACGGCAAGGGCCAGTGCAAGGCCCCAGAAGACCCAGGAGAAGGGGCGAAGTGGTCTCATCTTGATGTTTGACGTTGGGGTCATGGTTTGCTCGGATTCGCTTCGGCTGCCTATCGCGGCCAATGCAGCAGGCCAGCGTTGCGGGCATAACCGACCACCTCGGTGACGCGTGCCACGAAGGTCGGGCTGATGTTGCCGTTGCCGTTGGCGTCGGCGTACTGGTTCCAGCTGGCGGGAATGCGCACGGTCTTGAGGCAGGCCGCATGAAGGTGCTCGGCCGGTTGTCTCCTCCGGACACGAGCGTTATTGAAGGATGTGGCTCAGTGCGTGGACCTACATCCCGACAACGACGACGGACTTGGGCGAAAGTTCCAGCGCCGGGCCTTGCGGGTCGGCATGGCGGAGAACGGCACCGGTGTGATGACCTGCGGCTGCTCTAAGGTGTTGTGCGCGTCCATGGCGACTGCGGTCAGCAACTGGCCCTTGGCTGCGGGTGTGAGGTGGGTCGTCACTCGGATCGCGGTGCCGTCACCAAAGGGCAAAACGCGCTCGGCCATGACGCTGTTGCCCTTCAGCGCGCGCGCGACATCTTGACCTTGAGCATGATGGGCTCCGCCATCAGGTTCAGGCCGCTGTCGACCTGGTCGCCGTTCCAGACGCGCTCCATCTGCCAGCGGCCCTTGTCGTCAAAGCTGCCTTCCTCGACACGCAGCATGAAGCCGCTTGCTTGCGGCCCGCCTTCCATGCGCACGCGGGTGCGCTGGCCAACGATGAGGAACTCGTCGTCGCCGATCTGCGCAATGGCCACGCCGCCGCCGGGCTGTTCGGTGCCGGCCGGCCGCTCGTCCTTGCTGTCCCATGCAAGGTCCCAGAACTGCCATTGGCGGTAGGTCAGCTTGGCGACCCAGCCGCCCGGCAGTTCCAGCGACTGGGGCTTGCGGTCGTCGCCTTCAGCGGCGCCGCGCGTGCGGCCCTCGAAGGCCCACTGCGCCCACTGGCGCTGGATGGGCCGGAAGGCGCCGAAGACGCGTGCGAAGGGCTCGACCATGGTCTTGTCGGCGCGCTTGGAGCCCAGCGGGAAGTTGGCGTAGTTGAAGTAGTCCAGGCCGAAGGGCGCCACACCCAGGGTGCCGCGGCCCAGCGCCGCGTAGATCCAGCGCGCATAGCCCTCGGCATTGCCGATCTCGGGAATCCACAGCGCGTTGTCCGGCCGCTGGTACAGGCGCATGTTGGCCTTGATCCCCTCGGAGTTGGGCGTATAGATGTCGGGCGCGACGATGTCGATGGCGGGCGCGGCGGCCTTGTAGATGTCGATGACGTCCCAGACCGGTCCACCGCTGGCGAAGTTGCCCTGCCATGGCTTGGGCGGCTGTTCCAGCGCCTCGCGCAGCGCGCCGTTGACGTACATCGGCAGGTCGTAGACGGCGCGGCCGGCCTTGGCGATCTCGCCGATGTAGCGGGCGATGGCCCAGGCGTGGAAGTACTCGTCGGCGTAGTCGCCATAGACCTCGCGCCAGTTGCCCGATGCGGCGGCCTTGGGCTTCTGACGCGCCACCACTTCGGCGGGCACCGGCTGCTCGAAGGCCGCCTGGGCGGCTGGCGCGAAGTCGCGCACGAGGCCGTAGGTGCCGGCCTCGTTCTCGACCTGAACCATCAGCACGGTGCGCTCGGTCGCGTCGATCTTCTTCAGGTGGGCCATGAGCGCCACGAAGGCGCGCTTGTCGGACTTGAGCGTCTCTTCGCCGAAGGGGCTGAAACAGAAGTTGGGCTTGCCATCACGGTCCAGCATGGAAGGGAAGCGCTTCCCATTGAGCTTGACCCAGTCGGGGGTGTACGAGCCGCCGGTGTTCTTCCAGGTCGCGAACCACAACAGCACGAGGCGCTTGTCCTGCTGCCGCGCTTCCTTGACCAGGACGTCGAGGAAGCTGAAGTCGAATTGGCCTTCCTGGGGCTCGACCTGCTGCCAGGCCACCGGCATCAGCACGGTGTTGGCATGCGCATCGTTGGCCGCGGCCCAGACCTTGCCCAGGGCCTTGGGATAGTTGCTGGAGTTGTGCGCCTGGGCGCCGAGCATCAGGAAGGGTTTGCCGTCGACGAGCAGGGCATGGTGGCCGTCGCGCTGCACGAGGCGCGGGGCTTCGGCGGCGCTGACGGGCGTGATCAGCACTGCGGCGAGCAGCGCCGCGATCAAGGTGGTCTTCTTCATGGTTGACGCTTTGCACGGCCAGGCGCGCCTTACGGTTTCGCAGGGCCGGTCAGGCGCAGCATCAGCACGCTGTGTGGCGCCAGCCGCGCTTCCAGTTTGCCGCTGGTGTCGCCCGTCTTCTTGCTCCACAGGTCGGACCAGCGGTAGACGGCCTGCTTGAAATCGACCGACCGCTTGCTCAGGTCATCGCCCAGGACCTGCTTCTTCCAGTCATGGTGAACGTCGGCAGGCTGGTTGGAGCGGTTCAGGAACATCAGTGCCCAATCCCCGCCGTCGAGCGGCTTGGCATAGAACTCCAGTGGGCCGTCGACCAGAACGCGGAGCGCCTGCACACCCAGCTTGTCCTGGCTCACCGCGATCACGCCGGGGTTGGTCAGGATGCGGCGGGTCGACTCGGACATGGAACGCAGGTCGTTGCCCAGGATGAGGGGCGAGGCCAGCATGGCCCAGATCGACAGATGGGCGCGGTCTTCATCCTCGCTCATGCCATTGCCCACTTCGAGCATGTCCATGTCGTTCCAGTGGCCGGGCCCTGCGAAGTTGCGCAGGTTGGCGTCAGCGTGCTTGTCGAGGATGCGCAGCACGCCCAGACCCGTCGAGAAACCGGGATTGAACTGGCAGTCGAAGCAGTTGTAGATGTCGGGCGTGGTGCGCCACAGATGGCCGACCTTGCCGGCCCACTCCCACGGCTTGCTCATGCCCCATTCGCAAATGCTGAACACCATCGGGCGGCCCGCCTTGGCGATCGCGTCGCGCATCGTGGTGTAGGCCGGTTCGGCGCTCATGCCTGGGGTGTTGCACCAGTCGTACTTGACGTAGTCGATGCCCCAGCGCGCATAGACCAGCGCATCCTGATATTCGTGGCCGCGGCTGCCGGGACGGCCGCCGCAGGTGGCATCGCCGGCATCCGAGTAGATACCCAGCTTGAGTCCCTTGCCATGGACATAGTCCGCCAGCGCTTTCATGCCGGATGGGAAGCGCTTGGCGTCGGGCTGGATGTTGCCCTCGGCGTCGCGCTGGCCTTGCCAGCAATCGTCAATGTTCACGTACTGGTAGCCGGCGTCCTTCATGCCTGACTTGACCATGGCATCGGCGGTCTCGCGGATCAGGCGTTCGTCGATATCGCAGGCAAATTTGTTCCAGCTGTTCCAGCCCATGGGCGGGGTGAGGGCCAGGCCTTCAGCCTTTTGCGCCCAGCTATTGCCTGCCGCGCCAAGGAATAGGGTCAACGCCGCGGCGGCCATCATTGCCCAGCTGTGGAACAGCGACTTGTGTGTTGTGTGCTTTGTTTTCATTTCTGAATCACTCTCAGTTCGATCAGTTCAATCAGTTGCAGGCAGCAATCGGCCGGCACGCTTTGGCCTCGCCACCACCGCCAGGCTCGGCTGGATGGTGGGCGACACGACAAGATAGGCCGCCACGCGCACCAGGTCCGGACCGTCCAACAGAACGCTTTTGGTCATACCACGTAGATGGAGCCGCACGCCTTCCGCCGTTCGGCGCCAAGCAGAACCGTCGGACCGCGCGTCCGCCTGCAACTGCCCGGCAGCGTCGAGCGCCGAAGGTTGCTGCCCTGTCGCGCGCGTCGGCGAGCGTGCCTACTAACGCGCAGGCCAGCACTCCTTCGGAGAAATTGTTGTGTTCGTCCTGGCCCAGGAACATACGGCTCTCGTTGCTTTTGCGGATTGACTAATCGGTTGATCAATTTTTAATTAACCGATTAATCAGCCGATCAAAAAAGGTGCGGCCACGCCGCACGCGCATCTTAAATTGGTCGACCAGTTAAGCTGACTAGGGGAAAACCTAGCCACCTCCGCACGTGTCAAGGGATGGTCAGCGGCTCGCTCCGCGGTCCTGGCAAGGTCCGCCTGTGGACGATCTCGACGGGCAGGACGATGTCGCGAGGGCCCTCGTAGGCCTCGCCACGGCGCTGCGCCTCGATCAGCTGCATCAGGGCCTCGACCGCACGACGACCTATCTCAAGCAGGGGCTGGCGCACGGTCGTCATGCCCAGTGCGCGGGCCATCAAGGTGTCATCGAAGCCTGCAATGGAGATGTCCCGAGGAACGCTCAACCCGCAGCTCTGCAGCGCCTCGATGCAGCCGAAGGCGATGTCGTCGCTGCCACAACAGACGGCCTCGGGCAACGGCTGACCGCGGTGCCGTTGCAGCCATTCCCGCATGGCCTGCCTACCCCCTTCGGCGGTGAACCACGTGCGGATCAGATGGTCGGGCGCAACTTCCACTGCGGCTTCGGCATGGGCGCGCAGGAAGCCATCGACACGGACGTCCGCGCCCTTGACGTTCACCGGACCACCCATGCAGAGGATCCGGCGATAGCCAAGCTCAAGCATGTGGCGTGCAATGGCATAGCCGCCTGCTTCATCGTCGGCCTCGACGTTCACCTGGGCCTGCAATAGCGGGCCAGCGTGGATCGTGACCATGGGCGTATGCGGTGGCAGCCAAGTCGTGCTGTCATCTTCCAGCTGACGCGCCAGCACGACGAGCCCGTCGACGCGTCCGTCGCACAACGCAGGGATGCGCTTGGGCGCTTCTTCCCAGCCGCCGAGCGGAAAGATGGATGTGCTCTGTTGGGCTTGCGTCGCGCCCCGCACGACGCCGTTGAAAATTTCCAGGAAATAGAGGTTGGGCTCCTCATTGGCAATGTTGGCGACGAAGCCGATGGCATTGGTGCGTTGAAACGTCAGCGCACGCGCGGTCGCGTTGGGCCGGTAGCTCAAGCGTGCCGCCGCCGCGAGGACCCGTTCACGCGTCTCGACCGACACGCGCGTCGAACCCTTCGCACCGCTGAGCGCGGAGGACGCCGCCGCACTAGAAACCCCCGCTTCTCGCGCGACGTCAGCAAGCGTGGGCAACTTGTGACGACGGCTCTTCGGCGGCTTGGACGGCGGGGGTATCGGAGCGGACACTTCCGGGGCTGGAGACGGGGCGAGGCACTCTAGCATCGCGTCTGGCTGGAACCGCTGGAGTCCTTCAGTCGAATCAATGCTGCCAAGGCAGCTCTGTGCTTACCTTCGCCAGCTTGCGGCCGACCGTGGTCACTGTCGGACCTGACGTCTTCGTGGCTGATGGTCGTCAACGAAGGCCGTTAACCTATGTGGTCAGAGCCCGATGCTCGCCATTTGCAGGCTGACTTGCTGGTGAAGAGGCTTTCCGTGAAATGGGACCGTCAGTTGCTGGCCGCTAGCCGCCCCGTCAAGCACTCGTCCTTCGCATCAGCCGGCCTCGACCCCCAAGAACTCCGCCAGCCGCGTCCGCTCCACCTCCAGCGCTGGTTTGAAGGCCGCGTCGCGGGGTGCGCGGCCGGCCACATAGCCGCAGTCCACTTTCAGTCGCCCGCCCTTCACGCTGGCATTGGCCCAGCCGACGACCTGGTCGCGCCACAGCAGCGGCAGCGCGTAATGGCCACGCACCCTCTTAGCCGGGGGCGTGTAGGCCTCGAAGCGGTAGGCCCAGCCCCACAGCAGCTCGAAACGGCGGCGGTCCCAGACGACAGGATCGAAGGGCGCGAGCAGCCGCACCTGCGAGGGGATGCGCCAGCCGCGCGTCGGGTCTTCATTCGCCGGCCAGTACCAATCCACGCCGTCGATGCGCGTGTGGGCCAGGCGCTCCTTCGCGCGGGCGATCGTCGCCGGCGCCAGCTCGCGCCACTGGTGCGCGCCGTGGAACAGCATGCGGATGAGCTGGGACAGGCTGCCGGCCGGCAGGGGGGCGTATTTCTGCACCAGCACATCGGCCAGCGCGTCCATGGCCGTCTGCGGGTCGGGGTGGGCTTCCCAGGTCGGACCGAGTCGGTAGACGCGCGTGCCGCTGTCGCGCCGCACGACGTCGAGATGGCCGCGGTAGTGCAAGCCGTCCAGCAGCTCGGTGGACAGCCGGCTGTTACCGCCAAACCAGTTCTTCACCTGTCCGTGGCCCAGCGCCGCGTCGACCTCGGCGGGATGGGCCTCGCCCAGGCGCTCGACCTCGGCCAGCACGGCGTTGGCGAGCTTCCAGCGCGGCTTGTCCCACACACGACGCGTCGTGCGCGGGTGCATCAGCGCGCGCAGCTCGGGCGTGACGAAGCCGTAGTTGATGAAGAAGTCTTCCTGCAGCGGCAGGCGCGGGTAGCGGCGCTCCAGGTCGCCGGCGCGGTAGTCCTTGACGCGGTGGCGCAGCGTCAGGTCCTGCGCCCTGGCGGGGGCGCGCAGCGGGTCGGCCTGCACAAAGCCGCCGAGCTTCTCGACGGCCTTGACCAGGGTGGTGGGCGTGAACAGGCTGCGCGCGACGGCATGGCGGCGCAGGGTGCTGAGATCAAGGCTGGCGGGCATCGCTAGGCGGGGGCTGCTTGCGGGCGAACATGTCTGCATCGGCATGCCGGAGCAGGCTCTCGGTGTCCTGGCCGTCGTCGGGGTAGAGGGCGATGCCGAAGCTTGCCGCCACCTGGAAGTCGGCCGGTGCCAGGCCCGCCAGGCTTTCCAGCGGCATGCGCATGCTGGCCTCGAGGTGGTCGCGCGCGGCTTCGGCGTCGGCGCGGTTCTCGACCGAGTCCAGCAGCATGACGAATTCGTCGCCGGCATAGCGGGACACGATGTCGCCGATGCGCACGCCGGCCCGCAGCCGCTGGCCGACCTCCTTCAGCACCGCGTCGCCCACGCCATGGCCAAAGCGCTTGTTGACGTCCTTGACGCGATCGAGGTCGACGAACATGACGGCGAAGGGCCAGCGGTCGCCGCGCCGGCGCTGCTGCAGGATGCGGTCCTCGATGCGGCGCAGGATGGCGCTGCGGTTGGACAGGCCCGTCAACTGGTCGGTCAGCAAGCGCCTTTGCATGTCGGCGAAGCTGCGCGCGAGCTCGCCGAGTTCGTCGGTGCGGTGCACCTCGGGCGGCTCGTCGAGCACGCCCTCGCCCACGCGCCGGGCGGCGTCGGCCAGCTCGCGCAGCTCACGGGTGACGATGCCCAGCACCGCCCAGCCCAGGCCCAGGGCGATGACGACGCCCAGGCCCGCGAGCACGCCGGCCTGCACGAAGTTGCGCTGCACGCCAACCAGGAAGTCGGCGCGCGGCACGGCGACGATGATGAGCCAGTTCAAGCCCAGGGCAGGGTCGACGCGGGCATAGCCGAGCTGCACGACGCGGCCATCGATATCGGCAAAGCTCGCCGTGCGCGGCGCGGTGCCCAGGGCCTCGGCGCCGGCCGCCGTGCGTTGGCGCACTGCCTCGAAGGCGGCAACAACGAGGGCGTCGGGGCTCTGCGCGGCGTTCAGCCTTTCGTGCTGGCCGACGGCCAGCGTCTTCATGTGTGCGCCGCGTGACACGCCGACGAGTTGCCCATCGCCTTCCACGACCATGGCGACGGCGTTCTCGCTCAGCGCCAGCCGCTGCAGCAGGGCATTGACCTGCTTGAGCGACAGGTCGGTGGCGGCCACGCCCTCGGGTTCGCCGACGTCGTTGCCCACGCGCTTGGTGCGCGTCGTGACCAGATCCAGGGTCTTGAAGTCGATGTAGACCGGCGTCCAGCTCAGCGGCGCCGGGTTGGCCAGTGCGGCCTGGTACCAGGGGCGCTCGCGCGGCTCGAACACCTTGTCCTCGGTGACCGGCGAGCGCATGTCGCCGGTGATGCCGCTGAGGCGGTAGATGGTGCGCGGGCCGGTGCCCGCGGTGCGCACGCGCAGCTCGGCCTCCAGTTCGGAGAAGCGCCACAGGCCAAGGAAATGACCCTGGCGGTCGCCGTAGTAGACGTAATTGTTGGGATCCCGGTGCACCGAGGTCGCCAGCCAGAAGCGGTTGCGCAGCGTGTCCAGCTCGCGGGGCAGGTTCTCCGGTACCGACAGGCCGGTGGGGAAGGCCGCCTCCAGCACGGCATCGGCCCCGCCGACATGGCGCTCCAGCGACACGGAGATGCGGTTCACGGCCTCGACCAGGAGCTGGCCCGACAAGGTGTTCACCGTGTCGCGCCCGGCGCGCCAGGACAGCGTGCCCACCAGCAGCACCAGACCCAGCACCAAGACGACATAGGGCAGCGTCAGCAGGCTGCGCAGGCTCAGTCGGTCGGTCAGCGCCCTGATCGGCAAGGAAGGAACTCCAGGCAGGTTGAATGTGGCGGCGGCAGGTTAGCAGGGGTGGGCGCCGCGGCGTAGCCCCTCGGAGCCCCGTCATCGGGGCGTTTGGCGCGGCGCACTAGAATTCAAGGTTGCCCTGCGGTTTTTGCGGCCGCCCATCCAAGGAATTCAACGTGTTCATCTCCAACGCCTACGCCCAGGCCGCCCCGGCTGCCGCCAGTTCCGACAACGGCCTGCTCGGCATGCTGCCCCTGGTGCTGATGTTCGTCGTGCTCTATTTCGTCATGATCCGGCCGCAGATGAAGCGCCAGAAGGAGCACAAGGCCATGATCGAGGCAGTGCAAAAGGGCGACGAGGTTGTCACGGCCGGCGGCATCATCGGCAAGGTCGCCAAGCTGGGTGACAACTTCATCCACCTGGAAGTCGCCAACGGCGTCGAGCTGCAGATCCAGCGCAGCGCCGTCACCCAGGTTCTCCCTAAGGGCAGCTTGAAGTAATCGGCCCTGCGCCCATCTCCCGGGCCACGGCCGCCCGGGCGCTGCTGATTACGCCGTGCAGGCGCATACAAGGAAGTCCCCATGAACCGCTATCCGCTCTGGAAGTACGCGATCCTGCTCGTCGCGCTGCTGATCGGCACTCTGTACACCCTGCCCAATCTGTTCGGCGAAGCGCCGGCGGTGCAGGTGTCCAGTGCCAAGGTGACCGTCAAGGTCGACAACTCGATGACCACCCGCATCGAGGCCGCACTGCAGCAAGCCGGCATCAAGGCGGACTTCGTCCAGTTCGACGGCAACTCGGTCAAGGCGCGCTTTGGCGACACCGACACCCAGCTCAAGGCCAAGGACGTCATCAGCAAGGAGCTCAACCCCAATGCTGCCGAGCCGACCTACATCGTCGCGCTGAACCTGCTGTCGCGTTCGCCGCAATGGCTGGCCAGCCTGCATGCCAACCCGATGTACCTGGGCCTGGACCTGCGCGGCGGCGTGCACTTCCTGATGCAGGTCGACATGAAGGCGGCACTGACCAAGAAGGCCGAGTCGCTGACCGGCGATGCACGCAGCATGCTGCGTGACAAGAACATCCGCCACGCCGGCATCAGCCGCGACGGCAACACGGTGGTCATCGCCTTTCGCGACGCCGAACAGCGCGCCGCCGCCACCGAGTTGCTGCAGACGCAGCTGCCTGATGTCGTCTGGACGCCGCAGGGCGAAGGCAGCGAGCTGCAGCTGTCCGGCAGCCTGGCGCCCAAGGCCCAGGTCGCGGTGCAGGACGCCGCCATCAAGCAGAACATCACCACTCTGCACAACCGCGTCAACGAGCTCGGCGTGGCCGAGCCCGTCATCCAGCAGCAGGGCGCCGACCGCGTCGTCGTGCAGCTGCCGGGCGTGCAGGACACTGCCAAAGCCAAGGACATCATCGGCCGCACCGCCACGCTGGAGCTGCGCATGGTGGACGACGGCAGCGAGTCGCTGGAGGCGCTCAAGGGCAACGGGCCCGTGCCCTTCGGCACCGAGCGCTTCATCGACCGCGGCTTCGGCCCCATCATCGTCAAGCGCCAGGTGGTGCTGACCGGTGACGCCCTCGTCGATGCTCAGCCCGGCTTCGACGAGAACCACTCGCCGTCGGTCGACCTGACGCTGGACGCCAAGGGCGCCCGCATCATGAAGGACCTGTCGCGCGAGAACGTCGGCAAGCGCATGGCCATCATCCTGTTCGAGAAGGGCAAGGGCGAGGTCGTGACGGCTCCGGTCATCCGCAGCGAATTGAGCGGTGGCCGCATCAAGATCAGCGGCGCGATGACGACCCAGGAAGCCAGCGACACAGCCCTGCTGTTGCGCGCCGGGTCCCTCGCCGCGCCGATGGAGATCATCGAAGAGCGCACCATCGGCCCGAGCCTGGGCAAGGAGAACATCGAGAAGGGCATCGCCAGCGTCACGTGGGGCTTTGCCGCGGTGGCCGCCTTCATGTGCGTCTACTACCTGCTGTTCGGCGTGTTCTCGTCGCTGGCGCTGGGCTTCAACCTGCTGCTGCTGATCGCGGCGCTGTCGATGATGCAGGCCACGCTGAGCCTGCCGGGCATCGCCGCCATTGCGCTGGTGCTGGGCATGGCCATCGACTCCAACGTGCTGATCAACGAGCGCGTGCGCGAGGAACTGCGTGGCGGCGAATCGCCCCAGCAGGCCATCCGCCTGGGCTACGAACGCGCCTGGGCCACCATCCTGGACTCCAACGTGACGACGCTGATCGCCGGTGTCTCGCTGCTGGTGTTCGGCTCCGGCCCGATCAAGGGCTTTGCCGTCGTGCATTGCCTGGGCATCCTGACCTCGATGTTCTCGTCCGTCGTGTTCTCGCGCGGCCTGGTGAACCTCTGGTACGGCCGCCAGAAGAAGCTCAAGAGCGTGTCCATCGGGCAGATCTGGAGGCCCGACGCCGACAAGCCCGCCGCCGAGACGACCGACGTCGCCGCCAAGGCCTGAGAAAGCTAGAACATGGAACTCTTTCGCATCAAGCGCGACCTGCCGTTGATGAAGCATGCGTTGGTCTTCAACGCGATCTCCTTCATCACCTTCGCAGCCGCCGTGTTCTTCCTGGTCACGCGGGGCCTGCATTTCTCCATCGAGTTCACCGGCGGCACGGTCATCGAGGTGGCCTACCCGCAGGCGGCCGAGATCGAGAAGACTCGCCTGGTCGTCGAGAAGATGGGCTTCGGCGAAGTGCAGGTGCAGAACTTCGGCTCTTCGCGCGACGTGATGATCCGCCTGCCCGTGCGCGGCGATATCAAGCAGACCGAGCTGGTCGGCAAGGTCTTCACCGAGCTGTGCACGGCCGAGGCCGGCACGATCAGCGAGCATCAGGAAGTGACGCCCCAGGGCGAGCAGGTCAGCAAGCAGATCTGCAGACGAGCCGATGGCGCCGAGCCGATCAAGCTGTCGCGCTCCGAGGTCGTCGGCCCGGCCGTCGGGGCCGAGCTGGCCCAGGACGCCGCCAAGGCACTGGCCGCGACGGTCATCGGCATCATGATCTACTTGGCCATCCGCTTCGAATGGAAGTTCGCGGTCGCCGGCATCATCGCCAACCTGCACGATGTGGTCATCATCCTGGGCTTCTTCGCCTTCTTCCAGTGGGAGTTCTCGCTGGCGGTGCTGGCGGCCATCCTGGCGGTGCTGGGCTACTCGGTGAACGAATCTGTCGTCATCTTCGACCGGGTGCGCGAGGCCTTCCGCAGGTTCCGCAAGATGAACACCCACGAGGTCATCGACCACGCCATCACCTCGACGATGAGCCGCACCATCATCACCCACGGTTGCACGCAGCTGATGGTGGTGTCCATGCTGCTGTTCGGCGGGCCGACGCTGCATTACTTCGCCGTCGCGCTGACCATCGGCATCCTGTTTGGCATCTACTCCTCGGTGTTCGTGGCGGCGGCCATCGCCATGTGGCTGGGCGTCAAGCGGGAGGACCTGGTCAAGGCGGGCGTGAATCGTGACGACCCCAATGACCCGAACTCCGGGGCCGTCGTGTAGAGTGATCGCAACCCAACATTCCAGCCGCGCAGCCCTCACCAGTCCATGACCGCCGCTCGTAACCAGGCCCTGGCGACCCAGGCGCGGCGCGTCTATCTGGAAGCTCTGGTGCGCGGCATGACGCCCCTGGTCGCTGCGGTCGGCCAGGGCGCTGGCCAGCAACTGGCCCACGGCGTCCCCCACGCCATCATGATGGCCAGGCGCGACGCGGTGCAGGCCTGGCAGAAGCTGGGCCCCAACTGGCAGATGGCCGTCGTCGCGGCGCTGCGCCACGCGGCAGTGCACGGCGTCTCCGACAACGCCCGCGAGCACGACACGACCGTGCCGGCCCAGTCGGTGAAGATGAGCCTGGTCGACGACTCGACCATCGAGCGCGAGATCACCAGCTCCCGCCTGGCCCTGGTCATGATGGACCGGGCGACCTGGGAATTCACCGACCTGCGCACCCGCATGCAGGCCCTGGAGGCTCATGACGACCTGGAACCGCTGGACCTGCTGCGGGCCCATGTCGTGGCCCGCGTGGCGCTGGACGCCTGGACCCGCGTCGGCCTGGACGCGAACATCTGGCAGCTGCTGCACCATGAGCTTCACGAGGAATTCGCCCAGCTCATCAGCGAGGCCTACCACGAGACCAACCGCTGGCTGATCGCCCAGAAGGTGCTGCCCGAGGTCGATCTGCGGCCCTTCATCCGCCGCACGGCCCAGGCCGCTACGGCGGCGACGGCGACGGCCACTGGCGCGCCGGTACCGCCGCCACCGCCGGTGTCTCCCGGCCCGGGTCTCGCCCCCACGTCAGGCCCGGTGCCGATGGTCGCGGGTGGGGCATCGGCGCGCAGCAAGGCGAGCAGCCAGGCCGACGAAGTCATGGCCCAACTGCAGCGTGTGCTGGCCCGCCATGTGCCGGGCTTTCCGGTCGTCAAAAGCCAGGTGCCGGCCCGCCCGGGTGGCGGCAAGCCGAGCCTGGCCGATGTGACACCCAGCCATGCCGGCACCCTCGGTGGTGGCAGTTCATCGAGCGGCGATGCACCCGCCTCCGTGGCCAGGCCGTCGCTGGCCGATGCGCCGCCCGTCTCCGTTTCCGCCGCCTCGCCGCGGTTGATGGGTGCCATCAAGCATGCCCAGGAGTCCTTGCAGCGCCGCCCCGGCGCAGCTGGCGGTGTGGATACCGGTGGCAGCGCCAGCGCCCCGCGTGCGCTGGAGGAGATTGGCGCGCGCAACCAGGCCTTCAAGCAGGTCCTGAAGCAGGCCGCGAGCAACCCGGCCGAACGCGCGACCATCGAGATCGTCGCCATGATGTTCCAGAGCATCCTGACCGAGGAGCGCATCCCGGCCACGGTGCGGGTCTGGTTCGCGCGGCTGCAGATGCCGGTGCTGCGGGTGGCCGTCAGCGAACCCGACTTCTTTGCCGCCGCCGACCATCCGGCGCGTCGTCTCATTGACCGCATGGGCGCGTGCGTGATGGGTTTCAACACGGCCCAGGTCAGTGGCCCGGGTTCGGAGCGCGCCAGCAACGATGCGCTGGAGCGCGAGATCAAGCGCGTCGTGCAGGTCGTCGAGGCCTATCCGGACACCGGCCGGCGGGTCTTTGCCACCGTGCTGACCGAGTTCGAGAAGTTCCTCGACCACTATTTCGAGAACGAGAACCAGGCCTCCAAGCGCGGCGTGTCGCTGGCCCAGCAGGTCGAGCAACGCGAAACCCTGGCCATCCAGTACACCATCGAGCTGCGCAAGATGCTGTCCGAGGTGCCGGTACAGGACGGCGTGCGCGACTTCCTCTTTCACGTCTGGGCCGACGTGCTGGCCGTCACGGCGGTGCGCGCGGGCGCCCAGTCCGACGTGACCAAGTCCATGAAGCGGGCCGCCGCCGACCTGATCTGGAGCGCCAGCTCCAAGGCCTCGCGCGAGGAGCGTGCCGAGGTCATCCGCCGCCTGCCGCCCCTGCTCAAGACGCTGCGCGATGGCATGAGCCACGCCGGCCTGCCGACGGACAAGCAGGACGAGCATGTGCGCCAGCTCAACAACGCATTGGCCGCCGCTTTCACGGCCAAGACGGCCGCCATCCCGCGCGAGCGCCTGGACGAGCTGATGGACCAGCTCGAGACACTGGAAGCCATGCTGCCCGAGGACATCGAAGGCGGCGACAGCCATGTCGACGAGATGCTGGTGCGCGACCTGTCCGGCCACGAATCCGAGGGCATGGAGGTCGTCGCCGAGGGTGGCTCCGCGCCGACGCCGGCCATGGTGGCCTGGGCGCGCGAGCTGCAGGTCGGCGGCTGGTTCATGCTCGACTACCGCGGCCGCAACGAGCAGGTGCAGCTGGCCTGGCGCGGCCTGCGCAAGCAGCTGGCGCTGTTCGTCACGCCCAAGGGCCGCGGCGTGCTGTTCTCGCTGAACCGCATGGCCGCCTTCCTGCAGGCAGGCCTGCTGCTGCCTGCCCAGGACGAAGCGCTGACCGTGCAGGCCACGCGCAAGGCGCTGGCCAAGCTGGATGCCGATCCCGGGCAATTGCTCAAATGATTTGCGGGTCAGACCTGCGCGCGTAGCGCGCTGCTCTGACCCCAACTGATTCAGGAATTGAAAAAGGACGCCGCGGCGTCCTTTGTTCTTGGTGCATCAGCGGGTTCAGTGGATCAACCGATCCTCGGGGGCAACGAACAGCTCGTCCAGGATCAGCGCATCGGGCTCTTCGCCCAGGCTCCAGAACACCATCAGCACGATGATCTTCAGGTCTTCCAGGTCCATCGGGTTCCCGGAGATGGCCATGGCGCGGTCGATGACCATCTCGCGCATCGGGCCGGGCAGCACGCCGGCCGACTCGAGGAAGCTGACGAAGCTGATCGATTCCTCGCCCAGGTGCTCCATCTCCGCCGGCGAATAGACGCGCATCGCGTGTTCGCTCTGCTCGCCCTGGTAGGACTCCCCGGACGCGGCCAGACCGTCCAGCCAGGAGAGGGCCTCCTGGATTTCGTCGTTCTCGAAGCCCACCGCCGTCAGTTTTCGCGCGAGTTGCGCGTGATCGGGGCAGGCGTCCGGGCGCCAATAGGTCTCGTAGAGATAAACCAGGACATCGAACATCGTGAGGGGATGATAGCCCAGGGTCTGGCGCACTCCGGACGCGAATAACCCCTCGGATCAGGCTCTGATATCCGCGGTTAAGCTCGCTGTCTCTGCTGCCCAGCCTGCCCTCATCCCTGCCGTCGGCGCTGGAAGAGCTGGCCCGTCAGGCGGGCAATGTGGCCGTCGAGCTCCAACTCCAGCAGGGCGGCGCTGAGCTCGGCCGCCGGCCAGCCGCAGCGGGCCATCAGGGCATCCAGGCTGACCGGATCGAAGCCCATGGCGTCCAGCAGCGCCTGCTGCTCGTGAGGCGTCTCGGCAGGCTCGGGCGTCACGCACAGCTTGCCCAGCGGCGGCAGCTCCTCCAGCACGTCCTGGGCCGACTCGACCAGCTTGGCGCCCTGGCGGATCAGCGCATGGCAGCCGCGGGCCTGGGGTGAATGGATGGAGCCGGGGATGGCGAACACCTCGCGGCCCGCCTCGACGGCCTGCCGGGCCGTGATCAGCGAGCCCGACTGCACGGCGGCCTCGACGACCAGGCAGCCCTGGGCCAGGCCGGCAATGATGCGGTTGCGGCGCGGAAAGTTAGCCGGCAGCACCGGGGTGCCCAGTGAGTACTCGCTGACGATGAGGCCGCCGCCGGCCAGTAGCCGCGCCGCCAGCTTCTCGTTGCGGCGCGGGTAGACCTGGTCCAGCCCGGTGCCGACGACGGCGATGGTGGCGCCGTCGGCGTCCAGGGCGCCCTCATGCGCGGCGGCGTCCACGCCCAGGGCCAGGCCCGAGACGATGGTGTAGCCGCCGCGTGCCAGCGCCCGGGCGAAGGCGCGCGCGTTGTCGCCCCCCTGGGCGGTCGGGTTGCGGCTGCCGACGATGGCGATGGACGGCGCGCCCAGCAGTTCGCGCCGGCCCTGCAGCCACAGCAGCAGCGGTGGGTCGGCCGTGGCCAGCAGGCGAGGTGGGTAGTCGGCATCGCCGAGAACGAGCAGGTCATGGCCGGGTTCGGCCAACCATGCCTGGGCCTTGTCGATCAATTCGTCGAGATGGTCAGGGGGCTTGTTGAAGCCCTCGCGCTGTTTGCCCGGCAGCGCCTGGTCCAGGGCGACGGCGGGGAGTTCGAAGACAGCCTGCGGGCTGCCGGCCATGGCCAGCAGCCGCCGCGCCGCTGCCGGGCCCACGCTCTCGGTGAGCCGCAGCCAGGCGACAAGCTCGATGGGTGTCAGCATCAGCGGTTCGAAGAACCGCCGGGCCGAGCGCTGGGCCGCTCCCGAGCCGGCCCGCCTTGGCGATGTGCTTGCCGGTCAATCCGGCAAGCATCGCCGTTCCCTCGGGGGCTGAGGCCGGACACATTGCGCCCAGTGGGCGCGATGTGCCTACCGAAGGGCTGCGGCACCCGCCGCAGCGCGGTCTGCAAGACCGACCAAGGTACTCCTTGGGCTAGGGGCTCCATTCTCTAAGGCTGGGTAAAGCGGTCGCCCGGTCGAACCGGCTCTTTCACCGAGATGATCAGCGCATAGGACACGCGCTCATAGACCTCGAAGACGAACAGGATGCCGTGGCGCTCGTCGGGCAGCTTGATGGCCTCGGCCCTCTCCTGGGTCTTGTCCATGACCCTGGCGCCGTCGCGCCACAGCGCGAACACATGGCCGCGCTCGATGCCATCACGCTTGCCGCGGTTGAGCGCGACGATCTGGTTCTGGCCTGCGTTGAGTGCCTCGCCGTAGATGGCCGCGATTTGACCCGCCATGGGCTGGCTGGGCGCGTGCGGCACATACAGCTCGAGATTGCGTGCCGGTGCCGGCGCCAGACGGTCGCCGATGCCGACCTCCTGCTTGATCTGCCGGACGGTCATCGTGGCCGGCACGATCTCGGCCTTGCCATCGGCGCCGGTGCGCTCCTCGCCCAGACGGGTCAGTTCAGCCGTGCCGACATACGGGGCCTCGTAGCCCAGGATCTCGTTGGTGGCTGGGTCGCGCAGCGGGCGGGCGTTGCGGAAGACGCGGAAGTCGGTGCCGCTGCCGAAATCGCCACGCGCATAGGCCAGTTCGCCCGGGCCGAGCAGCACATGCCCTTCCTGGGCGGCGACGATGCGCGGTGCCGTGGCCAGCGCATCGGTGTCGAAGACGACAGCGTCGGTCAGGAAGGGTTGGATCAGGTGCAGCGGGATGCTTGGGATGGGGCTGGAATCCAGCGCCGAAATGCGCATCTGCGGCCGCAGCTTGACCACGCCATTGCCGGCCGTATTGCCGCCGACGCCCTGTGCCAGTTGCAGCCGGGCCCGGCCATCGACCTTGACCAGCAGCAGCACCTGGCCCGGGTAGATCAGGTGGGGGTTGCGAATCTGGTCGCGGTTCATGCCCCAGAGCTCGGGCCAGCGCCAGGGGCTTTTCAGGAACAGCTTGGAGATGTCCCAAAGCGTGTCGCCTGGCTGCACCGTGTGGCTGTCCGGCGCATTGGGCGCCAGTTCGGCCAGGGGCACGCCCGCGGACGCGACCTGATCGGCGACGCGTCGCTGTTCGGCGGTGACGGGCAGCTTGCTGGTTTGCGCCCAGGCTGAGGTCGCCGTCGCGAGGGCGAGGCAGGTCGCAAGGACTGCGAAGTGGGCTGGGCGGGCAACGGGCATCTGGCGCGGTCTCCGAGGGGATTGCCGGATCGGCGAAAATCCAGGCGATTCTGCCCGCAATCACCGGGGGCAACCAACAACCGCTAGCGCTCGTTTGCGAGTGCTTACAAGGCGCCATGGCCCAACTGCACATCCTTCGCTACCCCGACCCGCGTCTGCACACCGTTGCCAAACCGGTGGCCGCCGTGGACGAGCGCATCCGCCAGCTCGTCGATGACATGCTGGAAACCATGTACGCCGCCGACGGTGTCGGCCTGGCCGCGACGCAAGTCGATGTGCATGAGCGTGTCATCGTCATCGACACGTCGCAGGATCGCGACACCCCGCGTGTGCTGATCAATCCCGAGCTGGTTCGTCTCAGCGAGCGCATGGTCGAGGGCGAGGAAGGTTGCCTGTCGGTGCCGCAGATCTACGACAAGGTGCCGCGCCATGCCGAGGTCACCGTGCGCGCCACCAATCGCGACGGCGAGGTCTACGAGTTCGAGGCCGATGGCCTGCTGGCCGTGTGCGTTCAGCACGAGATGGATCACCTGCTGGGCAAGGTCTTCGTCGAATACCTGAGCCCGCTCAAGCGCGACCGCATCAAGACCAAGATGGTCAAGAAGACGCGCGAGGAAGAGCTCGAGGCCAAAAAGCGCAACCAAAGGTTGTGATGCGCGTCGTCTTTGCTGGCACGCCAGAATTCGCTGCCGTTGCGCTGGACGCGTTGCTGGCTGCCGGTTTTGCCGTGCCGCTGGTGCTGACCCAGCCCGATCGCCCGGCCGGGCGGGGCATGAAGCTGCAGGCTTCGGCGGTCAAGCAACGCGCCGTTGCGGCCGGCATCCCGGTCGCCCAGCCGCAGGGCCTGAAACTGGACGGCAAATATGCCGCTGACGCGGCTGCGGCGCGCGAGGCGTTGCGGGCGGCAGATGCCGACGTGATGGTCGTCGCCGCCTATGGCCTCATCCTGCCGCAGTGGGTGTTGGACACCCCGCGCCGCGGCTGCCTGAACATCCACGCCTCGCTGTTGCCGCGCTGGCGCGGTGCCGCGCCCATCCACCGTGCCATCGAGGCTGGCGACGCCGAGACCGGCATCACCATCATGCAAATGGATGCGGGCCTGGATACCGGCGACATGCTGCTGATCGGCCGCGAGACCATCCGCGCCGACGACACGACCGCGGCCCTGCATGACCGGTTGGCCGAACTGGGCGGTCGCCTGATTGTCGAGGCTCTGCAGGCGCCCAGCCTGGCGCCGACGCCCCAGCCCGGCGAGGGCGTCACCTACGCGCACAAGATCGAGAAGGCCGAGAGCGCCATCGACTGGACGCTGCCCGCTGTCGTGATCGAGCGCCGGCTGCGCGCCTTCGATCCCTTCCCCGGCGGCCAGGCGACACTGGCCGGCGAGGCGCTCAAGGTTTGGCGGGCCGAGGTCGTTGAAGGCCGGGGTAAGCCGGGTGAAGTCATCGCCGCCGGGCCGGAGGTTGCTTGTGGTGAAGGCGCTTTGAAACTGACCGAACTGCAACGCGCCGGGGGCAAGCGCGGGCCGGCTTCGACCTTCCTCCAGGCCCGGCCGATTGCCGTCGGCGAACGCTTCGACGCTTGAAACCCCGGGTGCGTGGCACCATCTCCCACGTATTCCTGACTTCCGGGCCGGTGACATGTTCAATCTGCTGAAAACCGCTGTCCTGATGGCCGCCATCACGGCGCTGTTCATGGCCGTCGGGTCCTGGATCGGCGGCCAGGCCGGCATGCTGATCGCGTTGCTGGTGGCCGTTGGCATGAATTTTTTCGCCTACTGGTTTTCGGCCGACATGGTCCTGCGCATGTACAACGCCCGGCAGGTGGACGAGAGCACCGCGCCGCAGTTCTATCGGATGGTTCAGGAACTGGCGCAACGGGCCGGTCTGCCCATGCCCAAGGTCTATTTGATCGACGAGGAAGCACCGAACGCCTTCGCGACCGGCCGCAACCCGGAGCATGCCGCCGTCGCGGCAACGACGGGCATCCTGCGCGTGCTGTCCGAGCGCGAGTTGCGTGGTGTCATGGCCCATGAACTGGCCCATGTGGCGCACCGGGACATCCTCATCAGCACCGTCAGCGCGACGATGGCCGGTGCGATCTCGATGCTGGCCAACTTCGCCGGGCTGTTCGGCGGCCGCGACGAGAACGGCCGGCAGACCAATGTCATCGCCAGCATTGCGATCGCGTTGCTTGCACCGCTGGCCGCCACGGTGATCCAGATGGCCATCAGCCGCGCCCGCGAGTTCGAGGCCGACCGCGGCGGCGCCGAGCTCTCCGGCGACCCGGCCGCGCTGGCCTCGGCCCTGGACAAGATCCACCGCTACGCTCAGGGCATTCCGATGGCACCCGCCGAGGCTCACCCGGAGACGGCGCAGATGATGATCATGAACCCGCTGTCCGGTGGTGGCCTGCGAGGGCTGTTCTCCACCCACCCGTCGACCGAGGAACGCGTCACGCGCCTGCTCGCGATGGCCAGGCGCTGACTCGCCGTGACCTCAAGTTGCAGCCGCGCCGGCCGATAGCTGAGCCCATGAAGCGCCTTCTTCTTGCCCTGCCCCTGCTCGCAGCCCTGTCGGCCTGCGAGCAGCTTGGCATCGACGACCCCGCCAAAGTGGCCGCTGCCAAGGAAGCCGAGGGCAAGGCCATCGGCAGCGCCTGCCGGCATGCGATGCGTGCCATCGAGGACTGCTACGTCCTCAACCCCAAGGCCCAGAAGGCCGCCGTCTACACCGGCTGGCGCGAGATGGACGAGTACATGCGTGAGAACAAGCTCGAGGGCGTCGCGCCCGTCGTGCCGCGCCCGGGCTCGGTCAAGCCGTCGGCCGACGAGCCAGAGGCCAAGCCGGTCGAGAAAGCCGCTGAAAAGGCGTCTGAAAAGGGCGGCGACAAGGCCAAGGGCCACTGATCCGGCACCGCCAGACGCATTTCGCCCCTTCCATCCTGCGCACTGTCGCGTTGGTCAGGTCCGTCCCGGCGCCGCTTGGCACCATGGGAACCATCAAAACCCGATGGAGCCCGACATGAACACCTCCCGCCGTCTCTTTGCCCTCGGTCTCGTGGCCGCCGCCATGTTCAGCGGCTCCGCCCAGGCCTGGAGCTGGACCATCAACAGCGAGCGCGTCAACGGCAATGGCGACATCGCTACCGAGGCCCGCGACACGGGCGCCTTCGACGGTGTCGCGCTGACCGGCGGCTTCAACGTCGTCATTCGCCAGGGTTCGGGCAACAAGGTCGAGGTCAAGGCCGACCGCAACCTGCTGCCCCTGATCGAAACCCGCGTCGTCGACGGCAGCAAGGGCCGCACGCTGGAGATCTCGCCCAAAAAGGGCGTCAATGTGCACAGCTCGACCAACCCCAGCCTGACCATCGAGATGCCGGCCCTGCGCTCGATCGCTGTGGCCGGCTCCGGCACCGTCAAGGTCGAGGCCATGAAGACGGCCGGCGTCGACGCCTCAATCGCCGGCTCCGGCGACATCCGCTTCGCGGGCCTGGACGCCGAACGCCTGGGGATGAAGGTCAGCGGCAGTGGTGACATCGTCGCGGCCGGCCGCTGTGCCAGCGCCCAGGTGACCATCGCCGGCAGCGGCGACGTGAAGGCGGCCGACCTGGTGGCGGAAGACGTCAAGGTCAGCATCGCCGGTAGCGGCGACGCCCAGGTCAACGCGACCAAGCGCCTGAATGTCTCCATCGCTGGCAGCGGCGACGTGAAGTACGCGGGCTCGCCGGAGATTTCGTCCTCCGTCGCCGGCAGCGGCAAAGTCCGTCGCATCGGGCAGTGATTTGAGGGCCTGTTCGCCCGACAGCGATGGGTCGCGAAGGCCCGCCGCCAGGGGCCAATCAAGGCGCAGTGCGCCGCCCGCACTCGTGTGCGGGCAAGGGATGCAACGCCGAGTGGCCCCTGGCGGCGGACCTTCCCTTCGGGTTGTGGCCAGAAAGACTGCGCGCGGCGTTGCAAATCCTCGCCGGGCAACCGGCCCGGCTGCGGTTTGCGCCTTGCTCGCAGCCTTTCTTGCCACAACGCGACCCATTGCTGTCGGGTGAACAGGCCCTATGCCGCCGACAATGGCGGCATGAGTCTGACTTCCAGGTTGCGCGCGCTCGCGGCCGACCCCGATTTCCGCCACGGCGCGCGCGACATGGCCTCGCCCTCCCTGGGCCTGGCGGCCTGGGGCCTGGTGACCGGTGTGACCATGGTCAAGAGCGGGCTCAGCATCCCGCTCGCTATGGGCATGTCGCTGCTGGTGTTTGCCGGCAGCGCGCAGCTGACGGCCCTGCCGCTGATCGCCTCCGGCGCGCCGCTGTGGGTGCTGCTGGCCACGGCGTTCTGCGTCAACCTGCGCTTTGTCATCTTCAGCGCGCAATGGCGCAACTACTGGGGCCATCTGCCCAGGGCGCGCCGGCTGCTGAGCGGCTATGTCGCGGCCGACCTGAACTTCGTCTACTTCGTCAAGCGCTATCCGGACCCCGTGCCGGTGCCGGGCCAGCAACGCTATTTCTGGGGTGGCGTGGCCGTCAACTGGCCGACCTGGCAGGCCTGCTCCTTCGCCGGCATCCTGCTGGCCGACCGCATTCCGCCGCATTGGGGCATTGGCTTCGCCGGCGTGCTGGCGCTGCTGGGACTGTCCTATTCGCTGCTGACCGAGAAGGTGCTGTGGTGGGTGGCTGTGACGGCTGGCGCTGTGTCGATTGCCACCTATGCGTTGCCGCTCAAGCTCAACATCCTGTGCGCCATCTTTGCGGCGGGCGCCGTAGGCTGGTGGCTGGACGCGCGAAAGGCCAGGGCATGAGCGTGCGCCGAACGCCGGGCCGTCCCAAGTCGGCGCGCATCCCCTCGGGGGATCGGTCGGCGTACTCGACGACCGAGGGGCGGACATGAGCGATGCGATGACCTGGGTGGCGCTGTTCGGCCTGGCCGGCATTTCCGTCCTGACCCGCAGTTTCTTCATGATTGGCGAGAAGCCCCTGCCCATTCCGGACTGGCTGCGCGAACTGCTCAAGGTTGCACCGCTGGCGGCCCTGGTCGCGGTCGTCGCGCCCGAGATCTTCATGACGCAGGGCCAGCTCATCACGACCTGGCAGGATGCGCGCTGGCCCGCGGCGGTGGCCGCGACGGCCTACTACTTTTGGCGCAAGGGCATCCTGGGCACCATCCTCGTCGGCATGGCGGTCATGCTGCCTTTGAAGCTCGGCCTCGGCTGGTAACCGCGCCGGAACGGCGGGCAGCGAGAATCGCGGCAGTTTCGGTTTCTCATCAACTGCCCCGCCCACCATGAACGTCATCCGCTTCTCCGACCTGATCGCCGCCGGCAAGGTGGCCGGCCAGCGCGTCTTCATCCGCGCCGACCTCAACGTGCCGCAGGACGACACCGGCAAGATCACCGAGGACACCCGCATCCGCGCCTCGCTGCCGGCCATCAAGATGGCCCTGGACGCTGGCGCCGCCGTCATGGTCACATCCCACCTGGGCCGCCCGACCGAAGGCGAGTTCAAGCCTGAAGATTCGCTGGCGCCGGTGGCCGAGCGCATGGCCGAGCTGCTGGGCCGCCCGGTGCCGCTGCAGCGCGACTGGGTCGATGCCGTCTCCGTCGCGCCGGGCCAACTGGTGCTGCTGGAGAACTGCCGCGTCAACAAGGGCGAGAAGAAGTGCAGCGAGGAGCTGTCCAGGAAGCTGGCTGCCCTGTGCGACATCTTCGTGCACGACGCCTTCGGCACGGCCCACCGCGCCGAGGCCACCACCTACGGCATCGCCAAGTACGCCAAGATCGCTTGCGCCGGCCCGCTGCTGGCAGCCGAGATCGACGCCATCACCAAGGCCCTGGCCAACCCGCGCCGCCCGCTCGTCGCCATCGTTGCCGGCTCCAAGGTGTCGACCAAGCTGACCATCCTGCAAGCCCTGGCGAGCAAGGTCGACGGCCTCATCGTCGGCGGCGGCATCGCCAACACCTTCATGCTGGCCGCAGGCCTGAAGATCGGCAAGTCGCTGGCCGAGCCGGATCTGATCGATCAGGCCAAGTCCGTCATCGATGCGATGGCTGCGCGCGGCGCCGACGTGCCCATCCCCGAAGACGTCGTGACGGCCAAGACCTTCTCCGCTGGTGCCACGGCGGCGGTCAAGGCGGCCACCGACGTGGAGGACGACGACCTCATCCTCGACATCGGCCCCAAGACGGCCGCCAAGCTGGCCGAGAAGCTCAAGGCCGCCGGCACCATCGTCTGGAACGGCCCGGTCGGCGTGTTCGAGTTCCCGGCCTTCGCCCATGGCACGGAGGCCATCGCCCGCGCCATCGCCGAGAGCGTTGCCTTCAGCATTGCCGGTGGCGGCGACACGCTGGCTGCGATTGCCAAGTACGGCATCGAGAAGGACGTGGGCTACATCTCCACGGGCGGCGGTGCCTTCCTGGAGGTGCTGGAAGGCAAGACGCTGCCGGCCTTCAAGATCCTGGCCGAGCGCGCAGCGGGCTGATACAAGTCCGCCGCTGGGGGCGGTCATGATTTCACGCTCGCTGGCGGCGGCGGCCATCCGCGGGGGGTTACCGGCCGACACAATTGCCGCATGGTCCTGCGCTGGCTTCTCGCCCTGCTCGTCGTCACGACGCTGCTCGGCCTTTATGCCAACGAGTATTGGATGACTCGCCACCTCGTGCTCGATGGGCGCGGGGCTGGGCAGCATCTGGAGATCGTCGACGACCGCAGCAGCGGCGGCAAGAGTGAAGCCAGGCTGGACGCGCCTGCCGGCGGCCCGGTGGGCATGCGCTGCGACATCCGCCCCGGCTACGAGTGGCCCTACTGCGAGCTGCAGTTCGAGATGAAGGGCCGGCCGCTGGACCTGAGCAACTTCAGCCACATCCGCCTGTGGCTGAATGCCGAGGGCCCATCGCTGGACCATCAGGCGCCACAGGTGCGCGTCTTCCTGCGCAATGCCAACCCGGCCTATACGAAGCCGGGTGACGCCGAAAGCCTCAAGCCCCAGGAGGTCACCTTCGCGCCCGGTGCCCAGCCGCAGCCGGTGGAACTGCGGCTGTCGCAGTTCGCTGTCAGCTCCTGGTGGGCTCAGACCCATCAACTGCCCGTATCGCTGGTGGGGCCGGAGATGGACAGCATCCGCGTTATCAGCTTCAGCACCAGCGGCCAGGTGGCGCCGGGCAAGCACCTGATCCGCGTCGACCGCGCCGAGCTCGTCGGTGACTGGGTCGCTCCCGAGACCTTCCGCCTCGGCCTGGTTGGCCTGTGGATGTTCAGCCTGCTGGGCTATCTGGTCTGGGAAAGCTGGACGGTGCACGGGCGCCTGCGCTTGTCGATGAAACGCTCGCGAGCGCTCGAGAAGATGGCCTTGCGCGACCCGCTGACGCGTGTGGCCAACCGCGATGGCCTCAACCGTGCACTGGACCTGCTGCTGCAAGTGCAGGGCGACATGAGCTTCCCGCTGTCGGTCGTCTTCGTCGACGTCGACCATTTCAAGCGTGTCAACGACCAGCATGGCCACGAGGTCGGCGACCAGGTGCTGGTGCTGCTGGCCCGCACGCTGCGCGCCAACCTGCCGCGTGACGACCTGCTGGCGCGCTGGGGCGGCGAGGAGTTCGTCATCGTCATGCCGCAGACGCCGGCCGAGGAGGCCGTGGCCGTGGCCGAGCGGCTGCGCCAGGTGCTGGCGCGCGTTGAATGGTCGGCCGGGCTGAAGGTCACTGCGAGTTGGGGCGTGGCCCAGGCCGTGGCGGCGGCGGATGTCGAGGCTGCGTTGCGCGAGGCCGACCGGGCCATGTACCGCGCCAAGCATGAAGGCCGCGACCGGGTGATATCGGCTTCGGCATAGATCGCCAAAAAACCTGCATCGGCGGGGGCTGAAACGCGGCGTAACCTTGAGGGTTCCTCCCTGGAGAGTCACCCTCATGGAAAAGAACAACGCTCCCTTGTCGCCTGCCGAAGCTGCGCTGCGCGAAGCCGCTCTGGACTATCACCGCAGCCCGACGCGCGGCAAGATTTCGGTCACGCCGACCAAGGCGCTGTCCAACCAACGCGACCTGTCGCTGGCCTACTCCCCGGGCGTGGCCTATCCCTGCCTCGACATCGAACGCGACCCGTCGCTGGCGGCCGACTTCACGTCGCGCGGCAACCTGGTGGGCGTCATCACCAACGGCACCGCCGTGCTGGGCCTGGGCGACATCGGTCCGCTCGCCGCCAAGCCCGTCATGGAAGGCAAGGGCTGCCTGTTCAAGAAGTTCGCCGGCATCGATGTGTTCGACATCGAGCTCGCCGAGCGCGACCCGGACAAGCTGATCGACATCATCGCGGCCATGGAGCCGACCCTGGGCGGCATCAACCTTGAGGACATCAAGGCGCCCGAGTGCTTCTACATCGAGCGCGAGCTGTCCAAGCGCATGAACATCCCGGTCTTCCACGACGACCAGCACGGCACGGCCATCATCTCGTCGGCGGCGCTGCTCAACGGCCTGGAGCTGGTGGGCAAGGACATCGCCAGGGTCAAGGTGGCCGTGTCGGGCGCGGGGGCCGCCGCCATCGCCTGCCTGGACGTCATGGTGGGCCTGGGCGTGAAGCGCGACAACGTCTTCGTCTGCGACTCGCGCGGCGTCATCCAGTCCGAACGTGAAGACGCGAAGGCCGGCAAGCTGGACGAGTCCAAGCAGCGCTATTGCCAGATCACGGCGGCGCGCACACTGGCCGATGTGGTCGATGGCGCCGACGTCTTCCTCGGCTGCTCGGCCGCCGGGGTGCTGACGGCCGACATGGTCAAGACCATGGCCAGTCAGCCCATCATCCTGGCGCTGGCCAACCCCGAGCCCGAGATCCGCCCCGAGTTGGCCAAGGCCGTGCGGCCGGACTGCATCATGGCCACGGGCCGCAGCGACTACCCCAACCAGGTCAACAACGTCCTGTGCTTCCCCTACATCTTCCGCGGCGCGCTGGACTGCGGCGCGACCAAGATCACCGAAGGCATGAAGCTCGCCTGCGTGCGCGAGATCGCGGCGCTGGCCAAGGCCGAGACCAGCGATGAAGTGGCCGCGGCCTATGCCGGCCAGGAACTGGCTTTTGGCCCGGAATATCTGATCCCCAAGCCGTTTGACGCGCGGCTGATCCTGCGCATCGCGCCCGCGGTCGCTGCGGCTGCGGCGGCCGACGGCGTGGCCACGCGGCCGGTGGCAGACCTCGTCGCCTACCGCCAGTCGCTGGAGCGCTTTGTCTACCAGACCGGCATGTTCATGCGCCCCGTGTTCGCCACCGCGAAGGCCGAGTGCGCACGTGTCATCTACGCCGAGGGTGAGGACGAGCGCGTGCTGCGCGCGGTGCAGGTGGCGCTGGACGAGGGCCTGTGCAAGCCGACGCTGATCGGCCGACCGGCGGTGCTCAAGGCGCGCATCGAGCGCGCCGGCTTGCGGCTGAAGCTGGGTGAAGACGTTGCCGTCATCGACCCCGAGGACGACCCGCGCTTCCGGCAGTACTGGGAGGCCTACTACGCCCGCATGAAGCGCAACGGCTTCACGCCCGAGATGGCCAAGTCCGCCGTGCGGCGCTCCAACACGGCGATCGGTGCGCTGGCCATCGAGCTGGGCGACGCCGACGCGATGATCTGCGGCATGGTCGGCCGCTTCGACCGCCACCTGGAGCAGGTGCGCGACCTCGTCGGCCTTCGCGAAGGCGTGCGCCAGTTCGCCGCGATGAACGCGCTGATCCTGGAGCAGATGACGCTCTTCATCACCGATACCTTCGTCAACGACGACCCGAGCGCCGAGGAGCTGGCCGACATCGCCGCGATGGCTGCCGAGGAGGTGAGCCGCTTTGGCCTGCCGCCCAAGCTGGCTTTCGTCAGCCATTCGATGTTTGGCTCCAGCACGCGGCCGTCGGCCGTCAAGATGCGCCGCGCCCACGAGCTGTTCTCGGCCGCCCACCCTGAAGTCGAATGCGACGGTGAAATGCATGGCGACGCGGCCCTTTCCGAGAGCGTGCGCCAGGCCTTCCTGCCCGACAGCAAGCTCAAGGGCGCCGCCAACCTGCTGGTGCTGCCGACGCTGGATGCGGCCAACATCCTCTTCAACGTGCTGAAGATCAGCGCCAGTCACGGCGTGACGGTCGGCCCCATCCTGCTGGGCGCGGCAGCCCCGGTGCACATCCTGACGCCCTCCGCGACGGTGCGCCGCATCGTCAACATGACGGCTCTGGCGGTTGCGGACGTGCGGGAAGCCCGCGAGGCCCGTTCAGCGCAGGGCTGAACTGCGCCAGCGCCACACCGGCGAGGATGACGCCGGCGCCGAGCAGCTTGGGCGCGCTGAACTGCTCACCGCCCCACAGCCACGCGATGAGGCCGGCCACCAGCGGCATCAGGTAGATCAGCGGCGCGGTGCGGGCCACGCCGCGCTTCTCGTTGGCCCAGCCCCAGGCTAGCCAGCCCAGGAAGCCGCCGCCGATGACCTGCCAGGCCAGGCCCGGCCATACCCATGTGGGCTGCGTCGCCCAGTCCAAGGACACCAGTGCCGGCGAGCACCACAGCAGCATCGGCAGCGTGCACACCAGGCTGCCATAACCCAGCACCGTCACACCGCCGTGGTGCTGGATCAGCGGCTTGCTCGCCACCGTGTAGTAGCTGAAGAGAGCGGCGGCGGCCAGCAGGGTCAGGTCGCCCAGGCCGGCCTGCCAGTCGGCGGCGAGCAGCTTGTCCGATGTGAAAACCAATGCGCCGGTGGCCGCCATCGCCACGCCGACGACCTGGCCCGCGGAGAGTTTCTCCACGCCGGTCGCGCGCAGGATCAGCAGTGTGAACACCGGCCCGCAGGCCAGCAGCACGCTGGCGCTGAAGGCAGTGGAGCCCTGCATGCCGTAGGCCGACAGCAACAGGTGCAGGCCTTGGCCGATCAGCGTCAATCGCACCAGCGGCCAGACCTCACCACGATCCAGCCGGGGCCAGCGCAGGCCGAAACGCCAGCACAGCAGCGCGACGGCGCAGAAAGGCATCAGCAGATAGCGCAGCCCCAGGAAACCGGTCGGGCCGACCTGGTTGAACAAGGCCTTGGACAGTGGGAAATTGACGCCCCAGGTCAGCACGACGGCCATAGCGGCGATCAACGGGGCGAGCTGGCGGTCCTTCATATCGGCTAGCATATTCTCATATGAGAGAAGAATTCTCTGAATTGAGCGAAGAGGGGCAGTTCGAGCGTCAACTGGCCGAGCGGCTGGCTGCGCTGCGCACGGCCGCCGGCTGGTCGCTGGACGAGCTGGCTTTGAAAAGCGGCGTCAGCCGCGCAACGCTGAGCCGGCTGGAGCGCGCCGAGACCAGCCCGACGGCGACGCTGCTGTCGCGCCTGGCCCGCGCTTACGGCCTGCCGTTGAGCCGCCTGCTCGCCGAAGCCGAGGCCTTGCCCGTGCGCCTGCTGCGCGCCGCCGACCTGCCACGCTGGCACGACGTGCAGAGCGGCTTCGAGCGACTGATGCGCTGTCCGCCCCTGGCCGGCTTCGCGACCGAGGTCATCGAGGGCCGTCTCGCGCCCGGCGCCGAGCTGGCCTACGACGAGCCCACCGTCGCGCGCCTGGAACACCACCTGTGCCTGCTGGAAGGCCGGCTGCGGCTGACTCTGCAGGGGCAGGTCTTCGAGCTGGGCGCTGGCGACTCGATCAGCTTTCGCTGCCTTGGGCGCAGCGTTTTCACCAACCCCGGGGCCGAATCAGCGCGCTATCTGCTCGCGATGACGGTGCCTTCCCTGTAACTGGTATCCAACCACCATGAGTTCCGAACTGCCCGCCCGCCTTGCGCCGCTGGACCCCGGTCACCCCGATGCGCGGCGTCTGATCGCGCTGTCCGAGGCCTATATGGGCGCGCTCTATCCCAGCGAGAGCAACCACTTCGAGCCCGCCGATGGCCTGCGCCCACCGCAGGGCAGCTTCTACGGGCTGTGGCGTGGCGAGCAGCTCGTCGGCTGCGGCGGCGTCAAGCACTTCGACGCGGACGGCTATGGAGAGATCAAGCGTCTTTTCGTGCTGGATAGCGAGCGTGGCCGTGGCGTCGCCCGGCAGCTGATGGCGCAGTTAGAGGCCGAGCTGACCGAACGCGGCCTGCGGATCGCGCGGCTGGAGACCGGTATCCACCAGCCCGAGGCCCTGGCGTTGTACCGGCGTCTGGGCTACTCGGAGCGCGGGCCCTTCGGCGGCTACACGCCTGATCCATTGAGCTCCTTCTTCGAGAAGGTGTTGGGTTGAAACACGACGAAACTCGCGCGAGGCTTGGCGGACCATAATTCCGCGCCTTCCAAGAATCGAGACAGCCATGACCCGCGCCACCAAGATCGTCGCCACCCTCGGCCCTGCTTCCAACACGCCGGAGATCCTGGAGAAGATGATCCGCGCCGGCGTCGACGTCGTGCGGCTGAACTTCTCCCACGGCAAGGCGCAGGACCACATCGACCGCGCGACCATGGTCCGGGAAGCCGCGCAACGTGTCGGCAAGTCGGTGGCCATCATGGCCGACCTGCAGGGCCCCAAGATCCGCGTCGGCAAGTTCGAGGGCGGCAAGATCGAGCTGATCCCCGGCGCGCCCTTCATCCTGGACGCCGACCGCACCGAGCTCGGCAACCAGGACATTGCCAGCCTCGACTACAAGGAACTGCCGCGTGACGTGAAGCCCGGCGACACGTTGCTGCTCAACGACGGCCTGCTGGTGCTGACCGTCGAGTCCGTGCGCGGCGCGCAGGTCCACACCATCGTCAAGCTCGGCGGCGAGCTGTCCAACAACAAGGGCATCAACAAGCAGGGCGGCGGCCTGACGGCGCCGGCACTGACAGCCAAGGACATGGACGACATCAAGACCGCGATGTCCTTCCAGTGCGAATACCTGGCCGTCAGCTTCCCCAAGAACGCCACCGACATGGAAATGGCGCGCCAGCTCGCCAACGTGGCCGGCGAGGCTTATCGCCACAAGCCGGCCATGATCGCCAAGATCGAGCGCTACGAGGCCATCCCCCACCTCGAGGCCATCCTGAAGGCCAGCGACGGCATCATGGTGGCGCGTGGTGACCTGGCCGTGGAAGTGGGCAACGCAGCCGTGCCGGCGCTGCAAAAGCGCATGATCAAGATGGCCCGCGAGCTGGACAAGGTGTCCATTACGGCCACGCAGATGATGGAGTCCATGATCGTCAACCCGGTACCCACGCGTGCCGAGGTCAGCGACGTGGCCAACGCCGTGCTGGACGGCACCGATGCCGTCATGCTGTCCGCCGAGACGGCTGCCGGCAAATACCCCATCGAGACCGTCGAGCAGATGGCCAACATCGCGCTGGAAGCCGAGCGTGCCGAGTTTGTCAGTCTCGACACCGACTTCGCTGGCCGCCAGTTCGGCCGCATCGACCAGTCCATCGCCATGGGCGCGCTGTTCACCGCCTACCACCTGGGCTGCAAGGCCATCCTGGCCCTGACCGAATCCGGCTCGACGGCACTGTGGATGAGCCGCCACCGCATTCAGGTGCCCATCTTCGGCCTGACGACCCAACCGGTCAGCCAGCGCAAGATGGCGCTCTACCGCAATGTGCTGCCGCTGTTGATGCCCAAGTTCGAGGACCGCGACGTGGCCCTGGCCGCCGCGGAAAAGATCCTCGTCGAGCGCGGTGTGCTGATGCCCGGCGACACCTATGCCATCACCTGCGGCGAGCCGATGGGCTACCCCGGCGGCACCAACATGCTGAAGGTCTGCCGGGTCGGCTGATGCCCTAGTGGCTGTGGCCGACGTGGCTCTTGGGCGGTAGCTCGGCGCCCGGCTCGGCCAGCCCTTCGAGGATGGCGCAGGCCGGCTCGTTGCCCTGGCAGCGGGCGCGCAACGCGCGCAATTCCTTCTCCAGTTCCTGCAGCGCCGTGATGCGCGCGCTGACGTGGTCGATGTGCGCGTCCAGCAGCGCATGCACACCTGCTCCGTTGGCGCCACCGTGCCCGTCGCCCTGCAGCGCCAGCAGCGCCCGCACCTCAGCCAGGTTCATGTCCAGCGAGCGGCAGCGGCGGATGAAGTGCAGGCGCTCGACATCAGGCGGGCCATAGACGCGGTATCCAGCATCCGTGCGCGGTGGCGGCGCCAGCAGGCCCTCGCGCTCATAGTGGCGGATGGTGTCGACCTTTGTTCCGGTCAGGCGGCTGAGTTCTCCGATACGCATGTGACGATTCTCGGCTTGACTCTGGTGTGGCTCCAGGGTTTGCAATAGCGGCAGTTTTCAGCCAAGGTCTTCCCCGCCATGAGCCACGCCTGCCACCACCATCACGATGAACCCAGCCCCGGCAATTCGCCGGCCTACCGCCGTGTGCTGTGGGCGGCACTGCTGATCAATGCGGCCATGGCCGTCGTCGAGATCACGACCGGCTGGCGCGCCGGGTCGCTGTCGCTGTGGGCCGATGCGCTGGATTTCATCGGCGACGCAGCCAACTATGGCGCGTCGCTGGCCGTGCTGTCGGCCGGGCTGCTGTGGCGGGCGCGGCTGGCCTGGGTCAAGGGTTGGGCGATGGCGGTGTTCGGCGTTGGTGTGCTGGCCCGCGCGGCCTGGGCCGCCTGGGCGGGCGAGCCACCGCAGGCCGCGACCATGGGTATCGTCGGCACGCTGGCCCTGCTGGCCAATGTGGGTGTGGCCGTGATGCTCTATGCCTGGCGCGAAGGCGACGCCAACATGCGCGCGGTCTGGCTGTGCAGTCGCAACGACGCGCTGGGCAATGTGGCCGTCGTGGCCGCTGCCGGTGGCGTGGCGCTGACCGGCCAGGCCTGGCCCGACTTGCTCGTGGCCGTCATCATGGCCGGCCTCGCCTTGCACTCATCGCGCGTGGTGCTGCGCCACGCGCGTGAAGAACTCAGACCAGCGCCAGTGCCAGTGCGGTAAGCGCCATCACGCCGGTGGCAGCCCAGCCCATGCGGCGCAGCCTGGGGCCGATGACATGCTCGCCCATGACGGATTCGCGCGTGGCCAGCACCATCATCGCGGCCATGATGGGCACAGCGCTGATGCCATTGAACACCGCCGACCAGAACAGCGCCTTGACCGGGTCCAGCGGCGCGAAGCACAGGGCCACGCCGCCCAGGGTCGCGACGGCGATGACGCTGTAGAAGCCGCGTCCCTCGCCGCGTTCGAGCTTGAGGCTCAGGCTGTCGCGCCAGCCGGCCACCTCGGCCACCGCGTAGGCCGCCGAGCCAGCCAGCACCGGCACGGCCAGCATGCCCGTGCCGATGATGCCCAGGCTGAACAGCAGCGCCGCATGCTCACCCGCGATCGGCCGCAGCGCCTCGATGGCCTGGGCCGAAGTCTGGATGTCGTGCACGCCGGCGGCATGCAGCGTCACGGCCGTGGACAGCATGATGCAAAAGGCGATGAGGTTGGAAAAACCCATGCCGACATGCGTGTCCAGCTTGATGCGGCGCAGATGGCGCTTCACGTCGGCTGGCTTGCAGGGGCGGCCTGCGCAGTCCTCGACCTCCTGGCCCGCCTGCCAGAAAAACAGATAGGGGCTGATCGTCGTGCCGAACAGCGCCACCAGCATCAGCACCGTGTCACGGTTCCATTTCAGCTCGGGCCGTATCGTGTGCAGCAACACCTCGCCCCAGTCCAGGCCCAGCACGATGACCACGCCGACATAGGCCAGCAGTGCCAGCGTCAGCCACTTCAGCCAGCGCACATAGCTCTGGTAGGCGAGGAAGACCTGCATCAGCACGCTGACCACGCCGAAGGCGATCGCGTAGATCAGCGCCGGGCCGCCCACCAGCATGTGCAGCGCGCTGGACATGGCGGCGATGTCGGCGGCGATGTTCAGCGTGTTGGCTGCCAGCAGCAGGCCCACCAGCGCCAGCAGCACAGGGCGCGGGAACGTGCGCTTCATGTTGGCCGCCAGGCCGCGGCCGGATACATAGCCGATGCGGGCGCTGACGATCTGGATCGCGGCCATCAGCGGCAGGGTGAAGACGACGCTCCACAACATGCCGTAGCCGAACTGCGCGCCGGCCTGGGAGTAGGTGGCAATGCCGCTCGGGTCGTCGTCCGCCGCGCCGGTGATCAGCCCAGGGCCGAGCTCATGGAAAGGCCGACGAAGACGGGCAAGGAGAGTCATGGCGCGGCTAGCCTAGCCGCGAGGATGGGGGCAGCCTGTCGGCAAGTTCCTCGGGCGGCTGTCGGATTTGGCGAAGCGGCAGACGCCGTGTCTCACCGATGGCCAACGTGAAGAAGGCTTCCTCAGCCAGCCCGAGCGCCGCGCGCTGCCGTTCGAGCTGGCGGGGCGGCTCGTCCAGCGCCTCGTCGGTCAGCTCGAAGGTGCCCCAGTGCACGCCCAGCGAGCGCTTGGCGCCGAGGTCGGCGTGGATCTTCAGCGCTTCCTCTACGTTGACATGCTGGCTCTGCATGAACCAGCGCGGCTCGTAGGCACCGATGGGGATCAGCGCGATGTCGAAGCTGCCGCCTTGATGAGGCTGCTGGCGCTCGGCGAAGCGCTCGCGGATGTCGGCGAAGTCGCGTGAATAGCCGGTGTCGCCGGCGAAGAAGAGCTGGCAGTCCGGTGCGAACACGGCGAAGCCGCCCCACAGCGTCTTCATGCGGTCGTTCAGGCCACGCGCCGACCAGTGCTGGGCCGGGACGAGCACGATGTCCACGCCGGCGAGGCGCTCGGCCTGCCACCAGTCCAGTTCCACGACGCGCTCGATGCCGCGTGCCTGGAACCAGGCCCTGAGGCCCAGTGGCACGACGAAGAGCGGGCTGCCGCCGGGCTGGCGCGCGAGGCTGCGTACCGAAGCCAGGTCGAGGTGGTCATAGTGGTTGTGCGAGACGAGCACGGCGTCGACGTGGGGCAACTCGGCCAGCGCCACGCCTGGCGGCTGCTCGCGCTTCGGCCCGGCAAAGGGCAGCGGCGAGGCGCGCCCGGAGAAGATCGGGTCGGTCAGCAGGTTCAGGCCGCCAAGCTGGGTCAGCACGGTGGCGTGGCCGATCCAGGTCACCGCCGGCTGCTGCGCAGCGCCGTGGTTGGTGCGGATGAAGCCGAGATCGGCCGGCTGCGTCGGGATGGGCTCAGCCGGGCGCGGTGGCAGGCCGCGACGGGAGGCGTTCCAGCGCCAGCGGATCACGTCCGCCAGCGACTTGGGCTCGAAGTCGCCGTGGTTGTTCTGGAAGCCGCCGTTGCGGTGGTGCGGGGGCAAGCTCATGAGGAAACGCCGGGCCGCGTCCAGTGTGAGTCGGGCTGGGCGAATGCCGGGCCTGGGAGCTTCATTTCGTGATGATGTCGCGGTGGAAATGGGCCATGCGGGCCAGCAACTGGTTCTGCACGCCGAAGGGCACGTTGGCCCTGTCCATGGCGCGCTGCAGGTGCTCGACCAGGGTGTTGAAGTCGCCTTTGCCAATGCCCAGGTGGGCGTGCGCGTCCTTCATGCCCACGCCGTCGTAGACGCAGGGGCCGCCGGCAACGACGCAGAAGTAGTCCGCCAGCACGCGCTTGAGGTGCTTCATGTTGATGCCGTCGAAGAAGCGCGCGATGCGCGCGTCCTGCAGCAGGGTGTCGTAGAAATCGTTGGTGAAGCGCTGGATGGCTTCCTGGCCGCCGAGCTGCTGGTAGAGCAGGTCATCGTGGGGAATCGGGGCCACGCCGGGGCGGACCGTGCTGGCCTGCGTCTGGGCATGGGCCAACGGCACCGCCAGGGCCCAGGCCAGGGTGAGGGCGGCGAACGACAGGCGGGACTTCATCGGGGGTGTGGCAGGTGACCGGCGAGTCTAGCGATGCGACCCTGGGCGTGGCGTGCCGGGTCGGCAGGTTTTCGTGCGCCGGTCACGGTCCGCTGGCCGGCTGGCCACCCTGCGCTCGCCCTGGATTGGCGGGCACGGCATGATGCAGTCCCATGGTCGGGACGCGGCGATATTGGGTGCGAAGGGGAGTGGGCGGCATGGCCGCGCTGCTGCTGTGCCCGCTTGCCGGTGCCGACCCTGCCCGGCCGCTGGTGATGCTGGTGGAGACCAGCGCGCTGATGCCGCATGCCCGCATCGAGGGCGACCGCGTCATCGAAGGCCTGAACCTGGACATCGGCCAGGCCCTGGCGCGGCGCCTGGGCCGCGACCTGGTGGCCCGCCCGACGCCGCGCAAGCGCCTGGCCGAAGCCCTGCAACGCGGCGAGGGCGACTTGTTGTGCGACTACCAGAGCGACTGGCTGCCCGGCGCCTTCGCGTGGAGCCGGCCCTTCCTGCCTGACCAGGCCCTGCTCGTCAGTGCCGCCGCGGTGCCGCCACCGGCCTCGTTGACAGCGTTGACAGGGCAGCCCATCGGCACGGTGCGCGGCTACGTCTATCCGGAGATGGCCGACGCACTGCGATCAGGCTTCCTGCGCGACGACGCGCCCGATGCGGTGGCCAATCTGCAGAAACTCGAACTCGGCCGCATCCGCCATGCGTTGACCGGCCGGCGCGTGCTGGAGTACCAGCAGCGCATCGGTCACTTCAAGCTGCCTCTGCATCCGCCGCTGGTCGTGTCGGAAGTGCTGGCCCAGTGCGCGTTGTCGCCGAGCAGCCCGGTGGGCCTGGCGGCGTTGAACACCGCAATCCAGGGCCTGGTCAGCGAAGGCGAACTGAATCGCCTGCTGGCCAGGTACCGCTGAACCTCAGCCCGCGGCAATGCGCTGGGCCAGATGGGCCAGCGCCTCTTCCACCTGATCCACCAGCACCAGGCAGAGGTCGCCCGGCTGCAGGCGTTCCAGTGCACGGTCGATGGCCGTGAACTCACCGACGATCTCCTCGACATGCCGGGTGCGCGACGCGCCTTCCAGCCCGGCACGCAGCAGGGCCACGACCTCGCCGGCCGCGCGGCCGCGCTGGCAGGCGTCTTCGTAGAGGATGACCTCGTCGAAGGCGCCGCCGAGGATCTCGGTCTGCACGCGGATGTCCTCGTCGCGGCGGTCACCAGCGCCGCTGATGACGACGCTGCGGGTCTTGGCCGGCAATGCCGCGACGGCACCGACCAGGGCCTTCATCGCGTCGCCGTTGTGGCCGTAGTCGGCGATGACGGTGGCGCCGCGGTAGTCCATGACGTTGAAGCGGCCCGGCGCGTTGTCGGCGTCATTGGCGAAGCTGGCCACGCCGCGGCGGATGGTGTCCCAGTCCAGGCCCACGGCCCAGGCCGCGGCCACCGAAGCCATCGCGTTCTCGACCTGGAAGCCGATGAGGCCGCCACGCGTGATGGGGATGTCGCGCAGCGGGATGCTCTCGCGCCAGACGCCCTGGGCCGCAATGAGCTGGTCGCCGTCCACATAGACGCAGCGCTTGCCCTGGGCGCGGTGGGTTGCCATCAGCGGGTGGTGGCGGTCGGCGGCGAAATAGATGACCTGGCCGGGGCAGACCGAGCTCATGCTGGCCGTCAGCGGGTCGGTGGCGTTCAGCACCGCGTAGCCGTTGGGCGCGACGTTCTGCACGATGACGCGCTTGACCAGCACCAGGTCTTCCGCCGTGTGCAGGAAGTTCATGCCGAGGTGGTCGCCCGCGCCGACGTTGGTGACCACGGCGACCTGGCAGCGGTCGAAGCCCAGGCCTTCACGCAGGATGCCGCCGCGGGCGGTCTCCAGCACGGCGGCCTCCACGTCCGGGTGCATCAGCACATTGCGGGCGCTTTTGGGGCCGGAGCAGTCGCCGCTGTCGATCTGGCGGCCATCGACATACACGCCGTCGGTGTTGGTCATGCCGACCTTGAGGCCGCAACTGGCGAACAAGTGCGCGATCAGCCGCGTGACGGTGGTCTTGCCATTCGTGCCGGTGACGGCGACGACGGGGATGCGGCCGTCCTCGGCCATGCCGCCCGATTTGTTGCCGGTGCCGAACAGATGGCCGACGATGCCCTCGCCGACATTGCGGCCCTTGCCATAGCTGGGGCTCAGGTGCATGCGCAGGCCCGGTGCCGCGTTGACCTCGACGATGCCGCCGCTGATCTCTTCGAGCGGCCGCAGCACGCTCTCGGCGACGACGTCGACGCCGCAGACGTGCAGGCCGACGACCTGGGCCGCGGCAATGGCGCGTGCAGCCACCTCCGGGTGGACGTCGTCCGTCACGTCCGTGGCGGTGCCGCCGGTGGACAGGTTGGCGTTGTTGCGCAGGATGACGCGCTGACCCTTGTCGGGCACCGACTCCGGCGCCAGGCCCTGCTGGGTCAGGCGCGCGACGGCGATGTCGTCGAAGCGGATCTTGGTCAGCGACGTCGCGTGGCCGTCACCGCGGCGCGGGTCGGAATTGACCTTGTCGACCAACTGCTTGACCGTGTGCACGCCGTCGCCGATGACGTGCGGCGGATCGCGTCGCGCCGCGGCGATCAGCTTGTCGCCGATGACGAGCAGCCGGTAGTCGGAGCCAGGCAGGAACTTCTCGACCATGACGGGGCCGATCTCGTCGGCCGCCTTGTAGGCAGCCTCAAGCCCCAGGCGTGTCGTCACGTTGACGGTCACGCCCTTGCCCTGGTTGCCGTCCTGCGGCTTGACGACGACGGGCAGGCCGATCTCCTGGGCCACGGCCCAGGCATCGTCCACCGATTCGACCGGCCGGCCGATGGGCACCGGCACGCCGGCGGCCTGCAGCAACCGCTTGCACAGGTCCTTGTCCTGGGCGATGGACTCGCTGACCGCGCTGGTGGCGTCGACCTCGGCGGCCCAGATGCGGCGCTGCTTGGCGCCCCAGCCGAACTGCACCAGGCTGCCTTGCGTGAGGCGGCGGTAGGGAATGCCGCGCGCCAGGGCCGCATTGACGATGGAACCGGTCGAGGGGCCGAGGCGGATGTCCTCGTCGAGCTCGCGCAACCGGGCCAGCGTCGCGTCGGCATCGAACTCGCCACCGTTCAGCGCAGCGAGCACGAGCTTGAGCGCCTGCTCGAAGGCCAGCCGGCCGACGTCTTCCTCGCTGTACTCGATGACGATCTGATAGGTGCCGGCCTCGGGCGTGACATGGGTCTGGCTGAAAGTCACCGGGCAGCCGGCCTGGGCCTGCAGGGCCAGCGTGGCCTGCTCGAGCACCTGGGCCAGCGAGGCGTCTCTGCGCAGCTCGCCGACTGAGGGAAAGAGCTGGCGCAGCCGCGGCTCGAAGCCGGGCAGGCGCTCGAGCGAGCGCTCGGACTCGTTGCAATGCACGACGGCTTCGATGGCCGTGTGGCGGCTCCACATGTTCGGGCCGCGCAGCGCGCGGGTGCGGGAAACGTCCATGAGTCGTGTTCTTTTCAGGCGAGGTGCAGGTTGGGCACGAAGGTGTCGAGCCCGGCGGCGATCAGCTCGGGCGAGATGCCCAGGGCCCAGGCGGCGGCGACGGCGGCAAGCAGCGTCGAGGCATCGATGGCCTGGTCGCCAAAGCGGCGCAGCAGGGCCTCGATGTTGGCGCCCGGCGTCTCGGCCGGGCCATGGGCCAGTACGGCGGCGCCGCCGCGCAGGAAGACGGCGCGCCCGCCGCGGTCGCGGTGGTGCTGCAGGGCCTCGAGGCTGCCGTCCTCCGCGTAGAAGACGACCTCGCCGTCGCTCAGCTCGGCCATGTCCACCAGGCGCGGGTGGGCGGCATTGAGCACGCTGGCGCCGTCGCTGAGCACGACGTCGATCTGCGTGCGCAGCACCTTGTAGAGCTGGTCGATGTCCTGCACGTCGAACTCCGCCAGCGCGGCGATGCCGTCCAGATCGGTGACGACGCCGACGGCGGCGCGGTCATAGGCCAGGCCATCGCGCAGGATGGAGGCAGCATCGTTCTCGATGACGACGGCGTTGACGCCGCGGTTCATCAGGAGGCGGTGGGCGGCGTCCCAGCGGGCGCTGTCGCGCTTCTCGACGCGGCGCGTGCCCAGGAAGAGGCCGTCACGGCAGGCCAGGCCGACATGGCGGCCGTTCAGGTGCAGCAGCCAGGCGACCAGGCGCGTGATCTGGCGCCCGCCGCGCGAGCCAGCCACGCCGACGATGGGGATGCGGCCGGTCTCGTCCTCGGCGAAGAGGTGGTCGATGATGGCCTGGCCGACGGGCTGCGGCGCGCCTCCGGCGGGCTTGAGGTGCATCAGCAGACCCGGGCCGGCGTTCACTTCGACGATGGCGCCGCCGGTCTCGGACAGCGGCTTGGAGATGTCCTCGGTGACGAGGTCGACGCCGGCGATGTCCAGGCCCACGGTGCGGGCGGCGAGCGACACGGCATGCGCCACTTCGGGGTGGACCTCGGGCGTGCAGTCGATGGACACGTTGCCATTGCGCTGGATCAGCACGGCCTTGCCGGCCGCGGGCACGGCCTCGGGCGACATGCCCTGGCGTTGCAGGTCCAGCAGCAGGGCGGTGTCTTCGTGCACGCGGATGCGGTTGAGCGGGAAGTCCTCGCTCAGGCCGCGGCGCGGATCGGTGTTGATCTGGCTTTCGACCAGTTGCTCCACGGTCTGGCGGCCGTCGCCGTGCACCCAGGCGGCTTCGCCGCGCGCGGCCGCCACCACCTGGCCGCCCACGACGAGCACGCGGTGCTCATTGCCGGGGATGTAGCGCTCAACGAGCACCGAGGAGCCGTGGCGGGCCGCCAGCGCGAAGGCGGCCTCGCAGTCGGCCTCGGTCGCGATGTCCAGGGAGACGCCGCGGCCATGGTTGCCGTCGCTGGGCTTGACGACAACGGGCAGGCCGGTGTCCTGTGCCACCGTCCAGGCCTCGGCGGCGGTCTTGACCTCCTGGCCTTCCGGCACGGGCACGCCCACGGCCTTCAGCAGCGTCTTGGTCAGGTCCTTGTCGCTGGCGATGCCTTCGGCAATGGCGCTGGTCATGTCGGTCTCGGCCGTCCAGATGCGGCGCTGGCGCGCGCCGTGGCCGAGCTGCACCAGGTTGCCGTCGTTCAGGCGGATGTGGGGGATGCGGCGGTCCGTGGCCGCGGCGACGATGGCCGCCGTGGAGGGGCCCAGGTAGCAGTCGTCCAGCTTGTCGCGCACGCGGGCCACCGCGGCGGGCGCGTCGAAGGGCTGGTCGTTGATGACGGCCATGATCAAGGCATGACCCTCGGCCAGGGCCGCGCGGGCGACCTGCTCGTCACGCGCCCGGAACACCATGCGGTAGACGCCGCGCTGGCTGGTGGAGCGGGTCTGGCCGAAGCCGGTCGGCATGCCGGCCAGGTTGAGCAGCTCGATGACGATGTGCTCCAGCACATGGCCGCACCAGGTGCCTTCGGTCAGCCGTTCCAGGAAACCGCCGCGCTCACCGACGCCGCAGTGGTGCTCGACGAGGTTGGGCAGGGCGGCCGTCAACCGCTCGTTGAAGCCCGGCAACACATGGCTGGGGTGGTCTTCCAGCTCGCCGAGGTCCAGCCAGACCTCCAGCACCGGCCGGTAGGTCCACATATTGGGCCCGCGCAGGTAATTGATGCGCAGCAGGCGGATGTCGTTCTTCTGGCTCATGGAGCGTATCGAGTAAGGGGTTGTGCGCGGTGCAATCGCGTGGAATTGTGCGCTGAACTCATGGCGGAGAATCGCCGCAGCCCGTAAGAGCCAACAACAACATGCAAGACCTTCCTCCCGCTGCAGTGCTTCATCCCCAAACAGCCGTCCTTCAGGGGCGGCTCATGGCTGGCGAGAACGTGGTGGCCCTGCTGGAGGTTGACCTGGATGCCCAGGGCCACTTCGCGCAAGGGCTGATCGCGCTGACGAATTCACGCCTGCTGGCCCTCGATCCCACCAGCGCCAGCTGGGTCGAACACACGCTGGTGCCGGGCTTGAGCCTCAAGCTCAGTGACCATGGCGGCCTGGCCTTCATGGAGCTGTTTGACGCCGACCGGCGCCTGGCGCGCTGGCGCTTCACGCTGGCCTGCAATCCGGCGGCGGTGCGCTTTGCCGACGCCTTCGGCCGCGAGGTGCAGCGCCTTTCGGGCCATGTCGTGCTCGAAGAGGCCGATGACGGCGAGGACTCGACCTTCGATTTCGGCGAGGCCAGCAAACCACCGAGCACCTGGGTGCTGCTGCGGCTGTGGCGCTTTGCGCGGCCCTACCGGGGCCAGCTCTTGCTGGGCTTCTCGCTCATGCTCGGCTCGATTGGCGCAACCCTGGTGGCGCCTTACCTGAGCATGCCGCTGATGGACAGGGTGCTGATCCCGTTCCAGAACGGCCAGTCGATCGACACCAGGCTGGTCGGGTCGCTGCTGGGTGGCTTGCTGGGTGCGGCGTTGTTCTCGTGGTTGCTGGGCTGGGCCAAGACCTATCTGCTGGCGCTGGTGTCCGAGCGCATTGCCGCCGATCTGCGCACGGCGACCTTCGACCATCTGCTCGGCCTGTCGCTCGAATACTTCGGCAACAAGCGCACCGGCGACCTGATGGCGCGCATCGGCTCCGAGACCGACCGTATCAGCGTGTTCCTGAGCCTGCATGCGCTGGACTTCATCACCGATGTGCTGATGCTGCTGATGATCTCGGCGATCCTGTTCAACATCCACCCGGGCCTGGCGCTGGCCACCCTGGTGCCCTTGCCCTTCATCGCCTGGATGATTCATCTGGTGCGAGACCGGCTGCGCACCGGCTTCGAGAAGATCGACCGCGTCTGGGGCGAGGTCACCAACATCCTGGCCGACACCATCCCGGGCATCCGCGTCGTCAAGGCCTTTGCCCAGGAGAGGCGCGAGGCGCAACGCTTTCGGGAGGCCAACGCCAAGAACCTGGTCGTGAACGACCGCCTCAACAAGACCTGGAGCCTGTTCGGCCCCACGGTCTCGCTGCTGACCGAGATGGGCCTGCTCGTCGTCTGGGGTGTCGGCATCTGGCTGATCTCGCACCAGAGCATCACGGTCGGCACGCTGACAGCCTTCCTGGCCTACATCGGCCGCTTCTATGGCCGGCTGGATTCGATGAGCCGCATCGTCTCGGTCACGCAGAAGGCCGCGGCGGGCTCCAAGCGCATCTTCGACATCCTGGACCACGTCTCCAACGTGCCCGACCCGGTCAACCCCCAGCCCTTCGAGAACGTGACCGGCGCGATTTCGATGCAGGGCCTGGACTTCCGCTACGGTTCGCGCTCGGTCATCCGCAACCTGAACCTCGACATCCGCCCCGGCGAGATGGTCGGCCTCGTGGGCCACAGCGGCTCGGGCAAGAGCACGCTCGTCAACCTGATCTGCCGCTTCTATGACGTGACCGAGGGCGCCATCAAGGTCGATGGCGTGGACCTGCGGCGCATCAGGGTGACCGACTACCGCCGCCACATCGGCCTCGTGCTGCAGGAGCCCTTCCTGTTCTTCGGCACCATCGCCGAGAACATCGCCTACGGCAAGCCGGAGGCCACGCGCGACGAGATCGTCGCAGCCGCGCGCGCCGCGCATGCTCACGAGTTCATCCTGCGGTTGCCGCATGGCTATGACAGCCTCGTCGGCGAGCGCGGCCAGGGCCTGTCAGGCGGCGAGCGCCAGCGCATCTCCATCGCCCGGGCGCTGCTGATCGATCCGGCCATCCTCATCCTCGACGAAGCGACCTCAGCCGTGGACACCGAGACCGAGAAGGAGATCCAGCGCGCGCTGGACAACCTCGTCAAGGGCCGCACCACSATYGCCATYGCCCACCGYCTKTCMACGCTGCGCAAGGCCGACCGCCTGGTTGTCATGGACCGCGGCGAGATCGTCGAGCTGGGCCCGCACGACGAACTGATCGCCCGCCAGGGCCACTATTGGCGCCTCTGGGAAGCTCAGGTCCGCCGCGTGGACCAGGAAGACCTGGAGGAACATGCCGTGACCCCCAACCCCAGCGCCCACACCACCGATGCTTGATACCGCCCTGCACGACCGTGACCGCGAGCTGGATGCCGCCAGCGCGGAACACGGCTTCGACCCCGCCGTTCCCCTGCAGATTGGCGGGCGCTACAGCCCGCTGGTGCGTGACGGCCGAACCCTCTACCTGAGTGGCCAGATCCCGCGCATCGGTGACCATGTTGCCGTGGCCGGCGTCGTCGGCGCTGAGGTCAGCCTGGAGCGCGCCAAGCGTGCCGCGGCCATCTGCGTGCTGCGAGCGCTGACCTTGCTGCGCCAGGAGCTCGGCAGCCTGGATCGGCTGCAGGCCGTGGTCAGGATGACCGTCTTCGTGCATTGCGACGCCGGCTTCACCCAGCACAGCGAAGTGGCCGACGGTGCCTCCGACCTGGTCTGGCGCGTGCTGGGCACGGCTGGTGCCCACACGCGCACCTCGGTCGGCGTGCTGCAGCTGCCCAAGAACGCGGCGGTCGAACTCGACCTGATCGCGACCTCCGCGGAGTCCTGAATGTCCACACTGCCCTTCCGCGACCTGCATCTGGACGCCCTTGGCCGGTTGCTGCTGACCGATCTGAACGGCGACAGCCATGTCGGTGTCACGCCGGTACGTGCCCACCCGATCTCGGCACCGGACGAGGGCCTGTCCCTGGTCGGCTCGCACGGCCATGAACTGGCCTGGGTGGAGCGCCTGTCGGCCCTGCCCGAGGGGCCGCGCCGGTTGCTAGAGGCCGAACTGGCCGCCCGCGAATTCCATCCGACGCTCAAGCGCCTGATTTCGGTCAACACCTTTGCCACGCCCAGCACCTGGCGCATCGAGACCGACCGCGGCGAGGTCGACTTCGTGCTCAAGAGCGAGGAAGACATCCGCCGCCTGGAAGAGGGCCGCCTGCTGATCACGTCCACCCATGGCGTGCAGTTGCAGGTGCCGGATCGCTGGGCGCTGGACAAGCATTCCAAGCGGCTGCTGGAACGCTTCCTCTGAGACAAGAAAAAGCCGCCTGCAAGAGGCGGCTCGGCGCGAGGGTGAGGGTGCTCAGCTGGGCTCGCTCATCTGCGACTGCAGATAGTTCTGTTCACCGACGGTGGTGACCAGCTCCAGCTGGGTTTCGAGGTGGTCGATGTGTTCCTCGGTGTCGTCGAGGATTTGCACGAAGATCTCGCGGGACACGTAGTCGCGCACCTGCTCGCAGTAGGCGACGGCTTCCTTCAGGTGGACGTGCGAGGCCTTTTCGATGATCAGGTCGCAGCTCATGGTCTCGACGGCGTTCTCGCCGATGTAGAGCTTGCCCAGGTCCTGCAGATTGGGCAGGCCGTCCAGCGTCAGCACGCGCTCGATGAGCTTGTCGGCGTGCTTCATCTCCTCGATGGACTCCTCGTACTCGTGCTTGGCCATCTTCAGCAGGCCCCAGTTCTTCAGCATGCGGGCGTGCAGGAAGTATTGGTTGATGGCCGTCAGCTCCAGCTTCAGCTGGGCGTTGAGGTGGGCGATGACTTGGGGGTCGCCTTTCATGGGGAGCTCCGGATCGTGAAATTAAGCCGCAGTATCCCCAGTGAAAGCCCCACGGCAAAACCGCTCTTTCTGCAAATGAGACCGATTCGCATTAGACTTCGCACCCATGATTGTTTGTGTCTGCCACCGAGTCTCTGATCGCGACATCGCGATTGCCGCCTCCAGCGGCTGCCCGGATTTCGAGGCCCTGCAGGATGACCTGCGCGTGGCCACGGCCTGCGGCGCCTGCCGGGACTGCGCCTGTGCGGTTTTCGAGGAAAGTCGTGTCGAAGGCGCCGCTCCGCGGGCACGCGGCATGGTGGTCGTCCCGATCCGACTGGCGGCATGAACTAGAATGCTCCCCGGCGCCGACATCCGGCGCCTTTTTGTTGGTCTGATTTCCTGAACGTCGTTGTGAATTCCGCAGCCGATCTGGGGCGGGCCACGCAGCACGACAACAGTAAGGAAATTCCATGAGCACCCTCCAAACCGGCACTGTCAAATGGTTTGACGACGGCAAGGGCTTCGGCTTCATCACGCCGGCCGACGGCAGCAAGGACCTGTTCGCCCACCACAGCGAAATCAAGAACAACGGCGGCTTCCGCACGTTGGCTGAAGGCGCCCAGGTCGAATTCGAAGTGAAGCAGGGCCCCAAGGGCCTGCAAGCAGCAAACATCCGTTCGCTGTAATCCCTCACGGCTTTGGCCGTTGAGTCAAGCCCGCGCCCTGCGCGGGCTTTGTGCTTTCTGGGTCCGCCGTCGACAATCCACCTCTTATGTCCGCCTTGCCCGTCACTGCCCCGAAGGCCCTGACCGCTTACCGCCCGTTCTGGGCCAAGCGTTTCGGCCCCGCACCCTTCCTGCCCATGAGCCGGGCGGAGATGGAGCAGCTCGGCTGGGATTCCTGCGACATCATCATCGTCACCGGCGACGCCTACGTCGACCACGCCAGCTTCGGCATGGCCGTGATCGGCCGCACGCTGGAGGCGCAGGGCTTTCGCGTCGGCATCATTGCGCAGCCGGACTGGAACAGCGCCGACGCCTTCAAGGCCCTGGGCAAACCCAATCTGTTCTTCGGCGTCGCGGCCGGCAACATGGATTCGATGATCAACCGCTACACGGCTGATCGAAAAATCCGCAGCGACGACGCCTACACGCCCGGTGGCGAAGGCGGCAAGCGCCCCGACCGCGCGACCCTGGTCTACACCCAACGCTGCCAGGAAGCCTTCAAGGACGTGCCCATCGTCATCGGCGGCATCGAGGCCTCGCTGCGCCGCATCGCGCACTACGACTACTGGCAGGACAAGGTGCGCCGCTCCGTCCTCGTGGACAGCAAGGCCGACCTGCTGGTCTACGGCAACGCCGAGCGCGCCATCATCGAGATCGCCCACCGCCTGGCGCGCCGCGAGCCCATCGAGAGCCTGACCGATGTGCGCGGCACTGCCTTCATGCGCCGCGATGACGACCCGACGGCCGAAGGCTGGTTCGAGCTGGACTCGACCGAGGTGGACCGTCCCGGCCGCATTGACGATCTGATCAGCCCCTACCAGATCGTCGAAGAGAACAAGGCCTGCGCGTCCAACGACGCGCCCGATGGGGCGAAGCCCATCACCATCCACAAGACCGGCCGCATCACCATGCCGCCGCGCGACCACACGGTGGTGCGCCTGCCGGCCTACGAGAAGGTCAAGAGCGACCCGGTGCTCTACGCCCACGCCAACCGCGTGCTGCACCTGGAGACCAACCCTGGCAACGCCCGTGCCCTCGTGCAGCGCCACGGCGAGCGCGACCTGTGGATCAACCCGCCGCCCATCCCGCTGACGACGCCGGAGATGGACCACGTCTTCGACCTGCCATACGCGCGCAGCCCGCACCCGAGCTATGCGGACGAGAAGGGCGGCCACGACGGCGCGACCAAGATCCCGGCCTGGGAAATGATCCGCTTCAGCGTGAACATCATGCGCGGCTGCTTCGGCGGCTGCACTTTCTGCTCCATCACCGAGCACGAGGGGCGCATCATCCAGAGCCGCTCGGAAGACTCCGTGATCCGCGAGATCGAGGAGATGCGCGACAAGGTCAAGGGCTTCACCGGCATCGTGTCGGACCTGGGCGGCCCGACGGCCAACATGTACCGCATCGGCTGCAAGAGCCCCGAGATCGAGGCCGCCTGCCGCAAGCCCAGTTGCGTCTACCCGGGCATCTGCCCGAACCTGAACACCAGCCACGATCCGCTGATCAAGATGTACCGCCGCGCGCGCGCGCTGCCGGGCGTCAAGAAGATCCTGATCGGCTCGGGCCTGCGCTACGACCTGGCCGTGCAATCGCCTGAGTACGTGAAGGAGCTGGTCACGCATCACGTCGGTGGCTACCTSAAGATCGCGCCCGAGCACACCGAGAACGGCCCGCTGTCCAAGATGATGAAGCCGGGCATCGGCAGCTACGACCGCTTCAAGCAGATGTTCGAGGCGGCGAGTGCGGCGGCCGGCAAGAAGCAGTACCTGATCCCKTACTTCATCGCCGCCCACCCCGGCACCAGYGACGARGACATGATGAACCTCGCCGTCTGGCTGAAGAAGAACGGCTTCCGCGCCGACCAGGTGCAGACCTTCTATCCCAGCCCGATGGCCACGGCGACGGCGATGTACCACTCGGGCAAGAACCCGCTCAAGGGCATCAGCCGTGACGAGACGCGCGGCGAGAGCGTGGACATCGTGCGCGGCGAGCGCCGCCGCCGCCTGCACAAGGCCTTCCTGCGCTACCACGACGCCAACAACTGGCCGCTGCTGCGTGAGGCGCTCAAGGCCATGGGCCGGGCCGACCTGATCGGCAACGGCAAGCATCACCTGATCCCGAGCTACCAGCCCATCACCGACGGCAGCTACGAAAGCGCGCGGCGCAAGAACTCGACCGGCGTCACGCCGGCGGCCAAACCAGCAAGTGCGGCGCCGATGAAGCCGGCCACCCCACGCAAGGGCCAGCTCTTGACCCAGCACACTGGCCTGCCGCCGCGCGTGACCGGCGCAAGTCGTAACAGCGCGCCGCGTCCGGGCAAACCCGCAAAACGTTGAGGCGATTCGCAGGACTTTTGCCCCTGCTTTTCGTGACTACAAGGCCGAGGATGCCGTACGCTTGCGGCTACTTGACGAGTAGGAGCCGCGGCCGCGCCGTGATGCCCCAGCCCCGGAGCCCTCGCCCCCATGCAAGAAACGCCCGCCGTTGACGACGACCTGCTCGAGCTGCTCGACGACCCCGAGCACGCTGAAGGCGAGCATCGCCCGCAAGACCGGCCCTGGCGCATCCTCATCGTTGACGACGACGGTGACGTCCACAAGGCCACCGAACTGGCCATGCAGGGCCTGACCGTCGAAGGCCAGCCCCTCGTCTTCCTGCACGCCTCTTCCGCCGCCCAGGCCCGCCAGTTGCTGGCCAGCGAGGACGACCTCGCCGTCGTGCTGCTCGACGTCGTCATGGAGAGCGAAGACGCCGGGCTGCAACTGGTGCGCCATATCCGCGATGAGCTGTGTCTGAACGCCCTGCGCATCGTGCTGCGCACCGGCCAGCCCGGCTATGCGCCCGAAATCGAGACGGTGCAGGCCTATGACATCAACGACTACAAGACCAAGTCGGAGCTGACCCGCACGCGGCTGTACACGGTGCTGACGGCCGCGGTGCGCTCCTACCGCCAGATCTGCGCGCTGGAGGCCAACCGCCGCGGCCTGGAGATGATCGTCGAGAGCAGCACCTCGCTGTCGCGCATGCGTGGGCTCTCCCGATTCGCCGAGGGCGTCGTCACCCAGCTCTGCGCCCTGCTCGGCATCCTGCCCGAGGGCCTGGTCTGTGCTCAGGTCAGCGGCGAAACCGGCGACGAAGTCCGCATCGTCGCGGCCGCCGGCCAGTACAGCGGCCTCATCGACCGGCCGCTGGCCCAGGTCAAGATCGCCACCGTGCGGGACCGCCTGGAGCGCTGCCTGCAGCAGGAACGCAACCTCTACGACGACGGCACGGTCCTCTATTTCGGCATGGGCAAGGGCCGCGCGATGGCAGCGCTCGTGGATGTCGGCCGCGAGCTCGACGAGCTCGACCAGCAGCTGCTGCGCGCCTTCTGCTCCAACATCTCGGTCGGCTTCGAGAACGTGGTGCTCTACAGCCAATTGCTGGACCAGGCCTACAACGACCCGCTGCTGCGCCTGCCCAACCGCAACCGTTTCGTCGAGCTGCTCGACAAGAACCTGAAGGATCCGTCCGGTGTCACGCTCGCGCTGATCGACATCGACGATTTCTCCGACATCAACGACGCCTTTGGCCACCACTTCGGCGACCAGGTGCTGCAGGCCGTCGTGCACCGCATGAGCGAGACGCTGGGCCTGAACACCGCGATGGCCCGCGTTGGCGCCGACACCTTTGGCGTGCTGGGCGAGCATGCCAAGGTCTGCCCCGAGACCGTGAACAGCGTCTTCGCCGACCCCTTCATCGTTGCCGGCGAGCGACTGCAACTGTCCGCCACCACGGGCCTCGTGCGCCTGGGTGAATCCAAGGCCGTCGGCTCCGAACTGCTGCTCGATGCCCAGATCGCGCTCAAGCGCGCCAAGCAGCAGCAGCGCGGCTCATCTCAGTACTTCTCTGCCGCCATGGGCAGCGACGCGCGCGAGCGCTTCAAGCTGCTCAAGGGCCTGCGGACCGGCTTCGAGGAAAGCCAGCTCTTCGTCGTCTACCAGCCCCAGGTCGAGCTGAGCAGCAGCCGCATCGTCGGTGCCGAGGCCCTGCTGCGCTGGAAGACGCTGGATGGTCGTTTCATCCCGCCCGACCAGTTCATTCCGCTGGCCGAGCAGAGCGGCCTCATCATTCCCATCGGCGAGTTCGTCATGCGCACCTCCTGCGCCCAGCTGAAGAAGATGCAGGCCCTGGGCCATGCCGACTTCCGCATGGCCGTCAACGTGTCCATGGCGCAGTTCCGCCACCCCGGCTTCATCGACATGCTGGGCCGCGCGCTGCAGGACTGCGGCGTCGCCGGCCAGAACATCGAGCTCGAAATCACCGAGTCCATGGCCATGGAAGACGCCGACCTCGTGCTGCGTGTGCTGGCCGACATCAAGCAGCTCGGCTTCAGCGTCGCCATCGACGACTTCGGCACCGGCTTCTCATCTTTAAGCCAGCTGCGCCAGCTGCAGGTCGACCGCCTCAAGATCGACCGCGCCTTTGTGCAGGAGGCGCAGGCCTCGTCCGCCGGCTCGACGATCGCCCAGATGGTCATCAACCTCGGCCGCGGCCTGGGCCTGACCGTCATCGCCGAAGGCATCGAGACCGAGGAGCAGCGCCAGTACCTGATCGGCCTGGGCTGCCATGAGGGTCAAGGCTGGCTGTTCGCCCGGCCCATGCCCGCGGACCAACTTGAAGTTTGGATGAACCGCTGAGACCCCTAAACTCCGCGCCGTCGATTGACGACAGCCAGGAGCGTTCATGAGTCTCGCCAAGATCCTCGTCGCCCAGGGCGGCGGTCCCACCGCCGTCATCAACCAGAGCCTCGTCGGTGTCGTGCTCGAAGCGCGGCGTCAGGCCGGTGTGGGCAAGGTTTACGGCGCCCGCCATGGCGTGCGGGGCATCGTCAACGAGGACTTCGTCGACCTGACCCAGGAGACCAGCCACAACCTCGAGCTGGTGGCCAACACGCCGGCCTCGGCGCTGGGCTCCACGCGCGACAAGCCCGATGCCGCCTATTGCCGCGAGATCTTCACGGTGCTGCAGGCGCACGGCATCACGCATTTCTTCTACATCGGCGGCAACGACTCGTCGGACACCGTGCGCATCGTCTCGGAGGAGGCGCAGGCGGCCGGCTACCCACTGCGCTGCATCCACATCCCCAAGACCATCGACAACGACCTGGTGGGCAACGACCACACGCCGGGCTATGCGTCCGCCGCGCGCTTCGTCGCCCAGGCCTTTGCCGGCGCCAACCTCGACAACGCGGCCCTGCCGGGCGTCTACGTCGGCGTCGTCATGGGCCGTCACGCCGGCTTCCTGACGGCGGCCGCGGCCCTGGGCAAGAAGTTCGAGGACGACGGCCCCCACCTCATCTACCTGCCCGAGCGCCACTTCGACAACGAGCAGTTCCTGCGCGACGTGAAGGCCACCTACGAGCGCTTCGGCCGCTGCGTCATCGCCGTCAGCGAGGGCATCCACGACGCCAGCGGCACGCCGATGCTGTCCAAGCTGGCCGGTGACCTGGAGCGCGACGCCCACGGCAATGTGCAGCTCAGCGGCACCGGCGCGCTGGCCGACCTGCTCTGCGAGGAGATCAAGACCAAGCTCGGCATCAAGCGCGTGCGCGGCGACACCTTCGGCTATCTGCAGCGCAGCTTCCTGGGCTGCGTGTCCGACGTGGACCAACGCGAGGCCCGCGAGGTCGGCGAGAAGGCCGTGCAGTACGCCTTCCACGGCGACCGCGACGGTTCGGTCGCCATCAAGCGCGTCGGCTACTACGCGGTGGACTACGAACTGTTGCCCCTCACCGCCGTCGCCGGCAAGACGCGCACGATGGAAGACGAGTTCATCAGCGCAAGTGGCACCGACGTGACCGATGCCTTCCGCCTCTACCTGCGCCCGCTGCTGGGCTCTGGCATGCCGGACGCGTTCAGGCTGAGGCCGAACCCGGTGGAGAAGGTGCTGCGGCGCGAGCCGTGAGACCGATCTCCCCGCGGCTGCTGCTGGCGATCGCGGTGGCGATGGCCGGGCCGGCGGCCGCCGCGGAGGTCACGCTGCGCTTTTTGAGCCAGGACTTTCCGCCCTACGTCGAGCGAGAGGGGCAGCAGGCCCGTGGCCCGTTCGTTCGGCTGGTGATGGAGGGTTGTGCGCGCCTGGGCTGGAAATGCTCGGTCGAAGTCCTGCCTTGGCGTCGCGCCCAGGCCGCTGTCGAGCGCGGCGAGGCCGAGGGCATCTTCCCCCTGCTGGACACCCCGCAGCGCCGCCAGATCTACCACCTGAGCCAGCCCGTCGTGGGGGTCCAGATGGTCTTCTTCACACGCGTCGAGCAGGACTTCTTCTACCGTGATCCGGCCAGCCTGGGCACCCAGAGGATCATCGGTGTGTTCGGGCCGTCCGGGACGGCGACCGTGCTCCAGGACATCGTCGCCGCCAACCCCAACACCATGGTCGTCGAGCCCGACAACACGACGGTGCTGCGCAAGCTGCTGGCCGGTCGTTACGGCGAAGACGGCGTCGCCCTGATCAACCGCGACGTGGCCTGGCATCTGGCAGACCGCTCGCACCTGACGGGGCTGCGGGAGGCGGGCGTCGCCCATACGGACACCTATCGCATCGGCCTCGTGCGCAAGCGGGTCAGCGCCGCGCAGGCAAATGCCTTCATGGACATGCTGGCCGAGATGTGTACTTCGCCAGCGGCGGCCCTGCTGCTCGCGCCCGAACTGGTGCCGAGTGCGGCCTGCGGCGCCGTGCCGGCCAAAGCGGCGCGCTGAATGCCCTCACGGCTTGGGCTTGATCAGCTTCGGATGCCACTCGTTCACGGCCAGCAGCGCTGCCGAGCCGAAGTGCTTGTGCAGCTCGGCCACCATCTCGCCGCTGGCGATGACGGGGTCGGTCTCCACGGCCTTGCGGGCGACGTCCATGTCCGACGTCGCGAAGATGAAGAGGCCGCGCCAGCCGTCTACGCCGTCGAAGGGGCCTGCGTAGACGAGCAGGCCTTCCTTGGCCAGGCGGGTCATGTTGGCAAAGTGGCCCTTGAACATCTCGTCGCGCGCCGGGCCGGCGGGCATGGGCTTGGGGCCGGTCTTCAGCAGCACGAAGGTGTACGAACGCAGGCCCTGGTCGTTGGCACCCCAGGCCTGGGCCTTGGCGGCGTCGTAGATGGGCGCCTCCTGGGCCTGGACGGGCAGGGCGCAGAGCAGGGTGAGAGCGCAGGCGGCAAGCAGTTCAAACAGTTTCATGGTGGTGGTGGCGCGTCAGTCGGGGTGCGAGGATTGAACCGCACCCCAGCTTCAGCAAGACCGCGATGAAAACCCTTGGTTTCGCCAAACCCACCCCACCCGGCTGGCCGCGCCTGTCGTCGGCCCTGTACTGCGAGAACGCCCGCGAAGCCGTCGCCTGGTATTGCCAAGCCTTCGGTTTCGAGGTCGAGATCGTCGTCGACGCGCCGGACGGCAGCGTCATGCACAGCGAGATCCGCTATGGCGAAGCCATCGTCATGGTGGCCGAGGGCAGCGCCGAGCGCGAGGCGCGCTTTGGCGTGGCGGGGCGCTCCCCCAAGGCCGTCGACGGCGTCAACACGCAGACGCTGTTCCTCTATGTCGACGACGTCGATGCACATTGCGCCCAGGCCCGCGCGGCCGGCGCCAACGTGACCTACGAGCTGACCGACAACGACTACGGTGCGGAGTACTGGACCGACCGCAGCTATGGCTGCCTCGACCCGGACGGCCATCTGTGGTGGTTCAGCCAGCGGCTGCGCAACCCGCCTGTCTGACCCCCTGCCGAAAGACACTTGCTGCCTTCATGGCGGTCTTCTACATTTGTAGTACGACAACTGTAGAAGATCGTGATGGATGAGGACACCGGCAGTGGGGACGTGTCGCTGAGCGAGCTGCAGCTCAGCCTGATGCGCGTGCTTTGGGCGCGTGGCGAGGCCAGTACGGCCGATGTGGCGGAAGCGCTGCGCGGCGAGCGTGATCTCGCGCACACGACGGTGGCGACGCTGCTGACGCGCCTTGAAAAGCGCGGCCTGCTCAGCAGCCGCCGCGAAGGCCGTGCGCTGCTCTATCAGCCCCTCGTGACGCAGGCCGACGTGCAGCGCTCCATGGTGGGCAGCCTGGTCGACAGCCTGTTCGCCGGCCGCGCCAGCGCCCTCGTCAGCCACCTGCTGGACGCCCGCGGCGTCGATGCCGGCGAACTGGCCGAGCTGCAGGCGCTGCTGAAACAACGCAAGGGAGAGACGCGATGACCGATGTGCTGCTGACCTGGCTGTGCAGCTACCTGCTGCACAGCAGCCTGTTGATCGGCGCGCTGTGGGCGGCCGAGCGCGCCGGCGTGCTGGCCCGCCTGGCCCTGTCGACGCAGGAGACGCTGTGGCGCCTGGCCTTGCTGGGCGGCCTCGTCAGCGCCAGCCTGCCGCTGCTGCCCACGTTGCCTCAGACCGCGCCGGCCGATGTCGTGCGGCCCGCCGTCGTCGTGCAGGAGGCCGCGCCGGTGCCCGCCGATGTTCGGCTCATCGTCGTCGAGGCGCCCGCCGCCGCGCGGCCCAGCGCTCAGCTCGGCGCCTTGCCCATCACGACGCCGCTGGCGCCGCAGGCCCATGACGTCGCCATCGGCTTCATGGCGCTGTGGCTGGCGGGTGCCGTGTTGATGCTGCTGGGCCTGGCCCTGCAGTGGGCCTGGCTGCGCCGCACCGTGCGCTGCCTGCCCGAGTTGGCTGACGCGCGTTGGCGAACCCTGGCCGTGCGCCTCGCTGCCGACATGCGCCTGCCCCTGCCCTCATTGCGCCATGCACGCGCCAACTGGGCCAGCCCGCTGCTGGCGCCGGGCCGGGTGCTCTGCCTGCCGGCCTGGTGCCTGGACCTGCCGGACGACGAAGCTCGTGCCGTGCTCGGCCATGAACTGGCTCATCTGCGCCGCCGCGACCCCGCCTGGCGCCTGCTTGCCGCCGTCATGAAGACCCTGCTGTGGCCGCAGGTGCTGAACCGCGTCGCGCTGCAGCGCCTGGACCTGCTGGCCGAGCTGGCCTGCGATGCTGCGGCCGCTGCACCGACCGGCCAGCGCCTGGCCCTGGCGCAAAGCCTGCTGCGCTGCGCTGAGGCACTGAAGGCCCAGGGAGGCGGCCACGGCCCCGCCCTGGCCTGCGGTGCCGCCAGCGCGGGCTCGCCCTTGTTCGCCCGTGTGCGCCGCCTGCTCAAGGCCGAGGTCGAGGGTGAGGACGCTCCGCGCGAGCGCCGCGGCCTGCGCCTGGGACTGGTGGGCGCCATGGTGATCGCCCTGGTCGCGCTGCCGGCGGTCGTCGTCAGCCACACCGATGGACGCAGTCTTCTGGATCGCTTCGACCTTGGTGGCCTGAGCGACGGCATGTCCTTCTCGGTGCGCGGCACGCGCATCTACAGCCGCTATCCCGGCGGCAGCTTCTCCGTGACGCTGGACGGCAAGGCGGTGTTCAACGACGCCGAGGATGAAGTGCAGACGCTGACGGGCACCCTGACCGTGAAGGAGCGCGAGGGCGGGCTGACGCGCGAGATGGTGCTGAAGTCCATGGGCGAGGGTCGCATCGAGCGTGAGTACCGGGTCGGCAACGAGAGCCTGCCTTTGGATCAGGCCGGTCGCCAGTGGTGGGCCAAGGCCGTGCAGCGCATGGCCGAGGACCTGACCGACCCGCAGGTGCGTGCCCGCAAGCTGTTCGCCAAGGGCGGTGTCGATGCGGTGCTTACCGACATCGAGCGTGCCCGGGAGGACTTCCAGCGCCGCCGCCGCATCGAGGCCGCGCTGCAACTCGACGCGCCGCTGCCCGCGGTGGCGTTGGACCGCCTGATCACCGCCTCCACGACCCTGCAAGGTGCCTTCGAGCGTCGCGAGGCCTTGAGCGCCATTGCCCGCCAGCCGCTGAACGAACCCCAGCAGCTGGCCTGGCTGGCCGCCGTGGCCGGCATCGACAGCGACTTCGAGCGCCGTGAGGCCCTGGGGGCGCTGGCGCCCAAGCTGCTCGACAGCCCTGCCGTGCTCGCGGCCTGGACCGAGGCGCTGGGCCGTATCGGCGGCGACTTCGAGCTGCGCACGGCCATCGACAACCAGGTGTCGGCGACGCCCCAACCCGCCGTGCTCGCGGCCGCCGTGCAGGCGGCGGCGCGCATCCAGAGTGATTTCGAGAAGCGCGAGGCCCTCGGCGCCGTCGCGCAACGCATGCAGGGCGACGAGGCCGAGCTGGTCGACGCCTATGCCCGTGCAGCCGGCGGCATCTCGGGCGGCTTCGAACGGCGCGAGGCCTTGAACCGCCTGCTGGACCGGCCCAAGCTGGCGGCCGCAGGCCTGGAGCGCGTGCTGGCCAGCGCCGAGAGCATGGAAGGCGGCTTCGAGCGCCTGCAGGTGTTGCTGCGCGTGGCCGAGAAGCTGGGCCAGGCCAAGCCGGTCGATGCCGGTCTCGTTGAGCGCGTGCGCCGCGCCGGGCGCGGCCTGGGTGACCACGAGCGCGGTCAGATCGAGAACGCGCTGGACCGGCTGGGCTGACGCCGCAAGGCGCGGCGGGCTTAACTCGCTCGTTTCGCGAGCACGGCGCGCGCCACGCGCGACACCGGCGGGCGGCCCAGCACGTTGGAGATGTAGGCGCCGGCGTCCACGAGCTTGTCGAGGTCGATGCCGGTTTCAATGCCGAGACCATTGAGCAGGAACACCACGTCCTCGGTGGCGACATTGCCGGTCGCGCCCTTGGCATAGGGGCAGCCGCCCAGGCCGGCCACGCTGGCGTGGAAGCTGTGGAGCCCCAGTTCCATGCTCGCGTAGACATTGCTCAGCGCCTGGCCATAGGTGTCGTGGAAGTGCCCCGACACTTCGGCGAGCGGGAAGTGCTTCAGCGCCCGCTCCATGGCCGCCTGCACCTTGCGCGGCGTGCCGACGCCGATGGTGTCGGCGATGTCGATCGCGTCCACGCCCAGCTCGCGCAGCGGCTTCACGACGCGCTCGACCTGGTCGGCGGTGATTTCACCTTCGTAAGGGCAGCCGAGCGAGCAGGACAGCGCGGCGCGCACCTTGATGCCGGCGGCGTGTGCGCCTGCTATGACCGGCGCAAAGCGCTCCAGGCTTTCGGCGATGGAGCAGTTGATGTTCTTCTGCGTGAAGGCTTCGCTCGCGGCCGTGAAAACGAGGATCTCGTCGGGCCTGGATGCCAGCGCCGGCTCCAGCCCCTTCAGGTTGGGCACGAGCACCGAGTAGCGCACCCCGGTGCGGCGCTCGATGGCCGCCATCACGGCGGCGTTGTCGCCCATCTGCGGCACCCACTTCGGGCTGACGAAGCTGGTGACCTCGATCTCCTTCAAACCGGCGTCCTGCAGCATCGCGACGAGCCGCGCCTTGTGCTCGGTCGAGACGTTTTCCTTCTCGTTCTGCAACCCGTCGCGCGGGCCGACATCGAGGATCTTGACGTGGGTGGGGAGGGCCATGGTTCAGGCGTCCAGCTTGAGGAGTTCGGCGCCATCGCCGACCTGATCACCGACGGCGAACAGCAGCTCCGCCACTCTGCCGTCGCGGGGCGACGAGATGGTGTGCTCCATCTTCATCGCCTCCATGACGGCCAGCGGTTGGCCCTTGGTGACGGTGTCGCCGGCCTGGGCGAGGAAGGCGATCAGCTTGCCGGGCATGGGCGCCGTGAGGCGGCCGCCTTCGCTGGGCGAGTCCCCCGCGTGGGCGATGAGGTCGACCTCGGTCAGCACGGCGGAACCGTTCGCGGCGAAGACGGCGACGCGTTCGCCCTGGGCATAGGTCTTCACGCGGAGGCGATCGGCGCCGAGGAAGAGTTCATGTGTCTCGGTGTCGGCGGACTGAACCGCGAACTCGATGGCTTCGCTCTCGACCGTCAGCGTCATGCCGCCGCGGTGGTGGCGGGACAGCAGAACCTCGTGATGCACGCCGCCGGCCTCCAGATCGAAGCGCCGTGTCGCCGAGCCGAAGAGACGCCAGCCATCGCGAGCGCTCCACGGGTCGTTGCTTTGCCGCGTGCCCTCGACGGCCAGCGTGTGCGCGATGACCGCAGCCGCGCTGACTCGCAGCGGCAGGCCGGGCTGGTCGAACAGCACCGCCTTCTCGCGCTCGATGAGGCCGGTGTCGAGATCGGCGCCCGCGAACGAGGCCGTGGCCGCGCAGCGGCGCAGGAAGGCGACGTTGGTGTGCAGGCCAACGATGTGCGTGTCGCGCAGCGCCAGGTCCAGGCGGGCCAGCGCCTGCGCGCGGTCCTCGCCCCAGACGATGAGCTTGGCGATCATCGAGTCGTAGAAGGGGCTGATCGCATCACCTTCGCGCACGCCGGCGTCGATGCGCACGTTGCCTCGCTGGAAAGCCACATGCTCGGGCCAGCGTGCCACGTCCAGCCTGCCCGTGGCGGGCAGGAAACCGGCGTCCGGGTTCTCGGCGCAGATGCGCGCTTCGATGGCATGGCCGTGCATGCGCAGCTCGTGTTGCTTCAGCGGCAGGGGCTCGCCCGAGGCCACGCGCAATTGCCACTCGACCAGATCCTGGCCCGTGATCGCTTCCGTCACCGGATGCTCGACCTGCAGCCGTGTGTTCATCTCCATGAAATAGAAGCGGCCGTCCTGCTCGGCGATGAACTCCACGGTGCCGGCACCGACATAGCCGACGGCCTTCGCAGCGGCCACGGCGGCCTCGCCCATCTGCGCACGGCGCTCTGGCGTCATGCCGGGGGCTGGGGCTTCCTCCAGCACCTTCTGGTGGCGGCGCTGCACGGAGCAGTCGCGCTCGAAGAGATACACGCAGTCGCCGTGCGAGTCGCCGAAGACCTGGATCTCGATGTGGCGGGGCTTCTGCACATAGCGCTCGATCAGCACCGCGTCGTCGCCAAAGCTGTTGATGGCCTCGCGCTTGCACGAGGCCAGCGCCGCGTCGAAGTCGTCGGCGTTGTAGACCGCGCGCATGCCCTTGCCACCGCCGCCGGCGCTGGCCTTGATGAGCACCGGGTAACCGATGCGGCCGGCTTCGCGCTTCAGCAGCGCCGGGTCCTGGTCGGCGCCGTGGTAGCCCGGCACCAGCGGCACGTTGGCCGCTTCCATCAACCGCTTTGACTCGGCCTTCAGGCCCATCGCGAGGATGGCGCTGGGCGGCGGGCCGATGAAGACGAGGCCGGCGTCGGCGCAGGCCTGGGCGAAGGCTTCGTTCTCGCTCAGGAAGCCGTAGCCTGGGTGGACTGCTTGCGCGCCGGTCGCCTTGGCAGCTTCGAGGATGCGCTGCCACTGCAGGTAGGAGTCGCGCGGCGCCGGGCCGCCGATGTGGACGGCTTCGTCACAGGCCTGCACGTGCCGTGCGTCGCGGTCAGCGTCTGAGTAGACGGCCACGGTTTGAATGCCGAGGCGCTTGGCCGTGGCCGCAACTCGACAGGCAATTTCACCCCGGTTGGCGATGAGGATCTTCTTAAACATGGCGCGCTCCCGGGGTGAACTCGCCTGCCTGTCCGGCTACGCCGACCAGCACGCAATTTGTCGCTGGCGCGACCGCGCCTTCGGCGCGAGCACCGAGGTTGGCGATCAGGATTTTCTTGAACATCTCTTCTTGTCTCCGGTCTCGTGAACCTTCTACACGGTTGTTCAGGCGGGGCCAGGATCACTGGCGCTGAGGCAAGGTAAACAGGCGAGGGCGGTCAGCCCGGCTTGTTACCTTCCTGCAGCCGCTTGCGGCGGGCCTCGTAATCGTCATAGGCCGGTGCGTTGCGCTTCTCGCAGGCGCGACGGTCTTGCGCGTTGCCATTGCCGGCGCACTGGGTCTGCGCGATGTCCTGCACCTGGTCGTAGACAAAGGCGCAGCCGGACAGCGCGAGGACGGCAATCAGCAGGAGGGCTTGCTTCATGTCAGTGCGTGCAGACCTGTACCTTGGCCGCGGCGTCCGACGGCGTCAGCTCGGCTTCCGTCGAACAGCGCATGCCCAGCCGCTCCAGCAACGCACGATCCTTCTCGGCCTGCGGGTTGCTCGTCGTCAGCAGCTTGTCGCCGTAGAACATGGAGTTGGCGCCGGCCAGGAAGCACAACGCCTGCATCGTCTCGGGCATCTGCTCGCGGCCGGCGGACAGGCGCACCATGGCGCGCGGCATGGTGATGCGGGCGACGGCAATCGTGCGGATGAACTCCAGCGGATCCAGCGGCGCGGTGCCGGCCAGCGGCGTGCCTTCGACCTGCACGAGGTTGTTGATGGGCACGCTCTCGGGGTAAGGGTCGAGGTTGGCGAGCTGGGCGATCAGGCCGGCGCGCTGGCGGCGCGTCTCGCCCATGCCGACGATGCCGCCGCTGCAGACCTTGAGCCCCTGCTGGCGCACGCGCTCGAGCGTGTCCAGGCGGTCCTGGTAGGTGCGCGTCGTGATGATCTGGCCGTAGAACTCGGGCGCGGTGTCGAGGTTGTGGTTGTAGTAGTCCAGGCCGGCACTTTTCAGCTGCTCGGCCTGGCCGTCTTCCAGCATGCCGGCGGTCAGGCAGGTCTCCAGGCCCAGGGCCTTGACCTCGGCAATCATCTCGCCGATGGCGTCCAGGTGGCGCGGCTTGGGGCTGCGCCAGGCGGCGCCCATGCAGAAGCGCGTCGCGCCGTTCTGCTTGGCCGCGCGGGCGGCTTCCATGACCTCTTCCAGCGGGATCAGCTTCTCGGCCTTCAGGCCGGTGTCGAAGTGGGCCGACTGCGGGCAGTAGGCGCAGTCCTCCTCGCAGCCGCCGGTCTTGATGGACAGCAGCGTCGAGAGTTGTACCGCGTTGGCGTCGAAGTGCTCGCGGTGGACCTGCTGGGCGCGGAACAGCAGGTCGTTGAAGGGCAGCTCGAACAGCGCCGCAATCTCGCTCACGGTCCAGGGCTTGGCCTGGCGGCGGTCGGCGTCGGAGGTGGGGGTGAGGGTCTGGATCTGGTTCATGCTGGGAGGTGTTCGAGCAGAGGTTCGAGCGACAGATGGCGTGCCATCGTGGCGTGGTCGGCGTGGGCCAGGCGCGGCACATGGCCGAGGCAGGGGGCGGCAAGGCCGCGCTGCAGAGCTTGCAGATTGTCGGTGACGTGAGGCTGACGCTCATCCACCGTGTTGGCCACCCAGGCGGCCAGCGTGAGGCCGCGTGCGCGCACCGCCTCGGCTGTCAGCAGCGCGTGGTTGATGCAGCCCAGGCGCAGGCCGACGACGAGGATGACCGGCAGGCCCAGGTCAGTGGCCAGGTCGGCCGTGTCCCACTCGTCGTTGAGCGGCACGCGAAAACCGCCCACGCCTTCGATGAGGGCGACGTCTGCGCGGAAGGCGACCGTGCGCAGCGCGTGCAGCACGGGCTCGCGGGCGATGGCCTCGCTCTCGATGCGGGCGGCGATATGGGGTGCGCAGGCGGTGCGCAACTGCAGCGCGCCGACTTCGGCCGACGTGAGGTCCAGGTTGCCGGCGGCGCGCAGGCGCTCGACGTCGTCGTTGAGCCAGTGGCCGCCGATGAAGTCCTGTCCGGCCGAGATGGGCTTGAGCGCGGCGACGCGCCGGCCGGTCTGCGCGAAGGCGTGGGCCAGGCCGGCCGTGACGGCGGTCTTGCCGATCTCGGTGTCGGTGCCGGTGATGAAGAAACCTCTTCTCAGGGCGGTCATGCGGCCTGCTCCTGAGCCGCCGCGGCGCGCTGCAGTGCAGTCAGCAGCGCGTCCACGTCGGCAGCGGTGTGCGTGCCGCACAGCGTGATGCGCAGCCGCGCCGTGCCCGCGGCGACGGTGGGCGGGCGGATGCCGGGCACGCGCAGGCCGGCGCTCTCCAGTGCAGCGGCCAGGGCCATGACCTCGGCATTGCCGCCGACGATCAGCGGCTGGATGGGCGTGGCCGAATCGGTCAGCGACCAGCCCAGGCGCGGGTGCTGGTCGATCAGCGCCAGCAGGCCGTCGCGCAACTGGGCTTGCAGCGCGACGAGGTTGGCACGGCGGGCGGCACCGAGCGGCCCTTCAATCAACTCGAAGCTGGTCAGCAGCGCATGTTCTACGGCCGGCGGGGAGGCGGTCGAGAAGATGAAGTTGCGCGCGGCCTGCAGCAGGTAGTCGACGATGGTGGCGTGGGCCGCGACGAAGGCGCCGGCGAGGCCGGCGGCCTTGCCCAGTGTGCCGACGAGGATCAGGCGTTCGCTGTGCAACCCGAAGTGCTCCAGCGAGCCGCGGCCCTTTTCGCCCAGCACGCCAAAGCCGTGGGCATCGTCGACGATGAGCCAGGCGTCGAACTCGTTGGCGAGGGCCAGCAGCGCCGGCAGCGGCGCCAGGTCGCCGTCCATGCTGAACACGGCGTCGGTGACGATGAGCTTGACCTTGGCGGTGCTGGCCGCCAGCAGCGTGCGCAGGCCGGCCACGTCGGCATGGCCGTAGCGCGTGACCTGGGCCTTGGCCAGTCGTGCGGCGTCGATCAGCGAGGCGTGATTCAGCTGCTCCGAGAAGATCTCGGTGTGCTCGTCGCCCAGGGCTGTCACAACGGCCAGGTTGGCCATATAGCCCGTGCAGAAGCCGATGGCTCGCGCCTGCGGGATGTGCGGCGCGTACCAGCGCGCAAGCGTGTCGGTGACGGCCTCGTGAGCGGCGCTGTGGCCGCTGACGAGCGGCGAAGCACCCGAGCCGCCGCCCCACAGCCGCGCGCCTTCGGCAATCGCCTCGGCGATGGCGGGCTCGGCGGCCAGGCCCAGGTAATCGTTGGAGCAGAACATCAGCAGTGGCCGGCCGTTGATGGTCTGGCGGGGTGCGGTGCCGTTGTCGGCGCGGCGCAGCGTGCGGGTCAGGCTCTGCGCGGCAATCGCGTGGAGCTTGGCCTGGAGGTGATCAAGCAAGGACATCGTTCAAGGTCGCCGTCACGGCCTGGGCCAAAAAGGCCGCAGTCGCATCGTCGATCAGGTAGGGTGGCATCAGGTAGACGGTGTTGCCGATCGGGCGGATCAGCAGTTCGTGCTCGCGCGCCTTCAGGTGGAAGGCTTCCGCGAAGCGTGGTGGCGCTTGCGGCACATCGAAGGCCAGGATCATGCCGCGTTGGCGCAAATGGGTCACGCGCGGGGCCAGTGGCGCGAAAGCGCGGGTCAGCCGTTCGGCCTGGGCGCGGTTGTCGTCGAGCTGGCCGGCGTCGAAGCGGTCCAGCACCGCATTCGCGGCCGCACAGGCCAGCGGGTTGCCGGTGTAGGAATGCGAGTGCAGGAAGCCGCGCGTGACGTCCTCGCTCCAGAAGGCGGCGAAGACGTCGTCGGTCGTCAGCACCAGCGACAGCGGCAGCGTGCCGCCGGTGATGCCCTTGCTGAGCAGGATGAAGTCGGGCCAATCGGCACCGGTTTGCTCCCACGCGAAGAACGTGCCGGTGCGGCCGCAGCCCACGGCGATTTCGTCGGCGATCAGGTGGACGCCGAACTCGTGCGTCAGCTCGCGCAGGCCCTTCAGATAGGCCGGCGCGTACATGACCATGCCCGCCGCCCCCTGGATCAGCGGCTCGACGATGACGGCAGCGATCTGGTCATGGCGCTCGGCCAGCAACGCGCGCATGGCTTCCAAAGCCTCGGCCTCGTTGCCCAGGCGCCCATCCGGCGACGCGACGATGTGGGCGCGCATCAGCAGCGGGTCGTAGGCGTCGCGGAAGACCTGCACATCGGTCACGCTCAAAGCGCCCAGCGTTTCGCCGTGATAGCTGTTCTTCAGGCAGACGAACTCGCGCTTCTCGGGCCGGCCGCGGTTCTTGAATGAGAGGAAGCTCTGCTTCAGCGCGATCTCGACGGCGCTGGCGCCATCGCTGCCGAAGAAGGCGTGGCCCAGCGCGCCGCCGGTGCGGGCCGACAGCCGTTCGGCCAGGCGCACGGCGGGTTCGTGGGTGCAGCCGGCCAGCATCACATGGGGCAGCGTGTCGAGCTGGGCCTTGATGGCGTCGTGAAGCGGCTTGTCGCTATGGCCGAACAGGTTGACCCACCAGGACGAGTTGGCGTCGAAATAGCGCCGGCCGTCGGTGTCGAACAGCCAGGGGCCATCGCCGCGGGCGATGGGCAGGGGCGGCACGTCGGCCAGGCGCGCCATCTGCGTGCAGGGGTGCCAGACGGCGGCGCGGCTGCGTGCGGCGAGATCGGAGGGAGAGGTCATGCGGGAGAGGGGCGGCGCACGCGCTTGAGCAGCGCGCGCAGGAACTTGAAGCACAGCCAGATCAGCGCGCCCATGACGGCAAGGGCCAGGACGAGCAGCGGGAAGAAGATGAAAGGGTGCGCCCAGGCCAGCCACAGCATGGTCGGCACGGCCACATCGCCCATCAGCGACAAGCCGATGTTGGAGAACGGCTCGGGCGACGTGTTGGCCGCCGCGCGCGTGCTGGCTTTGGCCGTGTGCGCCACAGCCGCGAGGCCACCGCCGAACAGCGCTGCAACGACAGCCCAGGCCTGGCCATGGTCGCCCGCCCAGCCACTGACGAGTCCGGCCACGAGCGCCGCGCCGGCGGGGATGCGGATCAGCGTGTGCAGCGCGTCCCAGGCGCTGTCGACGAGGGGGATTTTGTCGGCCAGGAACTCGACGAATGCCAGCGCCGCGGCGCAGCTCATCACCAGTGGCGACGCCAGCACCTGCAGCCCGGGTGGCAGCGCGATCCAGCCCCAGTGCCCGGCAATGCCGACGAGCAGCACCGTCAGGTAAAGGCGCAGGCCGCTGGCCCAGCCGAGGGCAGCGGCGAGGGCGAGCAACTGGATGGCGTCGAGCTGGGGCATCAGGGCAGGCGCGGCCGGAAGCCCGGCACCGTCGCGTTGAACAAGGCCACAGCCTCGTGTTTGCCGGGCTGGCAGACCATGGAGAAGTTCAGGATCTTGCGCGAGGTCACATAGCCCAGGTAGAGGTGCACAGCTTCCCCTTCGGCGTGCGCCGCGAAAGACATCTCCAGCCCGACGCCGCCGGCGTGCGGCTTGATGGCCCGCTGCAGCACCTGCACGGGCCCCTGGCTGGCCGATTGAATGGCCTCGATGCGGCTGCTGAGGCACTTCTCGGCGAAGAGCTGGGCCTTGGCGTCGGGGATGTCGAAGAAGTCTGCGGAGATGATGATGGCGGCGCCGTCAGCGTCCGATTGGAAGTTCAGCCCGTCGTCTTCGTCGGTCGGGATCTGGCGCCACTTGTGCGCCAGGTCGAGCAGGAATTCCGAGTCGTCGTATGAGTGCTTGGCCGCAGCCGTTGGCGCTGACGGCTGCGTCAACGAGAAGCTGTAGTTGAGGATCGTCATGGCGGGCCTCAGCCGTCAGCTCGCCAGCCAGGAGGGCTTGGACTTGCTCAGGAAGCTCTGCACGCCCTCCCGCCCTTCGGCGCTGGCGCGGATGTCCGCGATACGGCGCGCGGTGTTGTCGCGCAGTTCAGGTGTGATCTCGCGGCTGGCCACGTCTTTGACGAGCTGCTTGCAAGCGCGCGCGGCGGCGGGGCCGTTGGCGGTGACGGCGGCGACCAGTTCGTCCACTTTGGCGTCCAGTGCATCGGCCGCAACGATCTCGTGCACGAGGCCCAGCACTTTGGCTTCGCCAGCGGTGAAGCGCTCCGCCGTCACGAAGTAGCGCCGCGAGGCCTGCTCGCCTAAGGCCCGGACGACGTAGGGGCCGATGGTGGCTGGTAGCAAGCCCAGCTTGGCCTCCGACAAGCAGAAGCCCGCCGCATCCACAGCGACGACGATGTCGGCGCAGGCGACCAGGCCCACGCCTCCGGCGTAGACGTCGCCCTGCACGCGTGCGATGACTGGCACCGGGCACGAGTAGATCGCCCACAGCATGTCGGCCAGCTTGGTGGCATCGGCATGGTTCTCGTCCCAGGAGTAGCCAGCCATCGCCTTCATCCAGTTCAGGTCGGCGCCGGCGCAGAAGGCCTTGCCCTCGGCGGCCAGCACGATGGCGCGCAGGTCGGCACGCTGGCCCAGCTCGGTGAAGGCAGCGGTCAGCTCGGCGATCAACACCTCGTTGAAGGCGTTGCGAACCTCGGGGCGGTTCAGCGTGACGCGGGCGACATGGCCCGTGATCATGACGGTCAGGCAGGTGTTCATGGCAGTGTTCTTCCGTGCGGGATTGTCCGGCCGGCCTCGCCAAGCGCCTTGCTCATCAGCACGGATCCATACGTCTTGCCCTGCCACTGCACGCCGCCGACGGTGATGTAGCCGCGGCGCTCGTAGCGGCGGCGCAGCGCGACGGCGGGCTCGGCGGTGTCCAGCGCGAGCCGGGCGAAACCTTGTTCGCAGGCCCAGGCCTCGGCGGCATCCATCAATCGCTCGGCGATGCCCTGGCCACGGCAGTCCGGGTGGACGGCCAGCTGGGACAGGATGGCCGTGCCAGCCGTCGTGTACAGCGGCGGCGGTGGGTCGGCGATGTAGGCCTCGCCGGCAGGCATGGGGCCGCGCACGGCGACCGTGCCGACGAAGCGGCCGTCCCGTTCGGCGACGAAGCCCTGGGCGCCGGCCAGGCGTTCACGCGTCACGTCGACGCTCTGGTCAACGGCGGTGAAGTTCCAGCCTTGGGCCGCGAGGCTGGCGTAGGACAGGTGCAGCAGCGTGGTGAGCGTTTGCATGCAGTCATTGCTGCTCAGCGGGCGGATGGTGACCATCTCGTCATCCCTTCAGCATTCGGGCTGGGTTGGGCTTGCCGCAGGCGCGGCTGAGCAGGGCCGGATCGAGCTGACGCGCGGCTTCATCGCGCGACAGCTCGTAGCGAGGCAGCAGCCGTTCAGTGGCGGGCCAGGGCGGCTGCGATGCGGCGGCCGCCCGGCAGAAGCTGCGTGCCACCTGGGCCGCGTTGGCATGTCGGCGTGCGTTGTCGGGGTGGGTGGGCCCGCCATGCGACTTCATGCCGGGAATGCGTTGACTGGCCGTGCGCCAGAGTGCCGCGCCGCGATGCACGTCGTACCCCGCCAAGCCGGCAAAGACCAGGCCGAGCGTGTCGGCGTCCAGCTCCTGGGCGCGCAGGTCTTGAGGAGTGTCTGCGTGGGGCTCGATACCGAACTGTTCACTGAGCGACAGCATCATCGCGTGCCCCTCGTCTGGGGCTTTGGCGATCTGCCGGCGCATCCTGAAGATGCCGTGACCCAACACCACGTGCGCCAGCTCATGGCCCATCGCTGCGGCGAGTTCGTCCTCAGACAGCACGGCCAGCAACTCATCGGAGATGCGGGTCATGTCGAACACCGCGAACGCGTTGCCTGCGCCGATCGGCCCCACGCTCTCGAAGGACACGGTGCAGCGGCGCTGGCCCTGCGCGTCGATTTCAGCCAGACGGCCGCACCACGGCGACGCGGCATGGCGCAGCGCGGCGTCCACGCGCCGCAGGTCTTCCTGCGTGGCGGCGTTGGCAGCAACGGTAAGGCTGACCAGCAGCGAGGTCAGCGTGGAGCGCAGGCGTGGGGTCATCACATCCGGAACACGCCGAACTTCGTCTCAGGGATGGGCGCATTCAGCGACGCCGACAGCCCCAGCGCCAGCACGCGGCGCGTGTCGGCCGGGTCGATGACGCCGTCGTCCCACAGCCGCGCGGAGGCGTAGTACGGGTGGCCCTGGTCTTCGTACTGCTGGCGCAGCGGCGCCTTGAAGGCTTCTTCCTCGTCGGCGCTCCAGGTGCCGCCCTTGGCTTCGATGGCGTCGCGGCGGATGGTGGACAGCACGCTGGCGGCCTGCTCGCCGCCCATCACCGAGATGCGCGCGTTGGGCCACATCCACAGGAAGCGCGGGCTGTAGGCGCGGCCGCACATGCCGTAGTTGCCGGCGCCGAAGCTGCCGCCAATGATGACGGTGAACTTGGGCACCTGGGCGCAGGCCACGGCCGTCACCATCTTGGCGCCGGCGCGGGCGATGCCGTCGTTCTCGTACTTGCGGCCCACCATGAAGCCGGTGATGTTCTGCAGGAAGACCAGCGGGATCTTGCGCTGGCAGCACAGCTCGATGAAGTGCGCGCCCTTGTTGGCGCTCTCGGCGAACAGGATGCCGTTGTTGGCGACGATGCCCACCGGCATGCCCTCGATGTGCGCAAAGCCGCAGACGAGGGTTGCGCCGTAGCGGGCCTTGAACTCGTCGAACTCCGAGCCGTCGACGATGCGGGCAATGATCTCGCGGATGTCGAAGGGCTTGCGGGTGTCGGTGGGAATCACGCCGTGCAGCTCGGCGGGGTCGTGCGCCGGCGCCTTCGGTTCCTGCATCGCCAGTGGGCTCGCCTTGGTCCAGTTCAGCCGTGCGACGGACTGCCGTGCGATGGCCAGCGCATGCGTGTCGTTGTTGGCCAGGTGGTCGGCCACGCCCGAAAGGCGCGTGTGCACGTCGCCACCGCCCAGGTCCTCAGCCGTGACCACCTCGCCGGTGGCGGCCTTCACCAGCGGCGGGCCGCCCAGGAAGATGGTGCCCTGGTTCTTGACGATGATGGTCTCGTCGCTCATCGCCGGCACGTAGGCGCCGCCCGCCGTGCAGGACCCCATGACGACGGCGATCTGCGGAATGCCTTCGGCGGACAGATTGGCCTGGTTGAAGAAGATCCGGCCGAAATGGTCGCGGTCGGGGAACACTTCGTCCTGATTCGGCAGGTTGGCGCCGCCSSWGTCTACCAGGTAGATGCAGGGCAGGCGGTTCTGCTGGGCGATCTCCTGCGCGCGCAGATGCTTCTTGACGGTGATCGGGTAGTAGGTGCCGCCCTTCACGGTTGCGTCATTGCAGACGACAACGCATTCCACGCCCGACACGCGGCCGATGCCAGCCACCACGCCGCCGCCGGGCGCCGCGTTGTCATACAGGTTCAGGCCCGCCAGCGGCGCCAGTTCCAGGAAGGGCGTGCCCGGGTCGAGCAGCATCTCGACGCGGTCGCGCGGCAGCAGCTTGCCGCGGGCCGTGTGCTTGGCGCGCGCGGCGTCGCCGCCGCCCTGGGCGATCTTGGCGAGCTTGGCGTTCAGGTCGTCAATGAGGCCGCGCATCGCGTCCGCATTGGCCTTGAAGTCGGCCGAGCGGGGGTTGAGCTGGGTATTGAGGACCGGCATGGTGTCTCCGCGAACCCATGCTCGAGTCAATGACTAAGCAGGGCTCAACTTATTGATTGACGGCCTCGTGAGCCGCGTGAGGGGCGCCAGAATAATCCAGGGTGAACACGGATGCAATGCCGACTTGAGTGTTACTCAAGAATTGCGCAGAATGCGACCTCGATGACCACCGTCGCCGTCACGCCCCAGCGCAGATCCCCCGCAGGCCCCAAGGCCGAGCAGCGCGTGCGCGACATCCTGCGCGTGGGCCGCGAGGTGTTCGCCGAGCGCGGCTACGAGCGCGCGACGACGACCGAGATCGCCCAGCGCCTGGCCATCTCGGAGGCCACCGTCTTCACCTATTTCCGCGGCAAGCGCGAGCTCTGCATGCGCGTCATCCAGGACTGGTACGACGAGATCATCGCCGCCATCGAGGCTGGCCTGCCGCGCCAGGCTTCGGTGCGCGAGCAGCTGGAGTTCGTCGTGCTGACGCATCTGCGCCTGTTCCTGATCCAGGGCACGGGGCTGTGCGCGCTGGTGCTGTCGGAAGGCAGAACCAAGGGCCAGGACCTGGGCGAAGGCTTCGTCGAGCTGCAGCGGCGCTACACCGCGCCGCTGATGGAGCTGCTGGCGCGCGGCCAGGAGGCCGGCGAGGTGCGGCGCGACATCCCGCTGCGCCTGCTGCGCTCGCTGGTGTTCGGGCCGATGGAGCACATGTTGTGGGAGGTGGTCATCACCGGCCGCCAGATCGACGTGGAGGCCAGCGCCCGCGATCTCGTTGCACTGCTGTGGCCGGCGCTGCAGGCACCCGACCAGGAGCTGCAGCGGCTGCGCCGGCTGCGTGGCCAGCTTCAAGAGGCGCTGGCCGGGGCCTAACGGGTCCAGGACTGCACGAGCACCGTCTCGCAGACCTTGAACAGCAGCCAGGCCGCCATTGCTGCGAGGGTGTTGACAAGCAGCTCCAGCAGCTGGCGCAGGCCGCCGTCCTGCAGCCCTTGCCAGCCGTAGTCCGACAGCAGGGCCGCGTTGGCACTCACCAGCCGCACGAGATCCAGCGTCAGCAGCCCGAAAGCGACGAAGCTCAACACCATGACGCCGAAGCAGGCGATGCGATGGCGGCGCAGCCAGCCGATGAAGCCCGAAATCGTGAGCATTGCGCACACTCCTCCTGTGTTCGGCATTCTCAGGCATCGCTAGGATCCAAGCTCCTGCGAGGGAAGGGAGGCGCCGATGAGTGCAATGAGAATCTGGCTCGCCATGGGCCTGTTGCTGCTGGCCTGCGCCGAGGCGCCTGCGCAGACGGAGGCGGCCGACGCCGACTGGCGCTACCGCATCCAGCCCGGTGACACGCTGATCACACTGACCGACGCCTGGCTGGCGCCGCCCAAGACCTGGCGCGACCTGCAAAAGCTCAACCGCGTGCCTGACCCGCTGCGGCTGATGCCCGGCTCGACCCTGCGCATGCCCGTTGCCTGGCTGCGTCGCGAGGCCAGCGTCGCCGAGGCCGTGTTCGCGCGCGGCCAGGTCACGCGCCAGCGTGGTGCGGCGAGCGAAGCCCTCACCGCCGGCACGACGCTGCAAGGCGGGGACCGCATCAAGACCGGCGCTCAGTCCAGCGCCAGCCTGCGTTTCGCCGATGGCTCGCGGCTGCTGATCCCGCCCGACAGCGACATCACGCTGGACCAACTGCTGGTGCTGGGCCGCGGCGCCATCCCCGCGGTGCGCATCGGCGTGCAGCAGGGCGGTGCGGACAGCCGCGTGACGCCCAACGCACAGCGCGTGCCGCTGTACGAAGTGCGCACGCCGCATGTGAACCTGGGCGTGCGCGGCACCGAGTTCCGCGTGCAGACGGCGGGTTCGCAGAGCCGCATGCAGGTGCTGTCCGGCGCCGTGCATGCCGGTGGCCTGGGCCCCGACGTGGCGAGCGGCCAGGGCCTGCTCGCCGACGGGGCAGCGCGCAGCGTCGCGCCGCTGCTGCCGGCGCCCGATCTGAGTGGCCTGGTGCCCGTGACGGAGCGGCTGCCGCTGCACCTGGCCTGGGTGGGCGGTCCGGCCGGCGCCGCCACCTGGCGGGTGCAGCTGTACGTTGGCGGTGACTTCGACCGCCTGCTGCTGGATGACGTCGTGGGCGAGCCGGCCGTCACCTGGCCCGAGGTGCGCGAGCTGGCCGACGGCGACTACACGCTGCGCGTGCGCGCCATCGACGCGCGCGGCCAGGAGGGCGCCGCTGCCGATGCAAGCATCCGCCTGCTGGCCCGGCCCGAGCCGCCCTTCATCCAGGCGCCTGCGCCCGGTGCCGTCAGCTACGCCGGTGGCACGGCCTTCGCCTGGACGCGCAACACGGTGGCGCCGAATGTGCGCCTGCAGATCGCGCGGGATGCCGGCTTCAAGGACCTGGTCCTGCAACCCTCACCCATTGACGGCGCGAACTACGACGCCCGATTGCCTGATGGTCTCTATCACTGGCGCATCGCCTCCGTCGAAGCGAGCGGCCGTGCCGGGCCATTCGGCGACCCGCAGACCTTCGAGATCAGGCCGCCGCCGCCCGCGCCACCGCCGGCCGAGCCGGAGGTCAGCGGCGACCGGTTGAAGCTGCGCTGGCGCGCCGACCCGGATGTCGCGCGCTACGAACTGGAATGGTCCAAGACCGAGACCTTTGACGGCGCGGACGTGCAGCGCTTTGCAACGGACAAGCCCGAGCTCGCGATCCCGAAGCCATCGCCGGGCAAGTACTTCTTGCGCGCCAAGGCCTTCAACGCCGCCGGCGCGGCAAGCCCCTGGGGCCAGACGCAGATGATCGAGCAGCCCTATCCGCGCTGGCTGTGGCTGCTGCCCTTGCTGCTGATCCCCGTCCTTTGAAACGCTGGCCCTGGCTCGCCCTGCCCGGAGCACTGCTGCTCTGGGCGCTGCTGAGCCTGACCGGCGCGCAGCCGCGTATCGACCGCGCCATCGGCGACCTGTTGCTGCGTGCCGCCGCGCCCGCGGCACCGCCACCCACCAGCGTCATCGTCGACATCGACGACGCCTCGCTGCTTGTGCTGCGCCAGCCCCTGGGCGAGTGGCCCTACTCGCGCGAGGTCTATGCGCTGATGCTGGACTACCTCGGCCAGGCCGGTGCCCGCCTCGTCGTCGTCGACATCGTCTTCGCCGGCCCGCGCGAAGGCGATACACGGCTGGCGCAGACCTTGGCCGCCGGCCCGCCGACGGTGCTCGCGGCTGCCGGCCTGGCGACGCGCCAGCGCGCCGGCGTCGAACTCGCGCCAGCCAGTGCGGCCGAGCAGCGCGCGCTGACCCGCCTGGGCGCGGCCCATGCGCCAGGCCTGGACTGGGATGCGCTGACGGCGCCGGCCGATGCACTGCTGGACGCGCTCGCCGAGCCCGCCAGCCTGGGAGTCATTTCGGTGGCTCTGGACGACGACGGGCTGCTGCGCCGCCTGCCGTTGTTGCATCGCGTGCAGGGGCGCAGCCTGCCCAGCCTGGCCTTCGCTGCGCGGCTGCGCGCCGACGGTGCGCTTGGCTGGCGGCGCGAGGGTGACGAGCTTGTCGCGGGCGCGCGCCGCTGGCCTGTGGACGAGGCCGGCCAGCTGCGCCTGCGCCTGCCGTTGGGCGGCGGCGAGCCACCGCGCGTGTCCTGGCAGCGCCTGATGCGCGCGGCCCTGGGCGAGAGCGAGGACGCCGAGCTGGCCCGGTTGCTCGCCGGCCGCAGCGTCTTCGTCGGCAGCAGTGCCTTCTTTGCCGACGAGGTCATGACGCCCCAGGGCCGGTTGTCGGGGACGGCGCTGAACGCTGCCGTCTTCGAAGCCCTGGGCGCCGAGCCGCTGGCGCTGCTGCGCGAGCGCGGTGCGGGCGTGTGGGCTGTGGATGCACTGTTGTTCGCCCTGGGTGCGTTGCCCCTGCTGTTGCGTCGCCAGGCGCTGGCGGCAGGCATCGCGATGGCGGCGCTGCTGTTCGCGTCATGGAGTGCCGCGTGGGCCGGTACGCTGCCGACGCTCGCGCCCGGCTTCTACCTGCTCGCGCTGGCCCTGCTGCTGACAGCCGTCGAGCACGAGCGCCATGCCCGTGAGCGGGAGCGCGAGCTGACCCGCGAGCGCGAGTTGGCCGACGCGCGCAGCCGCGCCAAGACCGAGCTGCTGGCCCAGGTCAGCCACGAGATGCGCACGCCGATGAACGCCGTGCTGGGCTTCTCCGACATCCTCGCGCGCTCGCCGCTCAAGCCGGATCAGGCCCATTACGTCGAGGTGCTGGGCCATGCCGGTCGCCAGGTGTTCGCCCTCATCAACGACCTGCTCGACAACGCCCGCATCGAGAGCGGCCGGCTGGAGCTGGCCTCGCATCCCTTCAATCTGATCGACCTCGTCGAGTTGCAATTGGAGCTGCTGCGCGAGCGCGCCCAGAGCCAGGGCCTGTGGCTGCGCGTGTTCGCGCGCACCGAAGCGGCGGGCTGGGTGCTGGGCGACCAGCAGCGTGTCGCGCAGATCGTCACCAACCTGGTTGGCAACGCCATCAAATTCACCAAGACGGGCGGCGTGACGGTCGAGCTGTCGCGCAGCACCCAGGGCCAGGTGCTGATCAGCGTGCAGGACACCGGCATCGGCATTGCACCCGACGGGTTGGAGCGCATCTTCCAACCCTTCGCCCAGGCGGACGCGACCATCGCGCAGGAATTTGGCGGCACCGGCCTGGGCCTGGCCATCACGCGCAGGCTGGCGCGGCTGATGGGCGGCGATRTCAGCGTGCACAGCCGTGTAGGCGAGGGCAGCTGCTTCGAGGTGCGGCTGGATCTGCCCGACTCGCAACCGCCGCATGCCGACCCGGCAGAGACGCGCGCTGAACGCATGGCGCCGAGCCGTCCGCTTGAGCTGCTGCTGGCCGAGGACAACGACGTCAACGTGCTCGTCATCGAGGGCATGCTGCAGCCCCTGGGCCACCGCATCACGCGGGCGCGCGACGGCGAGCAGGCCCTGGCCGCACTGCGTGAGGGCACGGGCGAGGGTGATTTCGACCTCGTGCTGATGGACATGCTGATGCCCGGGCTGGACGGGCTGTCGGCCACTCGGCAATGGCGGGCCATCGAAGCTGCCGAGGGCAGGCAGCGCACGCCCATCGTCGCGCTGACGGCGAACGCGTTCGACACCGATGTGCAGCAGTCCCTGGCGGCGGGTTGCGACGCGCACCTGACCAAGCCCATCAGCCTCGCAGCGCTGCTGCAGGCCCTGGCCAAGTACGCGCGAGTCTGAGCCTTGCGGCGCCGGCCGCGGACGTGAAGGAAGTCAGGCCCTAATTCGCAGTGCTGTGAATGCGCCACAGCCTGACTTCCCGCAGGGGAGGAGCCATGAACTGCGGCTCAACACTTCTTTGCATGAGGGCAACAAGCCGCGCCGCGGCGGGGGTCGGGGGCGACCCTTCACAAGGCCCCAACTGACAGGAGTGAGCTTCCATGCAACACCGCCACACCCGACTGGCGCTGGCCTTGCTGGCCGCCGGTATCGCCGGCTCGGCCGCTGCGCAGAACGCACCGGCCCAACAGCAGCAGCTCGAGCGCATCACCATCACCGGCTCGTCGATCAAGCGGGTTGAATCCGAGACGGCCCTGCCCGTGTCGGTGATGACGCGCGACCAGATCGAGAAGACCGGCGCCACCAACGTCGAGGACATCCTGCGCCGCATCGGTGCCAACACCGCCGTGCAGTCGGACACCACGCAGGGCGCCGGCTATTCCCAGAGTTTCGCCAACCTGCGCGGCCTGGGCCCCAACTCGACGCTGGTGCTGCTCAATGGCCGGCGCCTGGCCAACTTCGCCTTCGGCTCCATCGGCGGCAATTCGTCGGTGGACCTGAACAGCATCCCTTTCGCGGCCATCGACCGCATCGAGGTGCTGCGTGACGGCGCCTCGGCCGTGTATGGCACCGACGCCGTCGGCGGCGTCATCAACTTCATCACCCGCAAGGACTACGACAAGGGCGCCGTCACGCTGAAGTACGGCGCACCCGAGAAGAGCATTGGCGGCAAGGAGACGAGCGCCTCCATCGCCTTCGGCATGGGCGGCCTCAAGACCGATGGCTACAACCTGCTCGTGACCGGCAACGTCAAGAAGCAGACCAAGGTCAGCTCCCTCGACCAGAAGTGGTATCTGCGCGGCATCGACGAGATCCCCGGCTCTGATCCCCCCACCTCGGGCCGCTCCTTCCCAGGTCGCCTCGTCGACTTCAACATCACGCCGGGCGCCTATGCCAACGCGGGTACCAACTTCAGCCCCTGCGACCCCAACTTCAACACCATCCAGACGCTGACCGCGACGACCCCCAACGGCACGCCGATCAAGCGCTGCCGCTTCATCTACCCGGCCATGCAGGAGAACCTGCCCGACTCCAAGAAGGCCGATGCCTTCGGTCGGTTGACGCTGGACACGGGCGGTGATTCGCAGGTCTTCTTCGAGGCCAGCTACGCACGCAACGACTCCATCGGCCGCACGGCCGCCGTGCCCATTGACTCGACGGCGGGTCATGTGAAGGCCGACGGCACCTACCCGTCCTTCGCCTTCCCCATCTCGAGCAAATACTTCCCGGCGGCACTGCTGACCAGCCTGGGCTACACGCCGGCGCAGTTCGACACGCTGGGCGGCGGTTTCACCGAGATCGCGATGCGTTCCGTGCCGGTCGGCCCGCGCACCAACAACGTGTTGAACGAGCAGACCCGCTTCGTGGCCGGTGCCACCGGCATCTTCCAGGGCTGGGACTACGACGCCGGCCTGACGATGTCGCAGGCCAAGGGCTCGCTGGACTACTACAACTACCTGCACGAAGGCCGCTTCATCACCGAACTGGCCACCGGGGTCATCAACCCCTTCGGCCCGCAGGATGAAGCTGGACTGGCCGCGCTGAACCGCGCGCGCATGGAAGGCCCGATGCGCCGTTCCAAGAGCACGACCTATGCCTTCGACGCCAAGGCCAGCACCGAACTGATGGCCATGAGCGGCGGCCCGATGATGCTGGCCGTCGGCACCGATCTGCGCAAGGAAAAGGCCGACGACCATGCCGTGAATGCCGACTATGAGCTGGGCCTGCACATCGGCGGCGAAGGCACGGTGCCCAAGACCGTGGCCTCGCGCACCATCTATGCCGTGTTCAGTGAGCTGTCGATGCCCTTCGCCAAGGGCTGGGAGGCCACGGTCAAGGCGCGCTACGACAAATACAGCGACTTCGGCGGCACGTTCAACCCGGGCGTGACGCTGCGCTTCCAGCCCAGCCGCGAAGTGCTGCTGCGCGCCAGTGCCGGCACGGGCTTCCGCGCCCCGACGCTGTGGGACGTGAACAGCCCGACGGCCTTCACCAACACCGCCAACTCCCTGGTCGACCCGAACTGCCCGCCCGGCCAGGCCGGCGACCCGCGCTGCGAAACGCAGTTCAACGTGCGCCTGTCCAGTGACCCCTCGCTCAAGCCCGAGAAGTCGCGCCAATATTCCTTTGGCGCGGTGTTCGAGCCGATGCGCGACCTGTCCATCGCGCTGGACTACTGGCATATCCAGAAGAAGGACCAGATCGGCACCATCGGCGGCGACGCCATCATGTCCGACCCGATCCTTTACCAGCGCTACAACACCCGCATCCACCGCCTGCAGCCCAGCGGCTTCATCAGCTACATCGAGACCCCGGTCGAGAACCTCGGCGATCTGAAGACCAACGGCATCGACCTCGACGTGAAGGCGGGCTGGAGCTTGGGTTCCATGGGTCGCCTGAGCGCCAGCTACGCCGGCAGCTTCATCAACCAATGGAAGCAGCAGAACGGCAAGGGCACGCCTTATGTGTCCTATGAGGGCACGGCCGGCGACGGCGCCGGCGTGCAGCCGGTGCCCAAGTGGCAGCACACTCTGGGCCTGGACTGGAACATGGGCAACTGGAACCTGACGCTGGAGAACATCTTCGTCAAGGGCTGGACGGAATCGGCCGGCCTGGTGGAGGCCAACGTCGGCCCGCTCGTCGAGCACAAGGTCAAGGACAGCAGCCGCTGGAACCTGGGCCTAGGCTGGAAGCCCATGCCCACGCTGGCCCTGCGTGTCGGCGCCCGCAACCTGCTGGACCAGGACCCGCCGTTCACCGCCGTGTCCAGCTATGGCTCGCACGTGACCGGCTATGCGGGTTCCTTCGTCGACCCGCGTGGCCGCTTCTGGTACGCCACGGCGAGCTACCAGTTCAAGTGAAATGGATCGCGCCCCACCGGCGCGGCGTGATCACAAGGGGCTCCTCGGAGCCCCTTTTTACTGGCTCAGCCCCTCAGCCCGCCCGGCGTAATGCCTGAGTGATGTACTGGGACGCTGCTTCTGGCTAGAGTCGCCCGCGTCCCACCCCCCTGAGGAATCCCATGATCAACATGACCGTCAACGGTCGCGCCGTCTCGCTGGACGCCGAGCCCGATATGCCCCTGCTGTGGGCCGTGCGGGAGGAATTGCAGCTGACCGGCACGAAATTCGGCTGCGGGGCGGCCCAGTGCGGCGCCTGCACCATGCACGTGGCCGGGGCGCCGGTGCGGTCCTGCCTGACGCCCATCTCCTCGGTGCAAGGCCCGGTGACCACCATCGAGGGCATCGCCACCGACAAGGTCGGCCAGGCCGTGCAGGCCGCCTGGGTCGAGCATGACGTGGCCCAGTGCGGCTACTGTCAGAGCGGCCAGGTCATGAGCGCGGTGGCGCTGCTCAAGGGCAACAAAAAGCCCAGTGACGCGCAGATCGACGAAGCCATGGCCGGCAATCTCTGCCGCTGTGGCACCTACACCCGCATTCGCGCGGCCATCCACACGGCTGCGGCCAAGCTCGCCTGAGGAGGCCGACATGCTGAATCCCCGTCGCATCGACCAGGCACTGACCGCGGGCTCCCTTGGAGTTTCCCGCCGCAGCTTCGTCACCACCACCGTCGGCGGCGCCGTCGGCCTGGCGCTGTTGCCTGGCATGGCGAGCGCCCAGGCGCCCAAGCCCGGGTCCAAGCCGACCGAGCAGCCTCTGGCCTTCGTCACCATCGCCAAGGACGGCACCACCACCATCCTGTGCAACCGCATGGACATGGGCCAGGGCATCGAGACCGGCCTGGCCATGATCTGCGCCGAGGAGCTGGAGGCTGACTGGAGCAAGGTGCGTACCGGCTTCGGCGACCAGAAGGCCGCCTACGTCGACCCGCTGTTCGGCATCCACCTGACCGGCGGCTCCAACTCGGTCAAGAACAGCTACCAGCAGTACCGCGAACTGGGTGCGCGCACCAAGGCCATGCTGGTGGCCGCCGCGGCCGAGAGCTGGGGGGTGCCGGCCGCATCGCTGAAAGCCGAGAACGGTGTCATTTCAGGTGCCAGCAAGAGCGCCGGCTATGGCGAATTCTTCGACGCCGCCATGAAGGGCACGGTGCCCGAGGCCGTCACGTTGAAGGATCCCAAGACCTTCAAGCTGATCGGCAAGCCCACCGGCCTGGTCGTCAGCCAGGCCAAGAGCACCGGCACCCAGGCCTACGGCATGGACGTGCAACTGCCGGGCATGGCGGTGGCCGTCATCCAGCGGCCGCCGGTCTTCAACGGCAAGGTCGCCAAGCTCGATTCGACCGAGGCGCTCAAGGTCAAGGGCGTCAAGGCCGTGCTGCCGGTGGCGCTGGACCGCGGCGGCCAGGGTGTGGCCGTGGTGGCCAGCGGCTACTGGGCGGCCAAGAAGGGCCGTGATGCGCTCAAGGTCGACTGGGACCTGGGTGGCGTGGCCAAGCCCGACACCGCGGCGCTGACCAAGCAGTACCTGGCCCTGGCCAAGACGCCCGGCACGCCGGCGCCCAAGCCGGAGTTCCAGGCCGATGCCAGCGCCTGGGCGAAGGCGCCCAGGAAGATCACGGCGGACTTCGTCTTCCCCTACCTGAACCACGCCCAGATGGAGCCGCTGGCCTGCACGGTGGACCTGAAGGCCGACCGCTGCGACTTCTATTACGCGGCCCAGATGCCCGGCATCGATGCGATGAACCTGGCCAAGACGGTGGGGCTCAAGCCGGAGCAGGTGCAGGTCAATGTGCAGATGGCGGGCGGCGGCTTTGGCCGGCGTGCCACGCCCGCCACCGAATGGCCGCGCGAGGCGGCAGCCGTGGCGGTGGCCCTGGCCCAGGCCGGCAAACCCATGCCGGTCAAGGTGATCTGGAGCCGCGAGGATGACGTCAAGGCCGGCTACTACCGGCCCATGACGGTGCATCGCGCCGAGATCGGCTTCGATGCCGCGGGCAAGATCTCCGGCTGGCAGCACCGCATCGTCAGCCAGAGCATCCTGAAGGGCTCGCCGCTGGAAGGCTTTGGCTATCAGAAGGGCGTGGACGGCACGACGACCGAGGGCATGCGCGATCCCTACGAGATCCCGATGAACCTCAGCGTCCACCACCCGGACGTCAACGTGCCGGTGCTGTGGTGGCGCTCGGTGGGCTCCACCCACACGGCCTATGTCATGGAGACCCTGGTCGACGAGATCGCGTTTGCCACCAAGCAGGACCCGGTCGCCTACCGGCTCAAGCTGATGGAGGGCAACGCCAAGGCCGACCGCCATCGCGCCGCCCTGCAGGCGGCCGTCGACAAGAGCGGCTATGGCAAGCGCAAGCTCAAACCCGGCCAGGCCTGGGGCGTGGCGGTGCACGAGAGTTTCGAGTCGGTCGTCGCCTATGTCGTCGTCGCCAGCATCAAGGGCAAAGGCAAGGATCGCCAGCCGGTGCTGCAGGAAGTGCATGCGGGCGTGCACTGCAACCTGTGCGTCAACCCCAAGGCGGTCGAGACCCAGGTTCAGGGCGCGGCCATCATGGCCCTGGCCACGACGATGCCGACCCACCGTGTGACCTTCAAGGACGGCGTCGTCGAGCAGAACAACTTCTATGACATGGCCATGCCGCGCATGCCCGACGCGCCCAAGGTCATGACGGTCAGCATCGTGCCCAGCAACGACCCACCCAAGGGCATGGGCGAGCCGGGGCTGCCGCCGCTGGCACCGGCGCTCGCCAACGCGGTGGCGCGGCTGACTGGCAAGCGCCAGCGCGAGTTGCCGTTCAGCTTCGCTTGAGTCAGGTGCTGGCCGGCGCCGGCGGGTAGCCGGCCTCGGTCAGCACGGCCACCAGTGCCTCGCGGGGCAGGTCGCTGTCGACGTCGGCGGCCTTGGCGTTGCGATCAATCTCGACGCGCGCCTGGGCGTCGGCCGCCTTCAGCGCTTCGGTGATGGCGGCGACGCAATGGCCGCAGCTCATGTTGGGCAGGATGAAGCTGTGCATCGCTGGCATCATGCCCGCATCCACCTTTGCGGTATCGCCATGCACATCATTGCCCTCAGCGGCGCGCTGCGCCGCGCGTCCTACAACACCGCCTTGCTGCGCGCTGCCATCGCGATGGCGCCCGAGGGCGTCACGATCGAGCTGCGCACCCTGCACGGCATTCCGCTGTATGACGGCGACGTCGAGGCCCAGGGCATTCCCGAGGCCGTGACGAAGCTGCGCGAGGAGATCCGTGCCGCGAATGCGCTGTTGATCAGCACGCCCGAGTACAACCACTCCATCCCCGGCGTGCTGAAGAACGGGTTGGATTGGCTGTCGCGACCCAGCGGCGAAGGCGCCAAGCTGTTTGGCGGCAGGCCCACGGCCGTGATCGGCGCGTCGCCGGGCGGCTTCGGCACCGTGCGCTCCCAGGGCGCGCTGTTGCCGGTGCTGCATGCTTTCGGCTGCGACCACTGGATGGCCGGCGAGCTGCTGGTCTCCAAGGCCGGCTCGGTCTTCGACGCCGACGGCCGTCTCGTTGATGACAGGGTGCGGGGGCAGTTGCAGACCTTTGTCCACGGCTTTGTCGACTTCGTGCGCAAGAGAACGTCATGAGCGTCCACGTCGAGCGCCTCGCCAGCCACATCGGCGACGTGGGCGGCATTCCCATCCAGCGGGCCCTGCCCAACAAGGCCCGGCGCATCATCAGCGCCTGGTGCTTCGCCGACCATGCCGGCCCGGCCACCTTGCCGCCCGAGCGGCGCATGAATGTCGGCCCGCATCCGCACACGGGGCTATCGACCTTCAGCTGGATGATCGAGGGCGAGATCCTGCACCGCGACAGCCTGGGCTCCGAGCAGGTGCTGCGGCCGGGCCAAGTCAACCTGATGACGGCCGGCCACGGCATCTCGCACAGCGAGGAATCGCTCTCCGACCGCATCCACCTTGCTCAGCTGTGGATCGCGCTGCCCGATGCCGAGCGCGAACGCGCGCCCAGCTTCCAGCATTTCGCCGAACTGCCGCGGCTCAGCCAGGGTGGCTTCGAGGCGACGCTGCTGGTCGGTGAGTTCGGCGGCCAGCGTTCACCGGTGCCCAGCTTCACGCCGCTACTGGGCGTGGATCTCGTCGCCGACGGCCCGGCCGATGCGGTGCTGGCCCTGCAACCCGGCTTCGAGCATGGGCTGATGCTGCTGGAGGGCGAGGTCGAAGCCGCGCCGGCCGGCCATGACGCGGTCGAGACGATCACACCGGGCACGCTGCTTTATCTCGGCACCGGTTGTGAGTCGATCGAACTGCGCTGCGCGGCCGCGTCGCGCCTGCTGCTGCTGGGCGGCGAGCCCTGGGCCGAGCCGCCGCTGCTGTGGTGGAACTTTGTCGGCCGCGAGCCGGCGGAGATGCAGGACTGGGCCATGGACTGGGCGCGCGAGGATGGCGGGCGTTTCGGCGTCGTCGAGGGCTATGCCGGCCCGCGCATCCCGGTGCCACCGGTGCCGGCGCTCAGAAAGCCCTGAGAGGCACCGCGTCTACAAGCCCGCGGGATCGCAGTCCGTGGAGACATCGGCGCGCCCCGCGGCGCAACCATAGACGCCGTTGACTAAGTGGCACTCCCGGTGCGAGGGGGTCGGCTTGCTCGCCTCGCCATCGGGCGTGTGGCGGCCGATCTGCTCGGTGAGGCGCAGGTCCTGCCAGCCCTGGGTCTGGCGCGGCACCAGGCTCAGCGTGGTTTGGGCCTCATCCCAGGCATCCTGGCCGATGACGCCGCTGCCTGCGTCCTGCCAGCCCATGGCCTGGCAGAACACGGGGCGCAGGCGCAGGCCTTCCGGCACGTAGAGGCGCAGCGGGCTGCCGGTGCGACTGTTGGCCGAGCGGTTGTACTGGTCGCTGCTGAAGCGCAGGCCCAGCGCACGAACCCCCGGCCTGAGCAGATAGGGAGCGAGGTCCAGGCTCAGGCTGGAGGGGCCGATGAAGGTGGTGGCGTCTTCCTGCACCGAAACGCGATGGCTGCTCAGGGCCTTGCCACGGGCCGGGTCGACCAGGGCGATGACGACCTGCCATTCGCGGTCGAGGTCGCCACTGCCCGGCTTCTCGAAAGCCATTACCGCCGCGGTGATGCGCCCAGGGGCGGCCGGCCAGGGGCGGCATTCGCTGGCCGCCACGTCGCCCGGAATCTCGGCCTTGCGGTCCACAGCTCGCAGCGCGGCCTCGACGGCGTCAGTGCAGGCCTCGCCCGGCCGCGCCTGGGCGAGGCCGGTGAGGGACACCAGCAGGAGCAGGGCGGCCAGCCTCATCCCGCCCGGGCGCTCTTCACCAGCGCCTCGATCCGCGGCGTCGCGTTCACCGCTACCAGCTCGATCTGCGGATTGGCCTTGGCGAACACGCGGAACAGCTCGTCCGTGAAGCCGTGGCCGACGTCGGTCACGCCGTCGAAGTCGATCTCGGCGCGCTTGAAGGCCGACAGCCGGGAGCCGACGCGGCGGGCCTGGGCGCGGGAGTCCAGGGCCTGGCCTTCGCTGGTCAGCAGGCGCAGCTGCACGCGGGTCTGGTCGAACTCGATGCCGTCGCCTGCCAGGCTCCAGGTTTCCATGACGCCGTCAAGCGTGCGCGTCGTGTTCAGCGCGATGGCCATGTAGATGGAGCTGCCCTGGCGCGGCAGGGCGCGGCCCTTCTTCCAGCCGGCGCTCTCCCAGGCTCGGCGCTGGTAGGCGGTGTTGTTGGCGTGGATGTCGAACACATCGGCCAGCTGCGAGCTGAAGAACAGGCCGCGGCCGGTGTGGGCATCGGGGGCACTGGTCAGGCGCCCCTTGCTGAGCTCCAGCATCGCGTGCTGGGGGTCCTCGAGCTGGAAGGCGCTGCAGATCTTGTCGAAGACGCCCATGCCGTCATCGCTGACGAGCAGCTGCACATGGGTGGGCGTCTGGCGCAGCGACACGGTGACGCTGCTGCCGCCGGAATGGTCGGCTGCGTTGTTCACGAGCTCGGTGAAGCCATGCTGCACCATGCGTTCCACATGCTTGGGCAAGGCGAAATGGGGTGCGAAGTCGCGCTGCCAGGGCAGGTCTTCCTGCAGGCCGTAAAGGGTGTAACTGCGCGCCACCTGGCGCAGGCTGCCAGGCGAGAACACCGGTCGGCGGCCGGTGCCGGAGCGGGTCAGCCAGCCGGCGTCCACCAGGCGCTTCAGTGCCGACAGCACGGCGCGGTGGCTGGCCCCGGTGCGCTCCTCGATGTGGGTCGCCAACGCCAGCGAGTGCTCACTGGCCGCGGCGGTGATCCAGTTGGTGAGGTGGTCGAACACCAGTCTTGTCATGAGCACGCATTGTGCTGACTACTTCAATCACGGGGGGTGGGGTCGCTACCGACTCTGGAGGCTGCCGGCCTTTGGGACGGGTGCGCGCCGGGGAGATTTGCCATGCCAGACAAGGCGCGGCCGCCGCTGTGGGGTCATCCCCACGAGGCGGGCGCAACGCTGGATGGCGTGGCAAATCGCCCCGGCCCTACGGGTTGACCCGCCTTCGAGGCTCATGCGGCGTTGCAAATGCTCGCCGGGTAACCCACCCGGCTCCGCTTTGCGCCTTGCCTGACCCCCGAATGCGGGTCAACGCGCGCCCGTCCCAAAGGCCGGCAGCCTCCATAGAATCCCCAACCAGTTACGAAGCGGTTACGGCCTAGGGTGCGTACCGCAGTCGGCCCAGATTTCTCAACTCCACCGGGGACAACCCATGCCTCTCGTTTCCATGCGCCAGTTGCTGGACCACGCCGCCGAAAACGGCTACGGCATCCCAGCCTTCAACGTCAACAACCTGGAGCAGGTGCAGGCCATCATGGCCGCGGCCGACGAGGTCGGTGCACCGGTCATCCTTCAGGCCAGCGCCGGCGCCCGCAAATACGCTGGCGAGCCCTTCATCAAACACCTGATCCAGGCCGCCTGCGAGGCCTACCCGCACATTCCCCTGGTCATGCACCAGGACCACGGCACCAGCCCCAAGATCTGCGCCGGCGCCATCGATCTGGGCTTCGGCTCCGTGATGATGGACGGCTCGCTGATGGAAGACGGCAAGACGCCGGCCTCTTTCGAATACAACATGGAAGTGACCCGCAAGGTCGTCGAGATGGCGCACCAGGTCGGCGTCACCGTCGAGGGCGAGCTGGGCTGCCTGGGCAACCTCGAAACCGGTGATGCCGGCGAGGAAGACGGCATCGGCGCCGAAGGCAAGCTGGATCACAGCCAGATGCTGACCGACCCCGAGGAGGCCGCCGTGTTCGTCAAGGCCACGCAGCTCGACGCGCTGGCGATCGCCATCGGCACCAGCCACGGCGCCTACAAATTCAGCCGCAAGCCCACGGGCGACATCCTGGCCATCGGCCGCGTGAAGGAGATCCATGCGCGCATCCCCAATACCCACCTCGTCATGCACGGTTCGTCCAGCGTGCCGCAGGAGCTGCTGGCCATCATCAACCAGTATGGCGGCAAGATGAAGGAGACCTTCGGCGTGCCGGTCGAGGAGATCCAGGAGGCCATCAAGCATGGCGTGCGCAAGATCAACATCGACACCGACATCCGCCTGGCGATGACGGGCGCGGTGCGCAAGTTCCTGGCCGAGAACCCCGACAAGTTTGACGCCCGCGAATGGCTCAAGCCCGCCCGCGAAGCCGCCAAGGTCATCGCCAAGGAGCGCTATATGCAATTCGGCTGCGAAGGCCAGGCCGGCAAGATCAAGGGCCGCACGCTGGTCGACATCGCTGGCGCCTATGCGCGCGGTGAGCTGGCACAGAAGGTCCAATAAGGGTTCAGTGACGCGTCACTGCTTCACCTACGGCTCACTGATGTGGGCCGACATCATGGCCCGCGTCTGCGGGCGTGAATTCGCCAGCGAGCCGGCCTCGCTGGCGGGTCATGCGCGCCACCCGGTGCGCGGCCAGGATTATCCCGGCCTGCGGGCCGCGCCCGGCGGCCTGGTGCCGGGGCGGCTGTATCGCGACGTCGACGCTGACGCCTGGGAGCGGCTGGATGCCTTCGAGGGCGTCGAGTACGAGCGCGCCGATGTCGTCGTGGCGCTGGCCGACGGCAACGCGCTACTGGCCCAGGTCTACCGCTTCCGCCCCGAGTTCGCCGACCGGCTGCTCCCTGGGGACTGGGACGCCGACGCTTTCGCCCAGGAGGGCCGGGAGCGCTTCATCGCCCGCTATGTGGGCTTCGAGCTGATCACGCCACGCTGAAGCCCCGGGAATAAGACACGTTTTCGCCTGATGCCCCCCTGTTCGCGGGGTCACAATGCATCGGCATAACCCCTTGGTCATTGGGGTCGGGAGCTGGGATGGACGAGCTGACCGGAATCGTCGCGCGAGCGGGTTTCCTGCCCCACGGCTATTGCTTCCAGTGGTCGCCCGGCCTGCTCTGGACCATGGTCGGCGCCGATCTTTCCATCGCGCTGGCCTACTTCTCCATCCCGCTGGCCATCGCCAGCTATGCCCGCCAACGCCCCCAGGTCAACCTTGGCAGCATCGCGACGCTGTTCGCCATCTTCATCTTCGCCTGCGGCGTGACCCATGTGCTGGACGTCTGGACGATCTGGCGCCCCGACTACGGACTGCAGACGGCCGGCAAGGTCTTCACCGCCTGCGCGTCCGTTCTGACGGCGGCCGTGGCCTGGCGCCTGATGCCCACGCTGCTGGGCCTGCCGTCACTGGACGAGATGCGCACGGCCAACGAGGCGCTTCGCAGTGAGATGGACCGCCGCCACAGCGCCGAGGACCATCAGCTGGAAGCCGAGCAGAGCCTGGCCGCCACGCTGTCGGCCATCGACGCCGGCTTCATCACGACCGACGGCGACGGCCGGGTCACGCGCATCAATGCCGTGGCCGAGCGCATCACCGGCTGGCCGGCGCGCGAGGCCCTGGGCCTGCCGGTCTGGCAAGTCTTCCAGCGCGAAGGCACGCCGGCCGACCTGAAGGAGCGCAACCCCATCGACGTCGTGCGCGAGCGCAACCGCGAAGGCGCTTTCCAGCGCCAGGCCGTCTGCGTCGCACGAGACGGTAGCCAGCGGCCCGTTGAGGTTCACGCCGACCTGACCCACCACGCCGACGGCCGCGTGCGTGGCGTCGCCATCGTCTTCCGCGACGTGGGCCGCCTGACTGAAGCCGAGGCCGAGGTGCGCCGCCTGGCGGCCGTCGTCGAGTCCTCGGCCGACGCCATCATCGTCAAGACGCCGGATGGTCGCATCACCAACTGGAATGCAGGCGCCGAGAAGATGTTCGGCTACACGGCCGCGGAGGTCGTCGGGCAGCCGGTGCAGATGCTGATCCCGCCCGAACGTGAAGCCGAGGAGACGCGCATCCTCGCCAGTCTCGCCCAGGGCCAGCATGTGCCGCCGTTCCGCACCGTTCACATCGCCAGGGACGGCCGGCGAGTCGAGATCTCCGCCCAGGTCTCGCCGCTGCGCGATGCGGCCGGCCGCATCATCGGCGGCATCAAATCCGCCCGCGACCTGACCCACCAGCGCCAGATCGAGACCGCGCTGCGCCAGAGCGAGGCGCGGCTGCGCTTCGCCCTCGAGTCCGCGGCCATCGGCGACTGGGAGCTGGAGCTGGACAGCGGCCTGATCCACCGTTCGCGCCGCTACGACCAATGTTTCGGCCGACCCGACTCTGAAGGCCCGTGGGACCGCGAGCGCATGCTTGCTGCCGTCCATCCCGACGACCGGGCCATGGTGGAGGCCGGCCTGGCGGCGCTGCCCGAAGGCCACCGGCCCTGGCATGCCGAGTTCCGCGTCGTCTGGCCCGATGACAGCGTGCACTGGCTGCGCCTGGACGCCCGGGTCACCCACGACGACGCCGGTTCGCCACGGCTGGTCGGCATCGTGGCCGACGTGACCGCCATGCGCACCGCCGAGCAGGCCCGCCAGCAGTCCATCTGGCTGGCGGCCGAGAACCGCCGCGTGCAGGAAAGCAGCCGGCTCAAGAGCCTCTTCCTCGCCAATATGTCGCATGAACTGCGCACGCCGCTGAATGCCGTCATCGGCTTCGCCGACCTGCTGACCATGAGCGCCCATCCGCCGCATCTGCTGGATGGGCCGCGCCAGCGCGAGTGGCTGCAGCACATTGCCAGCAGCGGCCGGCATCTGCTGGCCATGATCAACGACGTGCTCGACCTGTCCAAGATCGAGGCCGGCAAGATGGACTTCCATCCCGAGCCGGTCGAACTGCCGGCCCTGGTCGACGACGTGATGGCCACCGTCGCGGTGCTCGCCGAGCAGCGTGGCCTGAGCCTCAAGTCCTCCATCGAACCGGGGCTGCGAGACCTGGTGCTGGACCCCGCTCGGCTCAAGCAGGTGTTGCTCAACTATCTGTCCAACGCCATCAAGTTCACGCTCGCCGGCGGCCACGTCGAGCTGCGCGTGGTGGGCGAGGGCCCGCGGCTGTGGCGGTTGGAGGTCGACGACAGCGGCATCGGTATTCCGGCCGACCGCCTCGGCCATCTGTTTGTCGAATTCCAGCAGCTCGACGACGGCCTGACCAAGCGCCACCAGGGCACGGGACTGGGGCTGGCGCTGACGCGCCGGCTGGTGGAAGCCCAGGGCGGCCGTGTCGGCGTCTACAGCGAGCCCGGGCGCGGCAGCCGCTTCTACGCCGTGCTGCCGCGCCAGCCGCTGGATGCCGGCGAGCCGGTCGGGCGGCCGGCCCACCAGCAGCTCATCGCCCTGCGCGACCATCCGCTGCGCGACGGCCTGGCCCGTGATCTGTCGCGGGCCGGCGTGAGCGCCGACACCGCGTCCACAGCCGGCGAGGTGCTGCGCCTGACCCGCGCGCGCCGTTACACCGAACTGGCCATCGACCTCGGCCTGCCTGATGCGCCCGGCCTGTCATTGCTGGCGGCGCTGCGCAGCGGCGGGCCGTCCATGCACGCGGCCGTCAAGGCGCTGGCGCTGACGCCCCCGACGGGGGCGGGCGTGGCTTTCACGGTATCCGACGTGCTGGCCAAACCGCTGCGCCGCCCGGCCCTGGCGCGTGCCCTCGTGCCGCTGCGCGACCGGTTGGGTCCGGGCCGGCCGGTGCTGGTGGTCGACGACGAGGCGGTGTCGCGCGAGCTGATGTGTGCGGCATTGCAGGCCACGGGCGTCGAGGCCGTGGCCGTCGGCAGCGGCGCCGAGGCGCTGCAGCGCCTGCCCGCCCTGCAGCCCGGGGCCATCGTGCTCGACCTGATGATGCCCGGCATCGACGGATTCCAGGTGCTGCATGAACTTCGCGGGGACCCGCGCTGGGCCGAGCTGCCCGTCATCGTCTGGACGGCGCTGACCCTCAGTGGGCAGGACATCGAAAGCCTGGCGCGCTCGGCCGCGGCCATCGCCMGCGCTGGCGAGGCCGAAGCCCTGGCCGAGGTGCGCGATGCGCTGCTGCGCGCCGCCCGCCAGGACCGGCGTGGCCGACTCACGAAAGGTTGACATGGCTGGCGAACGCATCCTGATCGTCGACGACAACGAGCTCAACATCGATCTCGCACAGTACGTGCTGGAGGCCGACGGCTTCATCGTCGACCGCGCTCTGCACGTCGACGAGGCCTGGGCGCGGCTGCGCGCCTACCGGCCCGCCCTGGCCCTGGTTGACATCCAGTTGCCGGGCACCGACGGCCTGAGCCTGGTGCGCGCCATCAAGGCTACGCCCGACCTCGCCGATCTGCCCGTCATTGCCTTCACCGCCTTTGCCATGCCGGGCGACGAGGTGCGCTTTCGCGCAGCCGGCTGCGACGGTTATCTGACCAAACCGATCGACGTGCACAGCTTTGCTGCAACCGTACGTGGCTATCTGGCCGGAGGGGGCACCTAAAATCCGCGGCGTTGCCCTTCCGCTCGCCGCCATGCCCCAAGCCTTGTACGAATCCAGCCTGACCTCCCTGCCGCTGCTTGGCCGCGGCAAGGTGCGCGAGAACTACGCCGTCGGCGACGACCGCATCCTGATGGTCGCCAGCGACCGCCTGTCGGCCTTCGACGTCATCATGGGCGAGCCGATTCCGGGCAAAGGGGCGCTCTTGACCCGCATGGCGCTGTTCTGGTTCGACAAGCTGCAGGGCATCGTTCCCAACCATCTGACCGGCCAAGACCCGCTGTCCGTGGTGTCGGCCGAGGAGCGCGAGCAGCTCAAGGACCGCACCATGCTGGTCAAGCGGCTCAAGCCCCTGCCCATCGAAGCCGTCGTGCGCGGCTACCTGGCCGGCAGCGGCTGGGCCGAGTACCAGGCCAGCGGCAGCGTCTGCGGCGTCAAGCTGCCGGCGGGCCTGCGCAATGCCGACAAGCTGCCCGCCCCCATCTTCACGCCGGCCACCAAGGCCGAGATGGGCGATCACGACGAGAACATCTCGTTCGAGCAGGCGGCTGAAATCATCGGCGCCGACCTCGCCGCCCGCGTGCGCGACATCTCCATCCAGCTCTACCAGCGCGCCGCCGATTTCGCGCTGACCAAGGGCATCATCATTGCCGACACCAAGTTCGAGTTCGGCCTGGATGCCGAGGGCACGCTGACGCTGATGGACGAGGTGCTGACGCCCGACTCCTCACGCTACTGGCCGGTCGAGAGCTATGCGCCGGGCAGCAACCCGCCCAGCTACGACAAGCAGTTCGTGCGCGACTGGCTGGAGGCCGTGCGCATCGACGGCCAGCCCTGGGGCAAGAAGGCTCCCGCGCCGGCCCTGCCGGCCGAGGTGATCGCCAAGACGGTGCAGAAGTACGAAGAAGCGCTGCAGCGGCTGACGGCATGAGCGCCGCGCCGGGCCGTCCCAAGCAAGCTCGCTCCCGCCTGGCGAACGCCTGGCCGCGCTGCCGGACAGGCAAGGCCGCAGGCCGAAGGGTGCACCAATGAGTGCAGCCGGCCCGGTCAAGCTTCGCAGCCGGCTGGCACAGCGGCTTGACGGCGAGATTGCCGCCGTCGCCTCCATGCCGGCGCGTGCCGCCGTGCTGCAGGTCCAGCGTGCCATCCTGTGGCTGCGCCATGGCCGCGAGGTCGAGGCCCGCGAGGAGCTGAACCGCCTGCAGGCGCGCGCCCTCGTGCATCCGCGCATCGAGCTGGCCGCCTGGCTGCATCTGGCCGAAGGGCTGACGGCTTATTTCAGCGCCTTCGGCGGTGGCGCCCGTGAACGCGTGCGGCGCGCCCACGTCATGGCCAAGGCGGCCAACCTGGCGGCGCTGCAGACCCTGTGCGACGCCTGGCTGGCGCAAATGGCCTTTGTCGACCGCGATATCGACCGTCTCGTCGCCCATGCCGCCGCCGTGCTGGCCGCCCCCGCGGACAACCCCGCAGCCTGTCGCGTCGCTTCTGCGCTGGGCATGGCCTGGGACCTCGCGATGGGGGCTCGGGACGAAGCCGCCGCGTCGTCCTGGTATGCCTGGGGCCGCCGCGCCGCCAGCGCCGACGGTGACGACGCCGGCCTGGCTGCCTTGCTCTACAACCAGATGCAGATGCGCGCCCTGCGCATCCGCCACGCTGCCCTGGCCGGCGAGCCTGGCGAGGCGCCGGCCGTGCTGCTGGGGGTGGACTCCATCGGCCATTTCGACGATGCCGTGGGCGGTTCGGCCCGCGCCAACCTGACCCCGCTGCTGCGCGCCCAACTGCTGACCGTGCAGGGTGACTACGCCACTGCCGCTGCCTTGCTGGAGGCCAACCTGCCCGAGGCGGTGGCGGCTGGCCTGGCCCGTACCGGCGGCAGCCTGCTGGCCGACCTGGCCTGGTGCTGGGCCAACAACGGCGAGGTCCAACGCGCCAGGGCCCTGGCCGATCAAGCTGCCGTCGAGGTGCTGGCCGAGGATGCGGCCCATTGCGACCTCGACGAATGCGCGGCCCTGCACGCCCGCCTGGCCCAGGTCTACGCCCGCTTGCATGAGGATGGGCTGGCAGCCCGCCACGGCGACGCCGCCCAGGCCGCCTGGGGCCAGGACGCCGCCCAGCGCCGCCTCTGGGCCGAGCGCTTGAGTAGCGCCGGGCTGGGCACTCCGCCACGCTGACCGGCTTTTTCCGGAGAGTCGGCACGGCCTGGCTGCGTTACCCTCGCCGGCCTATGAGCAACGCACGGCCGCCCGAAGGGGCTCATTCCCGCTCGGCGGGACAGCGCGCAGCGCGAAGGGTGCATCAGTGACCGCCGACTCCCGCGACGACGACGCCATCAACGCCCTGCCCGTTGGCACCCGCTTTGGTGAGCTGGAGATCATCGGTACCCTGGGCGTGGGCGGCTTCGGCATCGTCTACCTCGCACGCGACCACTCGCTCGAGCGCGAGATCGCGATCAAGGAGTACATGCCCAGCCAGTTCGCACTGCGCGACGGGCAGTCCCAGGTGTCGGTGCGTTCGGTCTCCATGAAGGAGACCTTCGAGCTCGGTCGACGCAGCTTCGTCAACGAGGCCAAGCTGCTGGCGCGCTTCGACCACCCCTCCCTGCTCAAGGTCTACCGTTTCTGGGAGGCCAACGGCACCGCCTACATGGCCATGCCGCGCCTGGTCGGCCAGAACCTTCGCGAGGCGCGCAAGGCCCGACCGACGCCGCCACCCGAGGCCTGGGTCAAGCGCATCTTCGACGCCGTGCTGGGTGGGCTGGAAACCCTGCACGCCCAGAACGTCTGGCACCGTGACGTCGCGCCCGACAACATCTTCCTGCCCTCCGACGGCAGCCCGCCCATCCTGCTGGACTTCGGCGCCGCCCGCCAGGCGATCAGCGACCGCACGCAGGTCTTCACCGCCATCCTCAAGCCCAGCTTCGCGCCCATCGAGCAGTACGCCGAGGCGACGACACTGCGTCAGGGGGCCTGGACCGACTTCTATGCACTGGCCGCCGCCATGCATGAGCTGCTGACCGGCCGGCCACCGCCGCCGGCGACGGCCCGCGCGATGGGCGACGAACTCCTGCCGCTGGAGGTGCCCGGCTATTCACCGGCCTTCCTCGCCGGCATGGACTGGGCGCTGCGTGTCGCCCCCCATCAGCGCCCCCAGACGGTCGCCGCCTGGCGCGAGGTGCTGGACGGCCGTTCGGCCGTGCCGCGTCCCCAGCTCGCTCAGCCCCGGGTGCCGACTGCACCGCCACCGCCGGCACCCTCGGAGCCGCTGGATCTCGAATTCGCCGACACGGTGCAAGGCCCGCCGCTGGACGAGGACGACGGGCAGACCGTTGTCGTGCCGCTGCGCAAGTCTGCGCCGCTGCCTCCTCCTCCTCCGTCCCCACCCGCGCCGCCGCCGCGTGCCGCGAAACCATCGCAGCAGGCCGCGGCCGCGAAGCCGCCCTCCTGGCAGATGCCAGCCATGATCGGCGGCGGCGTGGGCGCCTTGCTGCTGCTTGGCCTTTTTGTCATGCAGTTGCGCGGCAACCAGGCCAAGCCCGAGGTGACACTGGCCGAACCCGCCGCATCCGTGGCCGCACCGGCTCCGGCGCCCGTGCAACAGGCCCAACCCGAACCCCAGGCTCCGGTGGCCAGCGCGCCAGCTTCACAGCCTGCACCCGCGCTCACGCCGGTGCCTGTGCCCGTCAAGCCTGCGCCCGCGTCGGCTGCGACTGGCGTGAACACCCGCCCGGTGGCACTGCCCGCCTCGGCGCCTTCGCGTCGCGACACGGCGCCCAAGCCCATCGTGACCGAGAAGGCCGGCGACTTCCGCCCGGTGCCGCGCAGCCCCGTCTTCGCGGCGCCCGAGCCGGCGGCCTCCAGCCCGGCCGCCCCGTCGAGCAAGGCGGCCCCGGCATCGGCGGCCCCTGCGCCGTCCACCGAGCCGCGCACCGCCAACGAGGCCTGCGGCGGCCGGGTGCTGTTCGCGCGCGCCTGGTGCATCGACCGGCAGTGCGAAAAGCCGATCTATCACAACGACCCGGAATGCGTGAGGCTGCGCGACATCCGCAGCAATCGCGGCAACAGCGGCGTGCCCTGAGTATTCCGGGCCGTGCGGCTGTCAGGCGGGCCTGATCAGAACAGCGCCATCGACAGCTTGCGCCGATAGCTGTCGATGAGCGGGTCGCTGGGCACGACGGCGGCCTTGCCGGAGAGTTCCAGCGTGCCACTTTTGGCCTCGGCGGCGTGCTTGGGAGCCGGCTTGGTCAGCAGCTCGAGGATGGCCACGTAGGTTTTGCGCGCGGCCTCGCCGTTCCAGGCCTTGTCGCGCATGATGATTTCCAGCAGCTCGTCCATGGCCTCGGTGAAGCGCTGGTTGGCCAGGTGCAACTGGGCCAGCGTGAAGCGGGCGTCGAAATCGCGCTTGTTGGCGGCGATTGATCCCTGCAGCGCCGCCGGGTCGGCGCCCGTGGCGGCTTCGAAGGCGCTGAGCCAGGTGGCCAGTGCCGCCAGGCGCGGCGAGGGCACCAGGGTGTCGGCGGCCTTGGCCGCCACCGGGGCGAAGGCAGCGCGCGCGTCGTTGAGCAGGCCGAGTTCCAGCAGCGCCTTCACGTAATCGAAGCGGGCAGCGTCATTGGCCGGGTCGGTCTGCACGGCATGGGCCAGCTTGGTCAGCGCGGCTTCCAGGTCGCCGTCGGCCATCAGATCCTGGGCATCGGCCAGGTCGGCCTCGGCTTCGAGTTCCTCGCCGGCCGGCACGTGCTTGTCCAGGAACTCGCGGATCTGCGCCTCGGGCAGGGCGCCGACAAAGCCGTCCACCGGCTGGCCGCCAGAGAACATCACGCAGAAGGGGATGGAGCGCACGCCGAACATCTGGCTGAGCTGGGTGGCGATCTCGGGCACCTCGTCGCTGTTCAGCTTGGCCAGCGTGAAACGGCCAGCGTAGGCGGTTTCCAGCTTCTCCAGGACGGGACCCAGGGTCTTGCAGGGGCCGCACCAGGGCGCCCAGATGTCCAGCAGCACGGGCTGGTTCTGGGACGCGACGATGAGTTCGGCTTCGAAGTTCTGGAGGTTGATGTCGATCATGGCTGAGGGTAGTTGCGGACGCGCCACCTACAATTCAAGGCTTTTCTGAGCCTTCCGGAGCGCGACCTTGTCCACCCCAGCCCCCCAGAACCCGGATGCCGTCATCGGCATCGTCATGGGCTCCAGCAGCGACTGGGAGACGATGAAGCAAGCGGCCGAGATTCTGACCGAGTTCGGTGTCGGCTTCGAGGCGAGGGTCGTGTCGGCCCATCGCATGCCCGATGAGATGTTTGCCTATGCCGAAGCGGCGGCAGGCCGCGGGCTCAAGGCGATCATCGCCGGTGCTGGCGGTGCGGCTCATCTGCCGGGCATGCTGGCCGCCAAGACGACGGTGCCGGTGCTGGGCGTGCCTGTCGCCAGCCGGCACCTGCAGGGCGTTGACTCCCTGCATTCCATCGTGCAGATGCCCAAGGGCATCCCGGTTGCGACCTTTGCCATCGGCAATGCCGGCGCGGCCAATGCGGCGCTGTTTGCGGTGGCGATGCTGGCGACGCGTGATGCGGCCCTGCTGGACAAGCTGAATGACTTCCGCACGAAACAGACCGAAATCGCCCGCGCGATGAGCGAGGAACTGCGTTGACAGCCCTTCTCCCTGGTGCGGCGACGCTTGGCGAGTCGCGGCAAGCGACGCTGGGCGTCTTGGGCGGCGGCCAGCTCGGTCGCATGTTCGTGCATGCCGCCCAGGCCCTGGGCTACCGTTGCATCGTGCTCGACCCTGATGCCGTCAGCCCGGCGGGCGCCGTGGCCGAGAAGCACATCAAGGCCGACTACCTGGATTCCTTCGGCCTGGCCCAGCTGGCGCGCGACTGCGACGCGATCACGACCGAGTTCGAGAACGTGCCGGCCCTTGCGCTGGAGACGCTCGCCGGCATGCGTGTCGTGGCGCCCGCCGCGGCGTCGGTCGCCGTCTGCCAGGACCGCGCCATCGAGAAGGCGCATTTCGAAGCGGCCGGCGTGCCCTGCGCGCCGCATGCCGTCATCACCAATGAGATCGAACTCGCGGCCGTCGACCCGGCCCTGCTGCCAGGCATCCTGAAGACCAGCCGTATGGGCTATGACGGCAAGGGTCAGGTTCGCGTGGCCACCACCGCCGAGCTGGCCCAGGCCTGGGAAGGGCTCAAGCGCGTCCCTTGCGTGCTTGAACAGTTGCTGCCGTTGAAGGCCGAGCTGAGCGTGCTGGTGGCGCGCGGCGCGGACGGGCAGATCGTCAACTTCCCGGTGCAGCAGAACCTGCACCGCGGCGGCATCCTGGCCGTCACCGAGGTGCCGGCGCCGGATGTGCCGGTCGAGGTCGACAGGCTGGCAGTAGCCGCCGCCCGCCAGGTCGCGGACGCGCTGAACTATGTCGGCGTGCTGTGCATCGAGTTCTTCTGGTTGCAAGATGGCCGCCTGGTCGTCAATGAGATGGCGCCGCGGCCGCACAACTCCGGCCACTGGACGATGAACGGCGCCGATGTGTCGCAGTTCGAGCTGCAGGTGAGGGCGCTGGCCGGCCTGCCATTGCCGGCGCCGCGCCAGCATTCGGCCAGCGTCATGCTGAACCTGCTCGGCGACCTCTGGTTCAACGACGACGGCGGCCCCACGCCCCCGGCCTGGGACCGCGTGCTGGCCCTGCCGGGCACGCATTTGCACCTCTACGGCAAGGCCGACGCCCGCCATGGCCGCAAGATGGGCCATCTGAACATCACGGCTGACACGCCTGTGGCGGCTCATGCGGTCGCCGTGGAGGCTGCCGCCATCCTGGGCCTGCCCACCGACTTCTGATGTTGCTTCTGCCCGGCAACGATCCCGAAGCCGTCCAGGCCGCCGCGCGCCGCCTGGCCGACGGCGAATTGCTCGGCCTGCCGACCGAGACCGTCTATGGCCTGGCCGCGCGCGCCGACCAGGACGAGGCCGTTGCCAGGATCTTTGCCGCCAAGGGCCGGCCCAGCGACCACCCGCTGATCGTCCATGTGCTGGACGCCGCCGGCGCCGAACCCTTTGCCGACCATCTGCCCGTCGCCGCACGCCGGCTGATGGATGCCTTCTGGCCCGGCCCGCTGACCGTCATCGTGCCGCGCAAGGCCGGCATGGCCGAGGCTGCGGCCGGTGGCCACGCCACCGTGGCGCTGCGCTCACCCGCCCACCCGGTCGCCCGCGCCGTGCTGGCCGCAGCGCGCGCGCTGGGCGTCGAGGGCTTGGCCGCGCCGAGCGCCAACCGGTTTGGTCGCGTCAGCCCGACGCTGGCTCGCCATGTCGTCGAGGAATTCGGCCCCGAGCTGATGGTGCTGGACGGCGGTGCCTGCGAGGTGGGCATCGAGTCCAGCATCGTCGACTGCAGCCGCGAGCATCCGGCCCTGCTGCGCCCGGGGCTGATCAGCCGTGGCCGCATCGAGGCCGCCCTGGGCCAGCCGCTCGTGGAGCCGGATGCCACGGCGCCCAAGGCCTCGGGCACCTTGGCTGCGCACTACGCGCCGAGCGCCCGCGTGCGCCTGCTGGATGCCCAGGCGCTGGCTTTACGTTTGGCCACAACGGCCGCCAGCGGGGGCTTGGAGGGGGTGGCGGTATATTCACGCGCCCAGCTGCCGGCTTGGCGCTGGCAGGCCATGCCGGCCGACCCGGCGGCAGCGGCCCACGAATTGTTCGCGGTGCTGCGCCTTCTGGACGCGGCCGGCGCGCGCGAAATCTGGGTCGAGGCACCGCCCCACGACCCTGCCTGGGATGGCGTGCGCGACCGGCTCAGCCGGGCCGCGGCCGCCTTTTCCGATTGAGTTCTTGTTCCTGAGTTGATCGTCATGCAACGTGTTGTCTCCCAGAAATTGAAGCGCGGCCTGGCTTTGGCCATGGTGGCAGCGGCCGCGCTGATCGCCGGCTGCGGCGGTGGCAGCTCCCAGCAGATCGACCCGTTTGCGCCGACCCGCGTCATCGCCTTCGGCGACGAGATGGGCACCATTCTGCAAAGCGGCAAGAAGTACACGATCAACGGCCTGAATCCCGACACCAAGCAGGTGGACTGCAAGCTCAGCCCGGTCTGGAGCCAGATCCTGGCCGGCGGCTTTGGCTTCGTCTACCCGCAGTGCAACACCGACTTCGTCGCGCTGCCCCAGGGCATCATGTACGCGGCACTGGGCAACAAGGTTGCCGATGTGCGCGACAAGATCGACCTGCATCTGTCCAACGACCGCTTCGGCCCCAAGGACATCGTGTCCATCATGGTCGGCGTCAACGACATCCTCGAGCTGTATCGCCAGTTCCCGGCCCAGAGCCGTGACTCGTTGATCAACGAGGCCAAGGCGCGCGGCAAGCTGCTGGCCGACCAGGTCAACCGCATCGCCAATGCCAACGGCCGTGTGCTGGTGGCCACCATCTTCGACGTCGGCCTGACGCCCTACGGTCAAAAGGAAAGACAGCAGCAGACCGACATCGACCGCGCCATCTTCCTGAACGACCTGAGCTCGGCCTTCAATACGACCATGCGTCTGAACCTGCTCAACGACGGCCGCCTGGTCGGCCTCGTGCTCGTTGACGAGACGATCCAGCAGATCGCGCGCTTCCCGGCCGCCTTCGGCTACGCCGATGTGACGAACGCGGCCTGCCGCACCGAGGTCGCGCCTCAGGACTGCACGACGGACACGCTGGTGACCGACGCCAACCCCACGCAATGGCTGTGGGCCGGCGACACCCTGCTCGGCCCGAGCGCGCAGCAGCGCATCGGCACTTTGGCGCTCACGCGCGCCAAGAACAACCCGTTCTAGCCCACCCCCGAGGCTGAGCCCGGACACAAACAGTCCTGAGGACTGTTTGTGCCTGGCGAAGGACAAGGCCTCTGGCCTTGGCAGCGAGCGCGGCCTAATAAGACTTAGGCAGTGTTGGTGCGGAGTTCTCTGCGCAGGATCTTGCCGACGTTGCTCTTGGGCAGTTCGTCGCGGAACTCGATGAACCGGGGCCGCTTGTAGGCCGTCATCTGTGCCGTGCAGTAGCTGACCAGGTCTTCCTCGGCCAGCGCCGGGTCGCTCTTGACGACGAAGAGCTTGACCGCCTCGCCCGACTTGGCGTCCGGCACGCCCACCGCGGCGCACTCCAGCACGCCCGGGTGCATGTTGACGACCTGCTCGATCTCGGTCGGGTAGACGTTGAAGCCGCTGACCAGGATCATGTCCTTCTTGCGGTCGACGATGCGCACATAGCCGCGCTCGTCCATGATGCCGATGTCGCCCGTCTTGAAGTAGCCGTCAACGCACATGACGTTGGCGGTCTCGTCCGGGCGCTTCCAGTAGCCGGCCATGACCTGCGGACCGCGGATGCAGATCTCGCCGCGTTCGCCGATCGGAAGGTCGCGGCCGTCGTCGTCGCGGATGGCGATCTCGGTGGACGAGATAGGCAGGCCGATGCTGCCGTTGAAGGCGCGCTGGTCCAGCGGATTGATGGTCGCGGCGGGGGATGTCTCGGACAGGCCGTAGCCCTCGACGACCGGGCAGCCGGTGACCTTGAGCCATTTCTCGGCCGTGGCCTGCTGCACGGCCATGCCGCCGCCGTTGGAGATGACGAGCTCGGAGAAGTCCAGCCGCGAGAAGCCCGGCTCGGCAGCCAGCGCGTTGAACAGCGTGTTGACGGCCGGGAAGATGTGGATCTTGTGGCCCCGCAGCGTCTCGATGAAGCCGGGGATGTCGCGCGGATTGGGCACCAGGATGTTGAGGTGGCCCATGCGCGCACCGAGCATGAAGCAGGCCGTCAGCGCGAAGATGTGATAAAGCGGCAGCGCACAGACGTTGGTGAACTGCATGTTCTGGTCGGGCAGCCGGGCCAGCATGGGCTGGAACCAGGCCTCGACCTGCAGGATGTTGGCGACGATGTTGCGATGCAGCAGCGTCGCGCCCTTGGACACGCCGGTCGTGCCACCGGTGTACTGCAGGAAGGCGACGTCGTCGGGGCCAAGTTCAGGCTTCTTCAGGTGCAGGCGCTCGCCATGGGCCAGCGCCTCGTTGAAGCGCACGACGGTGCGGCCGTCGCCCTCTTTTGACATGAGCTGCAGGCGGAACTCCGGCACCATCTTCTTCAGGTGGCGCACGGCAAAGTTGATCAGCGGGCCCTTCCACCAGTTCAGCAGGTCCCCCATGGACGCCAGCACGACATGCTTCACGTCGGTCGCGTCGATGACCTCGGACAGCGTGTGCGCGAAGTTCTCCAGCACGACGATGGCGCGCGCGCCCGAGTCCTTGAGCTGATGCTCCAGCTCGCGCGGCGTGTACAGCGGGTTCACGTTCACGACGACGAAGCCCGCGCGCAGGATGGCCGCGATGGCCACGCCGTACTGCAGCAGGTTGGGCATCATGATCGCGACGCGGTCGCCCTGCTTGAGCCCCTGGGCCTGCAGCCAGGCGCCGAGCTGCATGGAGAGCTGGTCGATCTCCGAGAAGCGCATGCGCTGGCCCATGCAGATCGCAGCGTCGCGCGAGGCGTGCTTGCGGAAGGCCTCGTTGAGCAGGTCGACCAGCGAGCCGTAGATGCGGGTGTCGATCTGCGCCGGCACGCCGGCTGGGTAGCTGGCCAGCCAGGGCTTGGCGCGGGATGTCACTTCGGTGACTTCGGCAAGGACGGCGGTCATCGAGGGCCTTCTGACGTGCTTGGCGTGAAGCCTTCGATGTTGGGACGCCGTGTTACATCAAGCTAGGGGAGTTGCCCTAACGCGGACGCGTCACCGCGAAACAATGCGCGTGCGAGTGTGTCCTCACGGTGTCGCACAGTGGACAGGAACTCGCCCGCGCCCCGCATCGCGCGGAAAGTGTCAAAGCCGCTTTCGAGAAAGCTCTGCAGCGCGCCCAGGCCCGCCATCTGCGCGGGGCCGCGCATCAGCCGCAGCGTCTGGCGCAGCAGCGGCTTGCGGGTCAGCTTGTCCAGCGACTCGCCCACCGCCATCGTCAGCTCGATCTGCCGCTGCCGCGATACCGGGTCGCCGCAGGCGCGCCAGGCAATGGCGTATTCGTCGGGCTTGATATCGGCTGACAGCAGGTGCTCGGCCATGCGCGTATCCAGGCGTTCGGACAGGGCGTGCAGCTGCGCGAGCTTGGCGACCGTGTCGACGACCTCGGCGGGAAAGAGGCGGGTCAGCGTCGGGATGACGCGGGCGAACTGCGCATCACGCTGGCGGTAATCGTCGGGACCGTAAAGCTCGTGCAGGAAGAAGCGCGTGGCCGCCTCATAGCGTGGGTTGGCGAGCAGATCGGCATAGGTGGCCGCAAATCGGCGCTGCTGGAAGGCCTTCACGCTCTGGACGCGGGCCTCGAGCTCGGGGTCGGCAGCACGGCGGGCGCGTTCCGCGTCGACGGCGCGCAGTTCCTTCAGCAGGGATTCGGCACTCAGTTCATCCATGGGTCGGCGGAATTCTGCCTTCCTACACTCGGGCGATGAACGGACGACTGCAAAGGATCTGGGTGTTGCTGCGGCTGGCCCTGGCGCTGGCCGTGGGCTGGCGCTTCGGCTGGGGCTGGGGGCTGCTGACGCTGGGCCTGCATGCGCTCATTCTGGCGGGGGGCTTCCTGCAATTGCGCTGGGTGAACCGGCCCRCACCGGCCTGGGGGCAACTGCTTCGCGCCTGGGCCCAGGAGGTCGTCGCCAGCGAGTTGGCCTTCTCATGGCGCCAGCCCTGGCGCGAATGGGCCGAAGCGGATCATCTGCCGGCGGGCGCCGGGCAGAGCGTGTTGCTGGTGCACGGTTTTTCCTGCAATCGTGGTCGCTGGAACGGCTGGATGGAGCGCCTGCGCGAGCAAGGAGTCGCTTTCGTCGCGCCTTCGCTGGAGCCGGCTTTCGGCAGCATCGATGTCTATGCGGAGGAGATCGAAGCCGGCGTGCAGCGGTTGAAGGCACTGACTGGCCGTATGCCCATTCTTTGCGCCCACAGCATGGGCGGCCTGGCGCTGCGGGCCTGGTGGCGCCGCTTCGGCGCGGGGCATGAGGCGCCGCACGTCATCACGCTGGGTTCACCCCACCAGGGCACGCGCATGGCGGCGCTCGGTCTGGGCGTCAACACGCAGCAGATGCGCCTGGGCAATGCCTGGCTGGCGGCGCTGCCGGGTCTGCCTGACGTTGACTGCTTCTGGACGCCCTGTGACCAGATCGTCAATCCGGCGGAGCGGGCGATCCTGGCCGGCGCGCGGGCGCACCGGCTCGATGGTGTCGGCCACATGGGCCTCGTCCATTCGGAGGAGGCCTGGCAGTGTCTTCAGACGGCCTTGGCGGGCTCGTCCTTCAGCACACCGCGGCGGATCTGATCCAGTTCGATGCTCTCGAACAAGGCCTTGAAGTTGCCTTCGCCGAAACCCTCGTTGCCCTTGCGCTGGATCAGCTCGAAGAAGATCGGACCGATGACTTCCTTGGTGAAGATCTGCAGCAACAGCTCGTTGTCCACGCCCAGGTGGGTGGCGCCGTCGATGAGGATGCGCAGGCGGCGCAGTTCGTCCACGTTCTCGCCGTGGCCCGGCAGGCGCTTGTCGATGAGGTCGAAATAGGTCTCGATGGTGTCCTGGAACTGCACGCCGGTGCTCTTCATGCCCTCGACCGTGCCGTAGATGTCGGTCGTGCCCAGCGCCACGTGCTGGATGCCCTCGCCGTGGTACAGGTCCAGGTACTCGGCGATCTGGCTCTTGTCGTCCGAGCTTTCATTGATCGGGATGCGGATCTTGCCGCAGGGGCTGGTCATGGCCTTGCTCTTCAGGCCGGTCAGCTTGCCCTCGATGTCGAAGTAGCGCACCTCGCGGAAGTTGAAGAAGCGCTCGTAGAACTCCGACCATTCCTTCATGCGGCCGCGGAAGACGTTGTGCGTCAGGTGGTCGATCTCTGTCAGGCCGTGGCCCACCGGGTTGGGGTCGACCGGCTGGTCGTTGGCGTCCAGCAGCGGCACGAAGTCCACGTCATAGATCGAGATATTGCCGATGGCACCGGCGCCCGCACCGCCCTTGCCTTGCCAGCGGTCGACGAAATAGATCAGCGAGTCGCCGATGCCCTTGATGGCGGGGATGTTCAGCTCCATCGGGCCGGCCTTGTTGTCGAAGCCCCAGGCGCCCAGCTCCAGCGCGCGTTTGTAGGCATGGCCGGCGTCCTGCACGCGCAAGGCGATGGCGCAGATGGATGGGCCATGCAGGCGCGCGAAGCGCTGCGCGAAGGAATCGCTCTCGGCGTTGATGATGAAGTTGACGCCACCCTGGCGGTACAGCGTCACGCTCTTGTGGCGGTGCTTGGCGACGGCCTTGAAACCCATGGTCTCGAACAGCTTGCCCAGGCCCGCCGGATCGGGCGCGGCGAACTCGATGAACTCGAAACCATCGGTGCCCATCGGGTTGTCCCAGGGGGTGAACTTGGCCATGAAAGTCTCCAGCGGCGTGATGCTTGAAAACGAAAATTCTGCGGCGCGGTTCGCGCAGGTTTCATGCATTCTTCGGCGCGGACTCGGCCATCGGCGCAGGAAACCTGCAAAATCACGGCCATGGAAGCCGCCATCGAGCTCGACGCCATTGACCGCCGCATCCTGCGGGCGCTGCAGCAGGATGGCCGCCTCACCTATGACACGCTGGCCGGCGAGGCTGGGCTGTCGTCTTCCGCCGTGCTGCGCCGCGTGCGTCGCCTGGAGGAGGCCGGTGTGATCGCCGGCTATGTCGCGCTGGTGGCGCCGGCGCGCATCGGCCTGGGCCTGACGGCCTATATCAATGTCAGGCTGGAGAAGCAGACCGACAACCCGCTGCGCAATCCGCGCGACCTCTTCCGCGCTGCGGTGCAGACCTGGCCCGAGGTGGTCGAGTGCGCGGCGCTGACGGGCGAAATGGACTATCTGCTGCGCGTGCTGGTGCAGGACATGCAGCACTACGCCCGCTTCATCAGCGACACGCTGCTGATGCACCCCAGCGTGCAGGACTGCAAGACCAGCTTCGTGCTGGAACGGCTGAAGAACACGACCGCTGTACCGGTTTGAACCTGTGCGCCGGCCGGTGGCATTCACCGGCCATGACCACGGTCGACCGGTACCGTTCCCGCCCTGGCGCGTCGCTGCCCGACGTCGGCCTGGTGCTGGGCTGGCTGCCCCGGCTGCACCGCTATGCGCGGTCGCTGCGGCGCAACCGCGAGGACGCTGATGATCTCGTGCAGGACACGCTGGAGCGCGCCTGGTCGCGCGCCGGGCTCTGGCAGGGCGTGGGCGACATGCGCGGCTGGCTGTTCAGCATCATGCACAACCTGCACGTCGACGCTTTGCGCCGTGGCCGGCTGGATGTGGTGGACCTCGACAGGCAGGTGCTGGACATCCCCGTCGCTGCTGCGCAGTCCGAACGCCTGGCTCTGCGCGACCTGCACAAGGCCCTGGCGACCTTGCCGGTGGAGCAGCGCGAGGTGCTGCTGCTGCTGGCCGTCAACGGCATGGCCTATGCCGAGATCGCCGCGGCCCTCGGCATTCCCGTTGGCACCGTGATGTCGCGGCTGTCGCGCGGTCGCACGAGGCTGCGCGGCCTGATGGCCGGGAATGTGCGGCGGCCGAACTTCCAGGGGAGAAGGGAATAGCCCGGCGTTGGCGTCAGTCGAATTCGTGAAGCAGCTTGAGGGCGTGCGCTTCGCTGAGGTTGAGCAGTTCGGCGATGTCGTGCAGATCGTCCGGCACGCCCGCGTCATCCCAGCCCCGCGCCGTGTGCCGCGCCAGCCGCACAGCCAGGTGCACGCAGCGCACCTGCGGGTTGCGGCCGTCTTTCTCGCTGGTGATGCGCGCGAGCAAGTCCGGCAGATGCCAGCGTCGCATCAGGGCCTGCTCCAGTTCGGCCAGTTCAATACCCAGCACCTGGCGCTGGGCAGCCGTGCTGCGCAGATGCCGGTCGGCGTCCTGCAAGGCGGCGATCTTCAGCGCCAGCACGGGCGCATGTACCCACAGCAGCATCTCGGCGAAGTCGTGCAGCAAGGCGGCGCTGTGGATGACGGCGGCATCGGGGTCGGCCCGATGGGCCGCAAAGCCCAGCGCGAAGCGCGAGGCACGTTCGGCGCGCTGCATGACACGTGACAGCCCGAGCAGGGCCTCGTCGTTGTCAGCCAGCACCAGTTCGAGCGTCGGCTGCGGACCGAAGTCGCGGAAAAAGGGGGTGATGCCCATCAGCACGATGGCAGCGGTCACTGTTTCGGCGTCGGCCCTGAGCCCGGAAGTGCTGCCGCGCCGCCGCTCACTGGCATGGGCCAGCACCTTCAGCGTCATCAGCGGGTCGGTGGCGATCATTTCTCCCAGGCCGTGGGCGTCGACGTCGTCCTCGGTCGCGCGCATGTGCTCAAGCGACTCGGCCGTCTCGGCCAGTACGGGGATCTCGGCCCGCGCAAAGGCGTCCACCCAGGACTCCAGGCTGTGGAGTGGCGCGGTCAGGCAGAGGCGGTCGGACATGGGGCCGATGCTAGGCCTGGGCGGGGCCGCCTGCTCGTCGGAGGCGGCCCCGTTTTGCCAACCATTTCAGCTTTGACGGCACCCCTATCTCGGGGCGAGCGCCGGGCTGCCATGGGCCAGAGGCCCATGGCCTGTCGTAGGCACAAGCAGTCCGCAGGGACTGCTTGTGTCCGACTCCAGTTCCCAAGCCGGCCCGGCTGGCGATGTGCTTGCCGGTCAAGACGGCAAGCATCGCCGTCCCCTCGGGGGACCGTTCGCACTTGCCGGCGTTCAGCCGGAGCAAGAGCAAACGAGGGGCGACTTTCCTACAGCCTGCGCACGCCTTCCAGCCGGGCGGTCAGCTGGCCATCGACGTAGAGCGCGCCTTCAGGCGCGCCGGCTTCGGCGTAGAACTCCAGATGGTTGCGGGCACGGCGCCGGCGGTAGGCCGGCGAGAACACCAACCGGATGGCGCGGGCCGCGCGCTTGACGCGGGTCCAGCGGCGGGCCCAGGCGGCGTGGGTTTCGGCGGCATCGGGGCCGCTCAACTCGATCAATCTCATGAGGGTCTCCTTGGCGCCGGGCCGGCCCTCATGACATGGATCGGTCATGGCTGAGGGGCAGGCGGCGCGCTGTGGTCAGGGGCTGTCGTCGGGGAAGCGGTCGCGCAGCAGGCGTCGCAATTCGAGGCGGGCTTGCTGGCGCTGGGCATGGGCGTCGTGCGCGCTTCGGTGGGCGCCGGCCTGGCGTTGCATGGCCGGTGCCACCAGCGGATTGCGCGGTTTGAGCGCTTTGATCTGCAGGGGACGCGGGGAGGTGAATTGGGGCATGGCGTGCTCCGGTTGGGGCCGCACGTGGGCGGCGGGCAATGCGGCGGCTCGGCCCGGGGTGGCGCCTGCGTTTGCATGGATGAGTTGGGGCCCGGGGCTTGCGCTCGAGGCAAGCGGGCCGGGCGGTCAGAGGGCTTGGGTGTGCGACCTCGCTGTGACGGGAGAACTGCAACACGCCACAACTTGCGCAAATGATAAACAAACGTTGCTCTTGCGCAAGCGGTTTTTATCCAACACCCCTAACGTGAGTAGTACCGGCCGTCCAGTGATGGATGCGCGGAAGGATCAGCGCTTCTTGGCCTTCAGCGGCGCGACGCGCGCCTGCAGCTTGCGCCACTCGTCGAGCTCGGCCTGCGGACTGGGCGCGGCCGCCTTCACCGGCACGGGTGCCGGTGTGGTCGAGGGCGTCAGCACCTCGCCGAGCAGATCCAGCAGCCGCGTGCGGGCACGCTGTGGGTGGCGGCGGTAGTAGGTCAGCACCAGCCCGATGATGAAGCGCTCGTCGTCGTCTCGGGGCATGCTGGGCGAGTCGCTTGCCGCAGGCGCTGCTACAGCGGGCATGGCCGGTGCCTCGGCAGTGGCCATTGCACCGTGCTCGATGTCCATCCAACCCGGCGCCTTGTGACAGAGCTGCTCGAACTGCCGCGCCAGGCGCTCGCCGATCTGGCGCGAGCGGCCCTTGATCTGGCTCCAGTAGCTGGGCTGGATCTGCAGCCTCTCGGCGAAACGCCTTTCCAGGCCACGCAGGGTGGCGGCATCGGCATTCTTGACGGTGGCGCTGACGAACTCTTCGAACAGCCGCATCGCGTTGTCCAATCGGATCTGCGCGACGTCGCGGGGGGCGCTGGGCATGGGCCGCAATGATAAATGGATCTTCACCTTCACTTCTGCGCCACCCCGGGCCGTAGGACGGTTCCGACCCAGCTGAGCCGGCAACTCCTACTGAAGGCCCGCCAGGCTGCACCCATATTGAGGTTTTAGGCCGTCAAAGGAGATTGGCATGCACACCGCAGACAGCACTCTCATCGCGCTGGAGAAGAAGTTCTGGCAGTCGATGGTGGACGAAGACACCGACACCGCAGTGGCGCTGCTGGACGAGCCGGCGCTGATGGTGAGTTCACACGGCGCCATGCAGTTCGATCGCAAGCAGTACAGGCACATGGCGGAAGAAGGCCCGATGGTCATCAGGTCGTTCGAGTTCAGCGACATGCAGGTCATGCACCCGAACGACGACACCGCCGTGCTGACCTATCGAGTCAAGCAGGCCATCGCGCCTCGCGGCAAGTCGGAGGAGAAGGAGCAGGAGATGGCCGACTCGTCCGTCTGGCTGCGCAAGGACGGCGAATGGCTGTGCGTCATGCACACGGAGACCGAGGTGGACGCCAAGGCCAAGCCGGCCAGGAAGACCACCGCCAAGGCCAAGCACTGAAGCTCAGTCCCCTTCGTCGTGCGTCTTGTAGGCGCCGACGAGGGCGGCCTGCGTGTTCGGCGGCACGGCCTCGTAGTGCGACAGCAGCAGCGTGTAGCGCCCTTCGCCCGCGGTGATGGCGTTCAGCCGCGTCTGGTAGCTGGCCAGTTCGGCCAGCGGCGCCAGGCCCTGCACGATGAGGCTGCCCGGCACCGCCGCACGCGTGCCATTGACCTGGCCGCGGCGTGAGGCGAGGTCGCCGGTGATGTCGCCGATACCGTGCTCGGGCGCGGTGATCTCGACCTGCACGATCGGCTCCAGGATCAGCGGCCGGGCCTCGCGCACGGCCTCGATCAGCGCGCGGCGGCCGGCGGTGACGAAGGCGATTTCCTTGCTGTCCACCGAATGGTGCTTGCCGTCATAGACGACCACGCGCAGGTCCACCAGCGGATAGCCGGCAATGACGCCGCTGGCCAACGCCGAGCGCACGCCTTTCTCGACGGCCGGCATGAACTGGCCCGGAATGGTGCCACCCTTCACCGCGTCGACGAACTCGAAGCCGGCGCCGCGCTCCAGCGGCTCGACGCGCAGATAGACCTCGCCGAACTGGCCCGCGCCGCCGCTCTGCTTCTTGTGGCGGTAGTGGCCTTCGGCCGGCGCCGAGATCGTCTCGCGGTAGGCGATGCGCGGCGGCTCGGTGAGGACTTCGCTCTTGTAGAGCTCGCGCAGTCGCTCCAGCAGAAGGCGCAGATGCAGTTCACCCAGGCCGTAGACCAGCGTCTGGTGCGTTTCACCGGCCTGTTCGATGCGCAGGCAGGGGTCTTCCTCCACCAGCCGGGCCAGCACCTCCCAGAGCTTCTGCTCATCGCCGCGGCGCGCGGGGCTGATGGCCAGGCCGTGCACCGGGGTGGGGAAGTCCAGCGGCTTCAGGTAGATGTGCTCGTCCTCTTGCGCGTCATGCAGCACGGCGTCAAACGTCAGGTCGTCCACCTTGGCAATGGCGCAGAGGTCACCCGGCAAAGCCTCGTCAATGTCGACATGCTTGGCGCCCTGCAACATGAAGAGGTGTGCGACGCGGATGGGCTTGCGCGCATGGCCGACGAAGAGCAGGCCGCCCTTGGCGACGCGGCCCTGATGCACGCGCATGACGCCCATCTTGCCGAGGTAGGGGTCGGCGACGATCTTGAAGATATGGGCCAGCACATGGCCGGCTGGGTCGGGCCGGGCGGGGTAGGGCGTGGGCTCCGTGCCCTTGCCTTCCAGAAAAGGGGGCGGGTTGCCCTCGGCCGGGTTCGGCATCAAGGCTTCGATCGCCGACAGCAGTTCGCCAATGCCGGCGCCGGTCTTGGCTGAGCAGAAGCAGACCGGGATCAGATGCCCTTCGCGCAACGCCTGCTCCAGCGGCGCATGCAGCTCGCGCGGGTCGACGTCGCCGTCGGTCAGGTAGCGGTCCACGAATGCCGCATCGACCTCGACGACCTGCTCGACCAGGGCCCGGTGCGCTTCGGCCACGGACGAAAAATCGGCGTCCCCGGACGCCGCGAAGAAACAGTCGGCGACGCGCTTGGCGCCGCTGGCCGGCAAGTTCAGTGGCAGGCACTCCTTGCCAAACACCTCGCGGATCTGGGCGAGCAGCCCGGGCAGGTCGGTGTCGGGACAGTCGATCTTGTTGACGACGATGAGGCGTGTCAGCCCGCGCTCAGCGGCGGCAGCCAGCAAGCGCTGGGCCATCAGCTCGATGCCGTTCTGGGCGTTGATGACGACGATGGCGGTGTCCGCCGCCTCCAGCGCCGGCAGGGCCTGGCCGACGAAGTCCGGCGCACCAGGCGTGTCGATGGCGTGCACGCGGATGCCGCCATGGGTGAAGTGGGCGAGGCTGGATTGCAGCGAATGGCCCAGGCGCCGCTCCAACGGGTCATGGTCGCTCACCGTGCTGCCGCGCTCGATGCTGCCGGCCTGCGGGATGGCGCCGGCATGGGCCAGCAATGCGTCCAGCAACAGCGTCTTGCCGGCCGCCGCCGGCCCCACCAGCGCGACCGTTCGGATGGTGCTCACTCGCGAATCCAGGCTCGTCTCGCTCATCGGAATCTCCTCAGTGGCGTTGGCAGAGTAGAAGAACGCGGCCAACCCGGCAAGGGCAGAATCGTTTGCATGCAAGCCCGATTGACCGCCCTCATACTCTTCCCCCTGCTCGCCGCCACGGCCCAGGCCCAGTCTGCGCCGGCCGACGAGCTGAAGGCCATGCTGGCCGAAGTCAGCCCGGCCCGCATCGAGTCGCGTATCCGCCGGCTGGTGGCCTTTGGCACGCGCCATACGCTGTCCGACATCGCCTCCGACACCCGCGGCATCGGTGCCGCGCGCCGCTGGATCACGGCGGAGCTATCCAACTGCTCCAGGCTCGCCGGCGGGCGGCTGCAGGTGGAGGAGCAGAGCTTCATCGAACCGGCCGGCAACCGCGTGCCGCAGGCGACCGAGCTGGTGAATGTCGTCGCCACGCTGCCGGGCCGCGGTGCATCCAAGAGCCGCGTCCTCGTCGTCAGCGGCCACTACGACTCGCGCAACAGCGACGTCATGGATTCCCTGGGCGAGGCGCCCGGCGCCAACGACGACGCCTCCGGCACGGCTGCGGTCATGGAGCTCGCCTGCGTGATGGCTGGGCGCCAGTTCGACGCGACCCTCGTCTTCATGGCAGTGCCGGGTGAGGAGCAGGGGCTGCTGGGCGCCGCGCAATGGGCACGCGAGGCACGTGCTGCGGGCACCAATGTCGAGGCCATGATCACCAACGACATCGTCGGCAGCTCGCGCGGCGACGCGGGCCAGGCCGACCCCAAACGCCTGCGCCTGTTTGCCGACGGCCTCGACCCGCTGGTGCGCCTGCTGACCGCCGCCAACGCCAACCGCCCCGCCAGCGACGCCGACGTCAGGTCCGTCGCTGCCATGCAGGCCGAGCTGCTGCCGTTGCTGCAGGCCGGTGGCAACGAGGACCTGCCGACCCACCAGCTCGGCCGCCACCTCAAGGCGGCCGCCGAGGCTGCCATGCCTGGCTTCACGGTCCAGCTCATCCAACGCCGCGACCGCTATCTGCGCGGCGGTGACCACATCCCCTTCCTGGAGCGTGGCTATGCGGCGGTGCGCTTCTCCGAACCCTTTGAGAACTTCGCCCACCAGCACCAGAACCCCAGGACCGAAAACGGTGTCGTGTTCGGTGACCTGCCCGAGTTCGTTGACTTCGCCTACGTGGCCGATGTGGCGCGCGCCAACCTCGCCGGCCTGGCCACGCTGGCCTGGGCGCCGGCGCCGCCCAAGGGCGTGAAGCTGGATGCGCGCGAGCTGACCAACGACTCGACGCTGGAGTGGCAGGCCAGCGACGACCCCGAGGTGGCCGGCTACCGCATCGTCTGGCGCGACACCGACTCGGCCGCCTGGCAGCAGTTCAAGGACGTGGGCCGGGCCACGCGCTCGACGCTGCCGGTGTCCAAGGACAACGTCGTCTTCGGCGTGCAGTCAGTCTCGAAGAAAGGTTATGCCAGCCTGGCGAGCTACCCGCTACCGCGGCGCTGACCAGCGCTAAGAACGCTGACGCCCGGTCGCCAAAGGCAACCCTTGCTTACCGCGGCGGGCGTGGCGATGGACGAATATTCAGCCGCCACCACCGCGAGGGCTTATGCATTGAGCACGACCGCCTTGCCCGTGTCGCCCCTGGCCGTCCACTGTCGAGCCGCGGCGATGAGGCGGTGATGGCTCGGGCGCGACAGCCGGTCCACCGGCTGCCGCGCCCGTTCTTTTAGGGCCTGTTAACACTACGGCAATGGGTCGCGAAGGCCCGCCGCCAGGGCCAATCAAGGCGCGGCACGCCGCCCGCACTCATGTGCGGGCCWGTGGCGCAACGCCGAGTGGCCCCTGGCGGCGGGCCTTCCCTTCGGGTTGTGGCCAGAAATGCCGCGCGCGGCGTTGCAAATGCTCGCCGGGTGTCCAACCCGACTCCGCTTTGCGCCTTGCTCGCGCCCTTTCTGGCCACAACGCGACCCGTTGCCGTAGTGTTAACAGGCCCTGGCTCAGCAGGGCAGGCCGGAGGTCTGCGCCGAGCAGGACTGGCTGTCCAACTGCAATACCAGGCCATCAGGCATGCGGCCGATGATGCGCAGCAGCTTGTAGCTGTTGACATTGAGGGCCGTGTTGCCCACGGTTGCGCTTAGCGAGGCGCCGGTGGCGAAGGCGCCCTTGGCTGTGACGCCAAGTTCCAGGTCGGCCAGTTTGCTGTTGCAAGCCGTGTCGGTGCAGAGCAGGGCGCGGTCTGGCATCAGGTCGCCGCGCGGCAAGGTCCACGTCGGGCCGTAGCTGATCTTGGCGTTGACGGCGCCCTTCATCCCGGTCAGGTCGGTGATCGCCTTGGCCACCAGCGCCGGCCAGGGCAGGCCGCTCTGGGTGGCGGCAGCGATGGGCAACTGGCCGGCGAGTTCAATGCCAAGGCTGTCGCCATCCAGGCCGCCGAGCGGCGTGCCGCAGGCGCCGTCCTGGAACAGCTCGATCTTCAGGTTGCGGCCCGCGCGTACGAAATTGCGCGCCACGGCGTCGCCGGCAGCGCCCGCAGGCACCGGCAGGCTGACGATGTTGTTGCCGCGCGTGGCACCGCTGAGCGGATCGAGGCTGGGTGTGCCGTCGCTGCTGCTGACGCTCCACAGGCTCAGATAGCCGCCAGCGCCGGCCTTCTTGAACAGCGCCAGCGGCACATCGGCACCGCTCGCGTCCTTCTGGCTGACCCGGGCGCACTGCAGCACACCCCCGCCGCTGGCGCTGATAGCGGGAATGCTGATATCCAGATAGCGCGCATAGCTGTCCGGTGCCGCGCTGTCGACGCGGCGCGTCAGCACCAGGCGGGCGGCGGCCGTGGCCTGCACCTCCAGGCGGTTGCCAAGGAAGGTCCAGCCGGAGGGGCGCTTCACGGCAGCCTGCTCCAGCCCCAAGCGCCGCTGGAAGCCCGCGGCGTTCTGATAGACGAAGCCGACGCGGCACAGCGGGTCGCCGACACCGAAGTCGCAGCGGCCGAGCATGGAGCGCAGCAGCTTCCCGCCGAACATGACCTCGCCCTCGCCCAGGATGCCGTTCATGCGCAGGCAGACCAGCTGCGCCGCGTCCTTGGCCCCGATGAAGGGCGCCGAGATCGCATCGACGCTGGCACGCGCATTCGCGTCGAAGATGGACTCCAGGCCGATCAACTTGCTCTGGCAGTTGTTGATGTTGGCCGTGGCCGTGATCAGCTTGGTGAACAGCGCATCCAGGCCGGTCAGGTCCACCCCCGCCGCCGCGGCGTCGAAGCCCAGGCTGCCCTGGGTCGTGTTGGTCTCCAGATAGGCGGTGCCTGCCCCAAGGCGGGACGTCAGCGTCACGAAGGCCTTGCTGTCGGCGCCCAGGCCGACGGCGACGGTGTCCAGCATGCGGTCGTAGCCGGTGTGCGAACCGGCCGTCAGCGCGCCAGCCAGCAGGTCGAAGTCGCTTGCCAGGCCTGCGTCGGCCAGGGCTGGCGCGAGCGCTGCGCGCAGGCGGGTCTGGGCGCCGGCCAGGGCGGTGTCGCCCAGGCCCTGCACGGCGCCGGTCATCAGCGTCTCGGGAGCCTGGTCACTGGCCAGCACGGTGATGGCACTGGTCAGTGGCGTCAGATGCAGCGTGCCGCCACTGCTGGTGGCACCCCAAAGGCAGATTGGCTTGTCGGCGACGCTGCCACAGGCCTCGACGCGGAAGGGGCCGTCGCCACTCAGTGCAATCGGGCCGTAGGCACCGGTCGCGGCGGTGACGGGTTTGCCGGTGGCGATGGCCTTGCCGGTCGCGTCCAGCACGCGCACCGTGGCGCTGTTCAGCGCCAGCCCCGCCGCGACGATGCCGGACACCGGTGGTGGTGGCGGAGGAGGCGGCGGGGGGGGCGGCGGTGTCGGCGTCGGCGTCGGCGAAGGAGCGGGCGACGGGCTCGGGCTCGGGCTCGGGCTCGGGCTCGGGCTCGGGCTGGGCGCGGGGCTGGGCGCCGGTGCAGGACTTGGCGACGGGCTGGGCGAAGGCGAGGGGCTGGGCGTTGGCACCGGGACCGGCATGGGCAGCGGGCTGGGCGTGGCCGCTGGCGGCGGCGGGCCGGGCGCTTCGCTGGGCGCGGAGCCGCCGCCCCCGCCGCAGGCAGCGAGAGCCAGGGCCATGGGCCACGCATAGGCCGAAATCCGGCGCGGGGCCGGCGGCGGGGTCAGCGGGATTGGGAAGGAAAGGTCAGCAGAGTCGGGCATCCGGGCCAGCCGCACAGGCGGCACAACGGTCAGGGTTGACCCGACTTTAGGCCGCCGAGCCCGCTGGCGATGGCCGGAACTGCAGGTCCGGCGTGGCCTTTTGCGAGCTATCAGTCGCGGTGGCCGTGCCCGTGTCCGTGGCCGCGGTCGTGACGGCCGCGGTCATGCCAGTCGTCACGGCGCCCGTCGCGGTCACGGTAGACGACGACGTTCTGGCGGTACCAGCCGTCCTCGACGAAATAGACCGGTGCGCCGCAGGCGCCGTAATAGCCGCAGTGGCGGCGCCAGTTGTGGCGGTGCTCGGGCGGCACCCACAGATAGACCGGCTGGGCGCGGTAGGCCGGGCGGCCGATGATGACCGGCTGGGGCGCCAGCAGCACCGGTTGCGGATAACGGCCGATGTCGACGCGCCCGTACACGCCCGGTTGGCTGAAGCCGATGGAGACGCCGACGTCCGCGGCCCGGGCGGCAGGCAGGGCAGTCATGGCAGCCACGCCCAGCAGAGCCGGGGCGATCCAGTGTGCGAAGGGGTTGCGACGGGTGGTCATGGGATTTCTCCTGAGGAATGCGGCGGTGCCGCTGCACCCAGTGAACGCCCCGCCGGGGCAGGTGGTTGTCAGTGCGCCGCCGCGGTGCTTGTAGGACAAGCGGTAGGCCCGCGTGGATGCGGCCCTGTCCTACAAGTCCTTGCCCGTCCTGCCGACGCGGCCCCGCTCTTGTGGGCTTGATGCTTGCCCGTCTTTGCGTCGGAGCAGCATCGATGAGCGAACCCCAGCAGACGGGTGTGCCCGCAGACGAGGCACCGCGGGATGTGCTCGCCGCTTCGGTGTCAGCCGCGCAGCTCGCGCTGGCGCAGAACGCGCGCTTCCTGGAGCGCTGCAGCCGCCTGGCTGGCGTCGGCGCCTGGGAATGGCAGGCCGGCACCGAGAAGCTGACGGTGTCCGACTCGGCCTGCGAGTTGCTTGGCCTGCCCATTGGCCAGGTGCCGACGCTGGCAGCCCTGTTGCAGCGTTTCGGCCCCGATGGTGCTGCCATGTTGGACGCGGCCCTGCAGCGCGCTGCGGCAGACGGCGAGGGCTGGGATGTCGAGTTGCCGTGCGAGACCGGCCCGAACGGGCACCGCGTGCTGCGCGTGGTTGGTCGCCATGACGAAGACGAAACCGGCCGGCGTGTCGGTGTCGTCATGCAGGACGTCAGTGAACCCGCCAAGGTGCGTGCCGAGCTGGAGCGCACGCTGGAGCGCCTGGCCCTGGCCACCCACAGCGGCGGCATTGGCGTCTGGAATCTGGACCTGCGGGACTCTCGCCATGGCGAACTCACCTGGGACGACGCCATGTGGCGTTTGCACGGCGAGCCGCCGCGTGGCCAGCGCACCAGCCTCGCGAACTGGCGCAAGCGCCTGCATCCCGAGGACCGCCGCGCCGCCGTCATGGCCGTGCGGGCGGCCCTGCGCGACGGGCCCCAGCTGGACGGCGAATGGCGGGTCAGCTGGCCCGATGGCAGCGTCCATGTGTTGCGCAGCGCCGGTCGGGTGCTGCGCGATGCCGGCGGCCGGCCGCTGCGCTTGTCGGGCGTCTGTTGGGACGTCAGCGAGTCTCGCCGGTTGCAACAGCAATTGCAGGAGCAGCATGAGCTGCTGGAGGTCACGCTGCAATCCATCGCCGATGCGGTGCTGACCACCGATGCCCTCGGTCGCGTGACCTGGCTCAACCCCGTCGCCCAGCGGCTGACGGGCTGGGCTGCCGCCGAGGCGCGCGGTCAGCCGGCCAGCCATGTCTTCCTGGCCCAGCGCGAGGAAAACGGCGAGCCCTTGGCCGACCCGGTGCAGCGCTGCCTGGCCACCGGCCGGCCGACGCGCCTGTCTGCCGGTGCCATGTTGCTGAGCCGCGATGGCGAACTGCGCGCCGTGGACGACTCGGTCGCGCCCATCCGTGATGCCGACGGCCGCGTACTCGGTGCCGTGCTGGTCTTTCGCGACGTGACCCAGCAGCGCCGCCAGTTCGACGAGATCCGCTGGCGTGCCAGCCATGACGGCCTGACCGGCCTTGTCAACCGCGTCGAGTTCGGTCAGCGCCTGGCGCGCACGCTCGAGCGAGCCAAGCGCGATGGCAGCCACCATGCGCTGCTGGCTTTCGACCTTGATCGCTTCAAGCTCGTCAACGACCACTGTGGCCATGCCGCCGGCGACGAGGTGCTGCGCGAGGTTGCCCGCCGCCTGGAGGCCGGCGTTCGCGGCCGCGACACGGTGGCCCGGCTGGGTGGCGACGAGTTCGCGGCCATCCTGGAAAACTGCTCGCTCGACGAGGCCCTGCACGTGGCGCAGAAGCTGTGCGACGCGATGGACCAGTACCGCTATGTGCACGGCGAGCAACGGTTTCGCATCGGTACCAGCATCGGCGTGGCCCCGCTGGATGGGCGCTGGCCCGATGCCGATGCCGCCATGCGCGAGGCCGATGCCTGCTGCATGATCGCCAAGGAGCAGGGCCGCAACCGCGTGCAGCTGTGGGCGCCCGATGACGCCACGCTGCGCGCCCACCAGAGCGAGCACCGCTGGGCGACGCGGCTGCAACAGGCCCTGGACGAGGACCGCTTCGAGCTCGACCTGCAGCGTGTGCTGCCGGCCCAGGGTGAGGACGATGGCCGGCTGCGCGGCGAGCTGCTGTTGCGCCTGCGCGAGCGCGACGGCAGCCGTGTGTTGCCCGGCGCCTTCATGCCGGCGGCCGAGCGCTTCCATCTCGCGCCGCGACTGGACCGCTGGGTCTTGAGGCAGGCGGTTGACTTGCTGCAGCGCGGCGGCCCCCCGGAGGTCGCGTCGCTGTCCATCAATGTGTCGGCCCTGACGCTGCAGGATGCGGCCTACCACCAGGAAGCCCGAGCCCTGCTGACGGCGCTAGGCCCCACGCGTGCCGCGACCTTGTGCCTGGAAATCACCGAGACGGCCGTCATCACCCAGCTCGGCGAGGCGGCGAGCTTCATCCAGCAGATGCGGGCCCTGGGTGTGCGCATCGCGCTGGACGATTTCGGCGCCGGCGCCTCCTCATACAGCTATCTGAAGGCGCTGCCAGTGGATCTGCTGAAGATCGACGGCCAGTTCGTGCGCGCGTTGATGACCGACCCGCTCGATCAGGTGGCCGTGCGCAGCTTTGTCGACGTTGCCAGGACGCTTGGCCTGACGACGGTGGCGGAATGCGTGGAGACACCCGAGGTGCTGCTGGAGTTGGTGCGCCTGGGCGTCGGCGAGGTGCAGGGTTTCCTGCTCCACCGGCCCCAGCCACTGGCTGAGCTGCTGGTTGCGGCCGAAGAGACGATGCCCGCCTGAACTCAGCGGGCGGGTGCTTGCGGCTCGCGGGGCGGCTGCGGCGCCACGTCGGCGCGCACTGGCTGGTCACGGTCGTCGGCATCAACGGCCGGCGCTTCGGCCTTGGCGACGATGGTGGCGTCATCGGGTGTCGAGGCCGGCGGCGCACTGTTGTCGCGCCCGTCCGCGACCGCGCGCAGCGACACCTGCAGGCCGCGCGACAGCTGCTGCTGCCAGCCGTGCAGGGTGTCCGCCGCCTTGTGCATGACGGCACTCAGCTGCACGTCCAGCGGGCGCGGGTCGTCGACCATGTCCACGCCGGCGCTGGCCCCGAGGGCCGCGATGGCGACGAGCATGGCGGCTGCGTGGAAGCGGCGGCTGTGCAATGGCGGTGACAGCGCGTCGGCGTCCCGCGACATGATGGACATGTCGGGTACCGGCGGTGCCGGCATCTGCGTGTGCCAGCCCTCGGCATGCGGTGATCGCGGGAATTGCATGGTGCCCTCCTGGCTGCGTCTGAGACGGTTACCGCGCGCTCTGTCGGTGCGGCGCCCGGGAGCAGTTTGGGTGCGCCCGATGCGGCGCCATGTCGGCTCGGGCAGGCTTGGCCTGTAGGACTTCAGGAAGGGCTGGGGCTGCCCAGTTCGCCGGGCGCGGTCACGGGGGCTGGCTCGGGTTCTGGATCTTCGCGCATCGGCAGGCGCGCCAGCACCAGCGTGCCGCGGCCGGGCGCGGACAGCAGCTGCAGCGTGCCGCCCAGGCTTTCGATGCGGTAGCGCATGCCCAGCAGGCCATGGTGGCCGGCCCCCACCGCTTCGGGGTTGAAACCCTGGCCATCGTCGCGGATGTGCAACTGCAGCCAGCCATCCGATTCGGCCAGCGAGACGCGCACGTGCTTGGCCTTGGCGTGGCGCAGCACATTGGTCAGCGCCTCCTGCACGAGGCGGTACATCGCCAGCCGGCTGGCCTCGTCACTGGGGGCCTCCATCAGCTCCAGGCTGAGCTGCAGGCCGGAGCGCTGCGCGAACTCCTGGGTCAGGATCTCCAGCGCCGGGATGAGGCCGAGGTTGGACAGGGCCGATGGGCGCAGGTCCTCGATGATGCGGCGCTTCAGCGCAATGCCCTGGTCGAGCAGCTCGCTCATGTGCTTGAGGCGCTCGTCGATCTCGGGCGCCGCGGTGCGCGTCATGCGGCGGATGCGCGCGACGTCGAGCTTGGCGGCCGTCAGCAGCGCACCGAGCTCGTCGTGCAGCTCGCGGGCCAGATGGGCGCGCTCGTCCTCGCGCACCGTCTGCAGGTGGTGGGCCAGCTCGGTCAGCTCGGCGGTGCGGCGGGCCACCTCGCGGTCCAGCCGGTCGCGTTCCAGCGCCAGCTCCTGGGCGTGCTCACGGCGGGCCGCGTGCAGGGCCTCGTTGCGGCGCAGGAAGATGGCCAGGCCGAACAGGCTGAGCAGCGTCAGCCCGTGCACGCCGATGCGGCCGTAGTTCAGCGAGCGCACGACGGCGTCGCGCTCGGTGGCAATCTGCGTCAGTTCGTGCTGATCGAGCTGGCCGACGGCGTCGCGCACCGCCTGCATCTTCTCGCGGCCGATGTCGGACTCGACCAGCCCGTGCCAGGCCGTGTCCTGCCCGTCGCGGTAAAGCTTGACGACCAGCTGCAGTTCGGAGAGTTTTTCGCTGGCACGCCGACTCGCGTCGGCCACCAGGGCCTCCCATTCGGAGCTGGCGTACTGGCCGCGCAGCCGTGACAACACATTGGGCAGCTCCTGCTCGGCCAGCTTGATTGGCGCGAGGTAATCGTCGCGCCCGGTCAGCAGATAGCCGCGCTGCGCCGTCTCGGCATCGGTCAGCAACTCGCGCAGGCGCAGGCCGTCGTTGCGCGCCTGGTGGCGGGCCTGGGATTGGTTCAGCGCCTCGTCAGCACCCCAGAAGGCGGCCTCGCTGACGCCCATGACGGCGGCTGCTGCCAGTGCCGCGAAACCGACGGCCAGACCGCGATTGCGGCTGGCGCCTTCCAGCCAGGGATCGAGATGACGCAGCACGGGCAGCCGTTCAACTGGCCGCGGCTGCAGGGCGCGCTGATGAGGCATGTTCGGCCAGTTCGGCGCAGTAGCTGATGAGGTCGTCGAGCTCGCGGCTCTTGTCAAACACCCGTTCCGCGCCCAGGCTGGCGCAGCGCCGGCGCATTTCCTCGGTGGCGTAATTGGTCAGCACGACGCGCCGCGCTCGGATGCCCAGCTGCTGGGCGGCCTGCAGCACGCCCAGACCGGTGCCGGAACGCAGGAAGACGTCGACGATGAAGAGATCGGCATTGCCGTCGGGATCGCGGCTCATCCAGCGCACCGCGCTGGCTTCATCGGCCACCGAGCCCACCACTTCGACCTGAGCCAGTTCCTCAAGCGTCGCAATCAGGTTCTCAAGGATCACCGGACTGTCTTCGACGATGAAGGCTTTGAGTGCTGGCATGGCCCGACGGCGGCGCGAGGATGATGAGGTTGAAGTATGGACCGCTTCCGCGTCGGGCCGGCAGTGCCGGCAGCGCATCGCGCTGTAGGACTTCTCCTAGGGAAACTCCCTTGGAAGTCCTTCAGCGGCGGTCTTCAGTTGGGGTGTCGCACGGCGATGTCATTGCGCACGGCGACGACACCGGAGGTCTCGCGGGCCAGCTTCTCAGCCATGGCCTTTTCCTCGTACGACTTGGCGAAGCCGGACAGTTGCACCGTGCCCTTCAGCGTCTCGACACTGATGGCCATCGCGCTGACGGTCGGGTCGGCGGCGAACTTGCCCTTGACGCGGGTGGTCAACGCGGCGTCATCAACATAGGCGCCCACGGTTTCCTGGTTGCGGGTGACGGCGCAGCCGCTGGTGCCGGCCAGGGTGGCCGTGAGAGCGGTGGCGACGGCCAGAGTGAGGATGGACTTGTTCAGCATTGCAGTTCTCCTTGGATGGCGGCTTCACGGAGCCGCTGGAGCCACTATCGCGGCACGCCACCACGGGCGGCATAGTCCCGAAGCGCGGCCCCCTGTCGGACTCGGCCGGCGTCGATGTAGGACTGAAGGTATCGCGGCGCGCCTTGCGGACTGCTACGCTGGGCCATCCCTCAACACCGCGTTCATCATGATCCGTATCGGCATCGTCGACGACCACGCCATCGTGCGCACCGGCTTGCGCCAGTTCCTGTCCGACCACGTCGACCTGCGCGTCACGGGCGAAGGCGCCAGTGGCCACGACGCCCTAGAGATGGCGCGTGGCGGCGAGGTCGACGTGCTGCTGCTGGACATCTCCATGCCCGACCAGAGCGGCGTGGACGCGTTGGCCGCCATCAAGGCGCGATTCCCCGAACTGCCGGTGTTGATCCTCAGCGGCTTTCCTGAGGCGCATTACGCGACGACGCTGCTGCGCCAGGGCGCCAGCGGCTACCTCAACAAGGAATGCGATCCCGACGAAATCGCCAATGCCATCCGCCTGGTGGCGCGTGGCCGGCGCTACATCAGCCCGGCGGTGGCGGAGCAACTGGCGGACAGCGTGGTCGGTGGCGGCAGCGCCGGCAATGCGCCCGACAAGCCCTTGCACGAGGCGCTGTCGGAGCGCGAGTTCCAGGTCTTCCTGCGCCTGGCCCAGGGCGAGACCGTGGGCCATATCGCCGAGGCGCTGTTCCTCAGCGTCAAGACCGTCAGCACCTACCGCACGCGCGTGCTCGAGAAGCTCAAGCTGGCGACCAACAGCGATCTGACCTACTACGCGCTGAAGAACGGGTTGATTCAGTAGCGGGGTTCGCCGCTGTCCCTGGGCGCGTCCTCGCCGAGGGTCCAGGGCAGCGCGCATTCATAACCCAGCTCGGCCTCGCTCGACGTGGCGGCCGGCGACCACAGGCGCGTCAGCGCTGACCAGAAGGGGCGGTGCGGACTGGATTCGGCCAGGGAGTTGTGCTGCAGCGAGGCTTCGATGGTCATGGGAGGTTCCGGCTGAAGTTGGCGCGCCCAGCATCGCCAGGGGCGGGGGCGGCGTGTATCGGCCGGTGTCGCGGCGGCCTGTCGGAGCTGGCTGACAAGCACGGGCCTTGCGCCGTCTCGATCAGAATGCGGGCGTGCTGTCGCCTCTGTCCCTGCTGCGCCTGAGCCTGACCTGCCTTGCGCTTGCCTTCCTGCCGGCGTCGGCCTGCGAGCTGCGCGTGCGCTGGAACCCCGACCCGCCCTACAGCATGCGTGACGGGCAGGGCCACCTCATCGGCATGCAGACCGAACTGGTCGAGCGCACGCTGGAGCGCATGCAATGCCGGGCGGTCTGGGTCGAGCTACCCTGGGCACGCGCCCTGGTCGAGTTGCAGGCCGGCCGCCTGGACCTGCTGCCCGGCGCGCTGCACCGCCCCGAACGCGAGGCCTATGCGCATTGGGTCGAACAGCACATTGCCGTGGCCAACCGCCTCTTCGTGCGTGCCGGTCGCGAGGCCGACTTCGCCAGCGCGACGCGGCTGAAAGAGGCTTGGCGGCAGGGCCTGAAGCTGGGCGTGCAGATCGGGGTGGTCTACGGCCCCGACTACGCCGAGTTGCTCGCTGACCCGGCCTTTCGCGCCACGCTGACCCAGGCCTCGGCGCGCCGCAGCCTGTGGCAGATGCTGGAGATCGGCCGCGTCGATGGCGTGCTGGCCAGCGAGGCGACGGCGCGCTGGGAGCTGGGCGAGCTGGGCCTGGCCGGCCGCATCGTGCCCACGTCCGTGGTGGTGCCGCATGAGCCCGCGCAGCTGATGTTCAGCAGGCGTTCGGTCGACGCGGCCCTGGTGCAGCGCTACCGTGAAGCCAGCGAGGCGCTGGAGCGCGACGGCACCCAGGCGCGCATCGTGCGCCGCTACCTCGGCGATTAGCCAACCAGCGCCGCGTCGAGGATCCGCGCCGCCTGCGGCACGGCCAGCGTGCCAACAAGGCGGCCATCGCCGCCGAAGCGGGTCGCGATGAAAGCGTCCGCGGCAATGGTGGACGATTGCTCACGCATCAGCAGGCCTTGGGCGCACAACACCAGGCCTTGCGCAACGCGGCGGGCCTGGGATTCAAGCGCAGTCGGGTCGCCGGTCAGCAGGCGCCGCAGGCTTTGGGCTTCGGCGCGCACCGGGGCGTCCGTGCTCTCGTCAAACGCATCGAGCAGTGCGAAGGCCACGTCGGGCTCACGGGCGACGGCACGCAGCACATCCAGGGCCATCACATTGCCCGAGCCCTCCCAGATCGAGTTGACCGGTGCTTCGCGGTACAGGCGCGCCAGCACACCGTCCTCCACGTAGCCATTGCCGCCGAGCAACTCCATGGCCTCGCCGGTGCACTCGATGGCGCGCTTGCAGACCCAGAGCTTGGCGGCCGGCGTCATCAGCCGTTGCCAGCCGGGCTCGTTGCTCTCGAAGCCCCGAGCCAGGCGCAGCATCAGCCGCATCGCGGCCTCGCTCTCCAGCGCCAGGTCGGCCAGCACGGTCTGCATCAGCGGCTGCTCGGCCAAGTGCCGGCCAAAGGCCGAGCGCTCGCGGGCGTTGTGCAGCGCCTGCACGAGGCCGGCGCGTAAGAGCGCTGCGCTGCCGATGACGCAGTTCAGGCGCGTGTAGCCGGCCATCTCGATCAGCGTCGGGATGCCGCGGCCTTCTTCACCGAGACGCCGCGCCCAGGCGCCGTGGAACTCGACCTCGCTGCTGGCGTTGCTGCGGTTGCCGAGCTTGTCCTTCAGGCGCATCACCTGGATGGCGTTGCGGCTGCCGTCGGGCGTGTAGCGCGGCAGCCAGAAGCAGGTCGGGCCAGCCTCGGTGCGGGCGAGCACGAGGTGGGCGTCGCTGCTGGGCGCCGAGAAAAACCATTTATGGCCGGTGATGGCGTAGCTGCCGTCCGTCTGCTCGACGGCTTGCGTTATCACGCGGCGCAGGTCGGAACCACCCTGTTTCTCGGTCATGCCCATGCCGACCCAGATCGACGGTTTCTCCGTCAGCGACCGGTCCAGCGGGTCGTGCTCACGGCTGAAGAACCTGTCGCGCAGCGGCGCGAACAACTCGGGCTGTTTGGCCAGCACGGGAATGGCGGCCTGGGTCATGGTCGCCGGGCACAGCGAGCCGGCCTCGACCTGGCCATGCAGATAGCAGCCGGCCGCGAACTGGGCCCAGCGGCCGGGCGTGTCGGTGGCGAAGACGTCGGCGACCAGGCCCTGGCGGCGGTACATCGCCAGCAGTGCATGCCAGCTGGGGTGGAAGTCGACCAGGTCGACGCGGCGGCCGCGCGCATCGAGCTGGCGCAGCTGCGGGCCATTGCGGTTGGCGTCGCGGGCCAGCTGGGCGGTTTCGGCACTGCCGAGCTCAGCGCCATAGCGCGTCAGCGGCTCAACCGCCTGCGGCGCGGCCTCGCGCAGCGCGGCCAGCAAGGCCGGGTCGGTGGCCAGCAGGTTGTGGCCGACCCATTCATCGACTAGGTTGTCAGAGGTGGACATCTCGGTGACTCCATCCCAGAAGACTTGCGGGACGAGCGACGGGCCGCTCCCTAGCCGGCCCGCGCTGGCGATGTGCTTGCCGGTCGCGCCGGCAAGCATCGCCGTCCCCGCGGGGGCTGAGGCCGGACATAGGGCGTCCTGTGGACGGCCTGTGCCTGCCGAAGCTCTGCGGCCAAGGGCCGCAGAGCGGTCCCGGCCAACGTACCCGTTGGACGAGAGGCTTCATGTCAGTCCTGGACCCCCGGCTCGGCCATCAACTGACCCTTGCCGGCGCGCCGGGCTTCGTAAAGGGCCGTCTCGGCGCGGCGTTGCAGGTCGGCCAGGCCGCGGTCACCGGGGCGCAGCTTGGCCCAGCCGGCGCTGAAGGACAGCGCCATGCCCAGCTCGGCCGGTGCGCGTTCGGCCAGCGCCTTGCGCAGGCGCTGGTCCAGGGCCTGCGGGCCCTCGGGCAGGCAGCGCGCCATCAGCACACCGAACTGCTCGCCGCTCAGGCGGCCGGCGAGGTCGCCCAGGCGCATCTGGGCCTGAATGCAGCTGGCAAACAGGGCCAGGGCGCGATCGGAAAAATCCATGTCGCGCTCTGCCTGCAGGGTCGCGAAGTCGTCCAGGTCCAGCACCACCAGGGCCAGGGGCTCGTCGTAGCGGCGCGCCATGGAGATCAGGTCGACCGAGCGCTGGGTGAAGGCGTTGCAGTCCGCCAGGCCGGTCAGGCCGTCGGTCTGGGCCAGGCGCGCCAGCTCGGCCTCGGTCTGGCCCCGCCAGGCCAGCAGCAGCATCGGCAGGGCCAGCAGCAGGGCGAGCTGGCCGGCCAGCGCCAGCAGCAGGTCGGGCCACGGCGCGGTGTCGCCGAGCAGGGTGGTGGCGGCGCGGCCCAGCATGGCTGCCAGCAGCGGCAGCACGGCGGCCAGCCCCAGCAGGCGCCAGCGCCGGCTGTTCAGGCCCTGCAGCACCGTGCTGCGGCCCGGCAGCATCAGCGCCACGCCCAGCCAGGCGAGTTGGGCGCCGAGCACCGCGTCAGCCAGGGTTTGGCCGACGGCATGCTCGTCCGCCAACAGGGCGTGGCCAATGCCCAGCACCAACGGTGCAGCCGCCATGACCCAGCGCCCCGGCCGCGGCGTCAGCCACAAGCCCAAGGCCCACCAAAGCGCGGACAGGCCGAGGCTGATGACGGCCAGGCCGACGCTGTGCAGGGTCGGCACAGCCATTCGATCGCCGTGGGTCGGGCTCGCCATGGCCAGGCCCAGGGCCAGGGCTGCCATGCCCACCTGGGCCCAGCGGCCGCCGGCATTCGCGCCGTGCCAGCCAATCAGCGTGATCAGCACCAGCGCCGCGGCCAGCGCCTGCATGGGCATCAGCGCGAACAGGGCGGCAGTGAATGTCATTTCTTGATGGGGATGGGGGTTTCGCGGGCGACCGGTACGGCGGTCACGCTGTTCTGCGGCGAACCGTCGATGAGGCGGTCGGAGTAGGTCAGGTAGACCAGGGTATTGCGCGACGCGTCCACCATGCGAACGATGCGCAGCCGCTTGAAGACCAGGGATATGCGCTCGTTGAAGACCTCTTCCTGGCGCGGCAGTGCCTGGCTGATGGTGATCGGTCCGACCTGGCGGCAGGCGATGGAGGCCTCGGCCTTGTCCTCGGCCAGGCCGATGGCGCCCTTGATGCCGCCCGTCTTGGCGCGCGACACATAGCAGGTCACGCCCTGCACCTTGGGATCGTCATGGGCATCCACGACCACCTTGTGGTCGGGGCCGATCAGCTTGAAGGCGGTGTCGACCGAGCCGATGGGTTCGGCCCCGGCCAGCGCCGTTGCGGTGAGCAGGAGAACGAGGGCGGCTTGCTTCATCGGCTCAGTCTAGAGCGAACAGGCCCCGGCGGGGCTGGGCACCGCCGTCTGGCGCCCCGTGAAGCGCGGTTGCTCGGGGCGGCCGAGGTCGAAATGGCTGAGCTGGTCGCTGCGCTGGTTGCACACGAACAGGTGGCGGCCGGCGCGGCAGGCGCTGCGCGGGTAGCTGCCATGCACCCAGTGATGGTCCAGCAGGCGCGGGCGGCGCGGCTGGGCCAGGGCGATGACGGCCAGGCTGTCGTGCAGGCGGTTCAATGCGTAGAGGTGGCGGCCACCGGGTGCGATCAGCAGGTCGGAGGCGTAGCTGGTGCCGGCAAAGCCACCGGGCAGCACCGAGACCTCGTCCAGCAGGCGTGGGCCGTCGGATGTCAGCTCCACCGTTGACAGCGTGGACGACTCCTCCTGCAGCACGTAGACCCAGCGGGCGTCCGTGGGATGGAAGGCGAAGTGGCGCGGACCCGAGCCCGGGCTGAGCGCGAGTTCGAAAGCGGCGGCCTTCGGCGCACCCGGCTTGAGCGGCCAGACGAGCAACCGGTCGCGGCCCAGGTCGGTGCCGAGCAGCCAGCGGCCGTCGGGGCTGGCCTGGATCATGTGGGCGTGCGGCGCTTCGTGACCGCTGCTGGCCTGGCTGCCGGGCGGAGCCTTGGCCGCCTGTTGCGGGCCCTGCCGGCAGTCTGAACCGGCGCAACTGGGCCAGATCTCGACCTCGCCGAGGCGGCCATCGGCTTGCAGTGGCAGCGCGGCGAAGCGAGCGTCGCCGTAGTGGGCCACCCAGACGTGGCCGTCGCTCAGCGACAGTTGCACCGGTCCGCGGCCGCCGCTGGGCTGGCGCTGCACAAGTTCGAGCCGACCATGCGCGTCCTGGATATAGACAGCGACATGGTCTGCGCCTTCCTCTGCGGCATAGACGTGGTGGCCCTGGGCCGCCAGCCAGCTCGGGCTGTGGGCGTTGGCCGTCAGACCCAGGGGTTTCAGGCCGCCGTCGGCGGCGATGGCAAAGCTGTAGAGGCCCTGGCCCAGCGGGGCATAGGTGCCGACGTGCAGGAAGCGCGGCGGTGGCGTGGCGGCGGTGGCGGGCATCAGGGCTGCGGCGGAGAGGCTCAGCAAATGACGGCGTTTCATGCGAACTGCGTCGTGATGGCATCGACAACGCGGTCGTCCTCGTCGACGACGGCCATCCAGGCCCATTTGTCGAAGGTCGTGCATGGGTGCGAAGGCCCCAGCGCGACACGCTCACCGACGGCCGGGCCGTCGCCGGCGCTCGGGTCCCAGCGCAGATAGGCATGCTGGTCGTTCAGCCCGGTGACGCGCCAACCCGCGGGGGCCTTGGCTCGCTCGGCGCCGCGCAGATGCCAGACCGGCAGCGGCCAGCCGGCATCGAAGGACACATCACGCCGGCCGGCGTTGAGCAAGGCCAGGCCGGGCTCCGGGCAGGACAGCACCTGGGTCCAGACTTCCAGCGCCGGCTGCAGGCTGGGCGCCGACAGCGACGTGCCCATGCGCTCGTCCATGCTGCGCATGTAGCGGCCGTAGTGCTCGTGGTCATGGCAGACATAGCAGCCCGAGCGCAGCAGGCCCAGGCGACCAGGCTTGCCGGCCAGCACGGGGGCGACGAGATCGAAGAGGGCCGAGCCGCCGCCGCTGAGCCACAGCGGCTGCGCATCGGCGTCGATCAGGCCCTCCGCTTCGATGTCGCTCAGCAGTGCCTCGATGCGCGTCTGCCATTGCTGCATCAGCGCGCGGTCGGGTTCGCTCTCGCCTCGGACCTGCAGGCCCTCGTAGAAGCCGATGCCGCGCAGCCGCAGTGCCGGGTGGGTTTTGAGTGCACGCGCCAAGGCCAGCGCCGGGCCATGCTCGCGCACGCCGCAGCGCGAAGTGCCGAGTTCGATCAGCACATCGATCCGAGCCTCGCCCTGGCCCAGATCCGCCCAGTGCGCCGCCAGCAGATCCAGCTGTGCCTGCGAGTCGACAAAGAAGGCCAGCTCCAGGCCAGGGTGGCGGCGCCGCAGGTCCAGCAATTCGGCCAGCTCGGTCGCGCCGATGAGCTGGTTGGCGATCAGCGCCCGCCGCGCGCCAGCGGCCAGGCCCAGGCGCAACTGGTGCACGTTGGCGAACGTCAGGCCCCAGGCGCCGGCGTCGAGCTGGCGGCGGAACAGCTGCGGGCTCATCGTCGTCTTGCCATGCGGCGCCAGCTGCACGCCGCGCTGGGCCGCAAAGTTCTGCATCCAGGCGATGTTGTGGGCCAGGGCCTGCTGGCGCACGACGGCCAGGGGTGTCGGCAGCTCGTGCAGCGTCCAGCCGCGCTGGGCCAGGTCGGCCAGTGGCAGGGGCGGCTGCAGTGCCGGAAAGCCTTTCAGCCAGGGACCGAGCCAGCCGGCGCGCGGGGTGTCGTCATGATCCATGGCGCCATCATCGCGCGCGGACGACGCTGAGGGCCTGCGGCAGCACGCGCACTGCGATGTCGGTGGCGGACGGCAGGGGCTCGCCGTCCACGGCCAGCGGCACGGACGCGGGGCTGGTCAGGTGCAAGGCCTTGAAGCGGCTCAAGCTCACCTTGGCATGACGCAGGTGCAGCCCGGTCAGCAGCAGCGGCATCATGGCCAACGCACCCAGCCGCCCGAAGGCGGCAACGCGCAGCAGCTGCAGCTCGCCGTCGTCCACGCGCGCGCCGGGTGCAGCCGGCATGCCGCTGCCATAGCTCGGCGTGTTCAGGCTGGAGGCGAACAGCATCGGCCCGTCGCTCAGCAGCTGGCCATCGGCCTCGACGCGCATCGGGTAGACGCGCAGCCGGCCAATCTCGTTGAGCGTGGCCCACAGATAGCGTGGCTGGCCGCGCAGCCAGTGGGGTGCGGCCTGGGCGCGGATGGCGATGGCCGCGTCGAAGCCGGCGGTCAGGCTGGACATGAAGAGCTGGGCGCCGCCTTCGGCCGTCGTGATCTCGCCCAGGTCCATCGCTGCGGCCGGCGCGCGCTGTGCGTGGGCCAAGGCCTCGCGCCAACCCATGCGTGCCAGGCCGAGTGCGCGGGCCAGGTCGTTGCCGGTGCCGCCGGGCAGGATGGCCAGCTGCAGCCGGCGTGCGACCAGGGCCGGCAGCAGCTGGTGCACGGTGCCGTCGCCGCCGGCGACGATGACGCGGCTGCCTTCGGGCAGGGCCAGCAGGCGCTGGCGTGCGGCGGCGACGTTCTCGGGCAGCACCAGCGGTACCCCGGGCAGCGCCTCGCGCAGCGGGGCGGCGAGGGCGGCGCAGCGGCCGTTGGCGGCATGCGGGTTCAGCAGGCACAGCGCCGGGGTCAGGGCAGAGGCGATCACGCCGGGCATTGGATTCTGCGGCGCGCCCTCACGCCATCGGCGCAGACCCTGCGGCGCAGTGTGCCGGCTCTGTCTACACTGGTGTTACAACTCAACACAACCAACGAGGCGCTGCTCGCGCATGTCGCTGCACATCCCCACCCTGGTGCTGATGCTCGTGCTCGGATACGGGCTGCTGACGCTGCAGCTGTGGATGGCTGGGCGCGGGGCACTCAGCCGCGGCGAGCTCAAGCGCCTGGGCTGGGCGGGGCTGGCCTTCAGCATCGGCTTTGGCTTCTTTGCGCTGCAGCCCTGGCTGCCTGGCTGGGCTGTACTGCTGGGCGGCAACTGGCTGCTGATGGCGGGCCTCGCTGGTTTCGCGGCAGCGGTATCGCGGCATCTGCTGAACCGCGGCCTGCCGGTTTGGCACCACGGGTTGCTGCTGCTTGCGGCCCTGACCGTGCCGGCGGTGCTGGACGTGTCGCAGCCGGTGCGCGCTGGCGCGATGTCGGCGGCCATGGGCGCGCTGCTGCTGCCGGCCACCCTCGCGTCGCTGCGGCTGGGCTGGCGCGGCGAGACGAGTTTTCGCGCCGTCTCACTGATGTTGCTGCTGGCCAGCCTGGCGCTGTGGCTGCGCGTGGGCTTTGCCGCCTGGTGGCTGCGTGCCGCGCCGGCTGACGCCGAGCCCTGGCAGGCCTGGAGCGGCGCCATCTTCATGCTGGCCTTCATGGCGATGCTGGCGGCGGGCTTCGGCTTCGTGCTGGCGAATTTCGAGCGCATGGCCAGCCAGATGCGCAAGCTCGCCAGCGTCGACGGGCTGACCGGTGCCGTGAACCACAACACGACGGTGTCGCTGCTGGCGCATGCGATGGAGCGTGGCCGCCGTGAGGGCCAGCCGGTCGGCTTCGTCATGCTGGACCTGGACCACTTCAAGCGCGTCAACGACCGGCATGGCCATGCCGTGGGCGACCAGGTGCTGAAGGCCGTCGCGGCCTGCACGCGCTCGCGGTTGCGCGGCTCCGACGTGCTCGGGCGCCTGGGCGGCGAGGAGTTCGGCCTCGTGCTGCCTGCCACCGGTGCCGCCGGCGCCAAACATCTGGCCGAGCAGGTGCGCCTGGCCGTGGAGGCGCTGGAACTGCAGGGCGACGGCGGCATGCCACTGCGCGTGACGCTGTCGGCGGGCGTTGCCGAAGCGGCCAAGAGCGACACGCCCGAAACGCTGATGCACCTGGCCGACAAGGCCCTCTACCAGGCCAAGCAGAAAGGCCGCAACCGCGTCGTCGTGGCGGATGACTGGATGCGTAATTCGACGCTGCAAAGCGTCGTGGGTTGAGTTCCCCGGGCCGAGCGCCGGGCCGCTCCCAAGCCGGCCCGCCATGGCGATGTGCTTGCGGCTCAATGCCGCCAAGCATCGCCGTCCCCACGGGGGGACCGGCTAGATTTGCGCGCGTTCAGCGCTGCAAAGCTGGACGAGGGGCAATCAACAACTCTCGTATTTCCAGTTGCGCGACTTGCCCTCCGCCAGCCACTCCACCGCCTGGGCGATGCGCTTGGCGCGGGTGTCCTCGCGCTTGGCCTCCAGCACCCACTCCAGGTAGTCGCGCTGCTTGCTGGGCGCAAAGGCGTCGTAGTGCTGCTTGGCCGCCTTGACCTTGCTCAGCGCCGCGGCGAAGTCGTCGGGGATCTCGAGCTGGGGCCGCGGCTCGCGGTTGGGTTTGGCAGCGCGCGGCGCGCCGGCCCGCAGCAATGCGGCAGCGGCCTTGATCTGCTTGCGCAAATCGGTGCGGCTGGGTAGGTCGGCCAGGGTCGTGATGCGGCCGAGGTCGCCCATGGCACCGGGCTGTCCGGGTGTCGCGCCCTCGCGTTCCCAGAAGCCGAAGGTGCAATGCGCCTTGAAGGCCGACATGCCGCACAGCAGCTTGTCATCCAGCGTGAAGTGCGGCCGGCTCCACTTGATGGTCTCGACGACATCGGGGCAGGCTGCGTGCACGTCCTCGCGCAGCCGCGCCAGGATGGGCCGGGCGAACTCGGGCACGCTTGCCAGGTAGGTGTCGATGCGCGGATCGAGGGTGGGCATTTCACTCACTCCTGTTCAAGTGGTGCTCGATGCGCCGGTCCGGGATCAGCCACAGCGCCGCGGCGATGGCGTAGCCCGCCAGTGACAGGCCGACGTGCACGAAGGCCAGCGCGATGGACACCAGGTAGATGACTGCCGAGATCTTGCCCTTCCAGTCCTTGCCCAGCGCCTGGGCCAGCACGGTGTTGTTGCCGGGGATGCAGATCAGGGCCCGTTGCAGCAGTATGTAGGCCAAGGCGGCCATGACGAGCACGCCGCCATAGACAGCCACTGGCAGCGGCGCAAAATGGTTCTCGCCCATCCAGCCGGTGGCAAAGGGCAGCAGCGAGAGCCAGAACAGCAGGTGCAGATTGGGCCAGAGCACCCCGCCGCTGATCTTGTGCACCGCATGCAGCAGATGGTGGTGGTTGTTCCAGTAGATGCCGACGTAGACGAAGCTCAGCACATAGGACAGGAAGACCGGCCACAGCGGCTTGAGGGCCTCCCAGTCGGTACCGTGAGGCACCTTCAGCTCCAGCACCATGATGGTGATGATGATGGCGATGACGCCATCGCTGAAGGCTTCGAGGCGAGTCTTGTTCATGGCAGTTTTCCGTTCAGCATTCGCGGTTCTCGCCAAATGATTCGGGTATTCCGGGCCGAGCGCTGGGCCGCTCCCGAGCCGGCCCGTCTGGCGATGTGCTTGCGGCTTGACGCCGCAAGCATCGCCGCCCCCTCGGGGGCTGAGGCCGGACACGGCAAGTCCTGTGGACTTGGCGTGCCTGCCGAAGAGCAGCCGCTCCGCCGGCTGCGCGGTCTGCAAGACCGACCAGGCCTGCCGGCGTTCAGCCGGAGCAGGACTGGGCGAGGGGCTGACACATTCTTCCAGTCTAGACTTCCGGCCCCCGCACCTCCCCTCCGGACTGACCCTTGCGACGCCTGCTGCTGCCCCTGTTGTTCGCCGCTTCGTCGAGCTGGGCCCAGCTGCCGTCGCTGACGCTGGAGCAACTGCCGCGCCCGACGATGCCACCGGGCGAACGCGGTCCGGTGGTGCCGGCCCAGGTCGAACGCTGGCGCCAGGAGGCCAAGGCGCTGGAGTACGGCGACGGCGTCAGGCGCGACGAGGTGGCCGCAGCCAAGCTCTACTGCCGCGCCGCCCGCTATGGCGATGCCGAGGCTCAGTTCAGCCTGGGCTGGATGCTGACGAATGCGCGCGGCATCCAGCGCAACGATGCCGAAGCCGCCCACTTGTTCGCCGCCGCGGCCGAGCAAGGCATGGAGCAGGCGCAGAACATGCTCGAGCGCATGGGCGGCACACCCCTGGGCGACCCGCCGCCCTGCCTGCGCCCGCCCGAGACCGACCTGCCGGTGGCTGTCGCTGCCCTGCCACCCGCTGCGCGCAATGCCAAGCCGCTGTCGCTGTGGGCGACGCTGCCGCTGCCCCAGAACGCTCCGCCGGCCATCGTCAACTACGTGAAGCTGCTGGCGCCCGAATACCAGCTCGCGCCGGCGCTGGTGCTGGCGGTCATGGCCACCGAGTCCAACTTCGACCCGCTGGCCGAGTCGCCCAAGCGGGCTCAGGGCCTGATGCAGCTGCTGCCCGAGACGGCGACGCGTTTCAATGTCATCCGGCTGCGCGACCCGTCCCAGAACATCCGCGGCGGCATGGCCTATCTGCGCTGGCTGCTGGCCTATTTCGAGGGCGACGTGATGCTGGCCGTGGCGGCCTACAACGCCGGCGAGAGGGCCGTGGACCGCTACCTCGGCGTGCCGCCCTATGCCGAGACGCGGCTGTACGTGCGCAAGATCATGGCGGCCACCGGCGGCCAGCGCCTGCACCCTTTCGATGCCAAGGTGACCGGCGCCTCGCCCATGCTGCTGCGCGTCAAGGCCGCCATGCAGAGCCTGCAGGCGCGCTGACTTCCGTGAGATCAATCACGGCGCGCTCGTGGCACGCATCACGGCGGACACGCGATGCAGGCATCGTGCCTCGTCGAGGCTGAACCAATCTCACGATGGAACCCCTGCACGCTGACACGTTGCTGCGCGTCTTCCAGCTCGTCACGACGATGCTGGCCCTGGCCACGCTTGGCGGCGCCTGGCATCTGAAGGGCGAGCGTGCGCTGTGGTTCTGGGCCGGTGCCTTTGCTGCCGCGGCGCTGACCCAGGCGGCGCGCGTGGCCCTCATCGCCATGGGCGCACCGCGCACCTTCTGGGCGGTGGGCCATCTCGGTAGCCTGCTGTCCGCACTGATGGTGCTGCTCGGCCTGCGTGTCTACCTTGGCCTGACGCTGCACTACCGCTGGCCGCTGTTGTTCACGGGACTGGCCTGCATCGGCTCCTTCGCGCTGACGGCCTGGACGGGGCAGTTCTGGCCCTCGATCACGTTGACGATGCTGGCCTCGGCCGTGCTGACCATGCCTGCCGCCCATGCCGCCCTGCAGGCCTGGCGCGCGCAGCGCGGCTTTCCGCTGGGCCTGCTGGCGGCCGACCTGATCATCAGCGCCATCATCGAGGTGGCGCGCGGCCTGGCCGTGTCGCCCCTGATCGCCCAAACGCGGGCCGAACTGGTGCAATACAACTCGATGGGCCTGTTCGCCGTCATCGCCCTGCTCATCGGCCAGGCCCTGGCCATGTTGCTGCTGCTGCAGGACCGTGYGCTGCGCCAGATCGAGCGCCTCATCGAGATCGACGTGCTGACCGGCCTGCTGAACCGGCGTGGCTTTGACGAGCGCCTGCGCCGGCTGCTGCAGCGCGGCGTCGAGCATCCGCCGGTGCTGGCCCTGCTGGACGTGGATCACTTCAAGCGCATCAACGACACGCACGGCCACGCGGTGGGCGACGCCGTGCTCAGTGGCATTGGCGCCCGCCTGCACGACACCTTGCGGCCATTGGATCTGGCGGTGCGCCTGGGCGGCGAGGAATTCGCCGTCATCTGGCTCAAGCCTGAGGCCGGCGGCGAGCTGCGCCTGGGTGAGCGGCTGCGCGAGGCCATCGGCGGCCAGCCCTTCGAGACAGCGGCCGGCCCGCTGACCGTGACGGTCAGCGTCGGCGTGGCCCAGGCCCTCGCGCCCGATGAGGCCCCCGAGGCCTTGTTCAGCCGTGCGGACGCGGCCCTGTACGAGGCCAAGCGCGCGGGGCGGGACCGGGTGGTGCTGGCGCGCTGACCCCGCTTTCGGGGGAGTCTAGGGGGCGGCATCGAGTCTGGCGCCCTGGTTTGAAAAAGTGCTGCTGCACAATCCGCCCCGCCTAGAAAAGCAGGGGGAAGCAGTGGAGCGGGATGGCATCAATTGGCTGGGGATCGGTCTGCGAGCAGCGGCCTTGGTGGTCATCATTTCGCTGCTGACCTGGTGCAGCATGGCGCGGCGCAGCACCCAGGACGTCGCCGGCCTCGGGCCCGAACTGCGCGAGATGATGCTGATGAACGGCATGGCCGACGCCAGCGGCATGATCGACATCGACAAGACGGCCAAACGCGTGGGCGCCGTCGGGCTGAACCGTCTGCTCTACGACAACGCGGGCACGGGCAGCCTGCCGGCGCTGCGCTGGATCGCCAACCATGGGGCCGAGCCTCGCAACGTCGGCGCGCTGGACAAGGGCACGCTGCTGCAGCAGGCCGCCGCCAAGCCGACGCTGGACCGGCTGAAATTCTTCATCGAAGAGCTCAAGCTCGACCCCAGGCAGGAGACGCCCGATCATGTCGGCGTCATGCACCTGGCGGCGCGCAACGGCGCTGATGCCCAGGCGATGGTGTTCCTGACCAGCCGGGGGCTGAACATCAACTCGCCCGACATCGGTGGTCGCCTGCCCATCCATTACGCGGCGCTCAAATCCATCGGCCCGCTGGTGTCAGCTGGCGCTGACATCAACGCGCTGGACGGCCAGGGGCGCACGGCCCTGCACTGGGCCGTCGAGGAAGGGCGGCATGACGCGGTGGCCGAACTGATTCGCCTGCAGGCCTCGGTCTTCACGCAGGACCGCCAGGGCAACACGCCCCTGCACCTGGCCGCGGTGGGCAATTCCGACGCCATCGTCGATACCCTGCTCGCCGCGGGCGCACCCAAGGCCGCACGCAACGCGGACGGGCTGACGGCGCGCGAGTATCTCGAGAAGTCTCGCTACAAGCGTCGCTACAGCAACGGCGGTGATCGGGAGCAGAAGCTGTGACCCTTGTGCGCACGGGCTGGACTGCATGGGCCTTGTTGTCGCTGCTGGGTCCGGCCTGGGCCGACGGCGGTGGTGTCTACAAATGCCGCAAGCCCGATGGCACTGTCGCCTTCAGCGACCGGCCCTGCCCAGAGGCCGAGTCCACGCAGATCGCCCGCAACGGCCCCAAGGCGCCTGATGCCAGCCAGTTCATGAGCCCACGCTGCCTGCGCCTGCGTGAGCAGGTGCGCCAGGCCGGAGGCGACAGTGAGATGGACGAGAGCACGCGCCAGCAACTGGACTACCGCTACCAGCGCGACTGCTATGCCGAAGAGCAGGACGCCAATGAGAAGGTCAACCAATTGATGGAGGACGTGCGCAACCGCTCGTTGCAGGAGCGCCGTGCGCTGGCTCAGGCCAAGGCGCGGCAGGAGCGCGAGTTCGCGCAATGCGTCGAACTGCGCAACAGCCTGCGCGCCCGGCGCGCCCGTGAGGCCGAGATGACGGCAGGTGAGCGCGGGGATCTTGAGCGCCTGGCAGCTGCCTTCGAGCAACGCTGCCGCGGGCTGTAAGTCCTACATGCTGCGGCGGTACTGGCCACCGACCTCGAACAAGGCGCCGGTGATCTGGCCCAGCGAGCACACCCGCACGGCCTCCATCAGCACGTCGAACACATTCCGGTTCTCGATGACGGCCTGCTGAAGGCGAGCCAGCATGGCGGGCGACTCCGCCGCGTGGCGGTCCTGAAATTCGGCCAGGCGCGTCAGCTGCGACTGCTTCTCTTCGTCCGTCGAGCGTGCCAGCTCGATGTGCTCCGGCACCGTCTCGCCGTTCGGGTTGCGGAAGGTGTTGACGCCGATGATGGGGTACTCGCCGGTGTGCTTGAGCATCTCGTAGTGCATCGACTCCTCCTGGATGCGGCCACGCTGGTAGCCGGTCTCCATGGCGCCGAGCACGCCGCCGCGTTCGCTGATGCGCTCGAACTCGCGCAGCACCGCCTCTTCGACCAGCTCGGTCAGCTCGTCGATGATGAAGGCGCCCTGCGACGGGTTCTCGTTCTTGGCCAGGCCCCACTCGCGGTTGATGACGAGCTGGATGGCCATGGCGCGGCGCACGCTCTCGTCCGTGGGCGTCGTGATCGCCTCGTCGTAGGCGTTGGTGTGCAGCGAATTGCAGTTGTCGTAGACGGCGATCAGCGCCTGCAGCGTGGTGCGGATGTCGTTGAAGGCGATCTCCTGCGCATGCAGGCTGCGCCCCGAGGTCTGCACGTGGTACTTCAGCTTCTGTGAGCGTTCGTTGGCGCCGTAGCGGTCGCGCATCGAGATGGCCCAGATGCGGCGCGCGACGCGGCCGAGCACCGTGTACTCGGGATCCATGCCGTTGCTGAAGAAGAAGCTCAGGTTGGGCGCGAAGTCGTCGATGTGCATGCCGCGCGCCAGATAGGCCTCCACGAAGGTGAAGCCGTTGGACAGCGTCAGCGCCAGCTGGCTGATCGGGTTCGCGCCGGCCTCGGCGATGTGATAGCCCGAGATCGACACCGAGTAGAAGTTGCGCACGTTGTGGTGCACGAAGTACTCGGCGATGTCGCCCATGACCTTGAGCGAAAACTCGGTCGAGAAGATGCAGGTGTTCTGGCCCTGGTCTTCCTTCAGGATGTCGGCCTGCACGGTGCCGCGCACATTGGCCAGCACCCAGTCCTTGATCTTGGCGGCTTCGTCGGCCGTGGGCTCGCGGCCGTTGTCGGCCTTGAACTTGGCCAGGTTCTGGTCGATGGCCGTGTTCATGAACATGGCCAGGATCGACGGCGCGGGGCCGTTGATGGTCATCGACACGCTGGTGGTCGGGCTGCACAGGTCGAAGCCGTCGTACAGCACCTTCATGTCGTCCAGCGTCGCGATGCTCACGCCGGAGTTGCCGACCTTGCCGTAGATATCGGGCCGCGGTGCGGGGTCGGCGCCGTACAGCGTCACGGAGTCGAAGGCCGTGGACAGTCGCTTGGCGGGCATGCCCTCAGACACCAGCTTGAAGCGCCGGTTGGTGCGGAAGGCATCGCCTTCGCCCGCGAACATCCGCGTGGGGTCCTCGCCCTCGCGCTTGAAGGCGAACACGCCGGCCGCGTAGGGGAAGCTGCCGGGCACGTTCTCCAGCATCAGCCACTTCAGCAGCTCGCCATGGCATTCGTAGCCCGGCAGCACGACCTTGCGGATCTTGGTGCCGGACAGGCTCTGCGTGACCAGGGCGGTGCGGATTTCCTTGTCGCGGATCTTCACGACGTACTCGTCGCCGGCATAGGCCTTGACCATGTCGGGCCATTGCTGCAGCAACTGGCGGGCGTCGCCGTCGAGCTTGGCCTTGCGCTGCTCGGCGAGGTCGCCTAAAGCGGTGCGGGCGCCATTCTTGTCGGGGTTGGCGGCCTCCAGCATGGCGCGGCTGGCCTCCAGTTGCTGGATCTCGCGGGCCAGCGCGGCCTGCTTGCGCGCGCGGCCCTTGTAGGCGCGCACGGTGTCGCTGATGTCGGCCAGGTAGCGCACGCGGGCAGCCGGCACGATGGGGGTCTGGTGGGTGCTGTGGCGGGTGTCGACGCGCGGCAGGCGGCCTTCGCTGAAGGGGATGCCCAGGTCGGCCAGTCGCACCTTGAGCGCCTGGTAGAGCGCGGTCACGCCGTCGTCGTTGAAGCGGCTGGCCATGGTGCCGAACACCGGCATCGTGTCCGGCATGACCGTGAAGGCTTCGCGGTTGCGCTGCACCTGCTTGCTCACATCACGCAGCGCGTCCAGCGAGCCCTTGCGGTCGAACTTGTTGATGGCGACGAACTCGGCGAAGTCCAGCATGTCGATCTTCTCGAGCTGGCTGGCGGCGCCGAACTCGGGCGTCATGACGTACATGGGCACGTTCACGAGCGGCACGATAGCCGCGTCGCCCTGGCCGATGCCGGAGGTCTCGACGATGACGAGGTCGAAGCCTGCGACCTTGGCGGCGGCGATGACGTCCGGCAGGGCGGGCGAGATCTCGGAGCCGAAGTCACGCGTGGCCAGCGAGCGCATGAAGACGCGCGGGCCCTGGCCCCAGGGCGAGATCGCGTTCATGCGGATGCGGTCGCCCAGCAGCGCGCCACCGCTCTTGCGGCGCGACGGGTCGATGGAGATCAGTGCCACGCGCAATGCGTCGCCCTGGTCCAGGCGCAGGCGGCGGATCAGCTCGTCGGTCAGGCTGGACTTGCCGGCACCGCCGGTGCCGGTGATGCCGAGGACCGGCGTCTTGATTGTCTTCGCCTGGTTGCGCAGCGCGTCCACGATGCCGGCGTCGGCCTTGCCATTCTCCAGCGCGGTCAGCAGCTGGGCCAGCGACCGCCAGGCGGCTTCCGAGTGGCCGGTGATGGCCGACAGGTTCTGCGGCGCATAGACGCTGAAGTCCTGGTCGGCCTTCATGACCATCTCGCCGATCATCCCTTGCAGGCCCATGCGCTGGCCGTCCTCGGGGCTGAAGATGCGCACGCCGTGCTCGGCCAGCTCGCGGATYTCGGSCGGCACGATGACGCCGCCGCCSCCGCCGAACACCTGGATGTGCTCGCCGCCGCGTTCCTTCAGCAGTTGCACCATGTACTTGAAGTACTCGACGTGGCCGCCCTGGTAGGAGCTGATGGCGATGCCCTGGGCATCTTCCTGCAGCGCCGCGGTGACCACTTCGTCCACCGAGCGGTTGTGCCCGAGGTGGATGACCTCAGTGCCCATGCCCTGCAGGATGCGCCGCATGATGTTGATGGCGGCGTCGTGCCCGTCAAACAGGCTGGCGGCGGTGACGAAACGGACCTTGTGGGTCGGGCGGTACTCGGCCAATGCTTTGTAGTCAGCGGCGAGGTCGGTCATGGCTGTCTCCTTGCTCGGGCCGGATTCTAGGTCGCCAATTGACGTTAACGTCAATTGAGCGTCCGGGTATGGTGCTCGGCCATGACGGACTCCTCAACCGACCTGGACAAATTCGACCGCCAGATCCTCGCCCGCCTGCAGGACGACCCCCGTCAGCCGGCCGAGCGCATCGCCACCGCCATCGGCCTGTCGGTCACGGCCGTGCAGCGGCGCATCCGCCGGCTGCGCGAGGCCGGCGTCATCCGCGGCGAGCGCCTGGTGCTGGATGCGGCGGCGCTGGGTTACGGCCTGGCGGTGTGGGTGGAGGTGGAACTGCGCGAGGCCAGCCGCAAGGCCGTCATCGACGGCTTCAAGCGCCGCATGGCCGCCGCGCCGCGCGTGCAGCAATGCTTCTATGTGGCGGGCGACAGCGATTTCCTGCTGCTCATCCGCTGCCGCGACGTGGCCGAGTTCGAGGCACTCACGCGCGAGCTGTTCTTCGACGACGCCAACATCCGCAAATTCCGCTCTGTCTTTGTGCTGGACGAGTGCAAGGCCGACGCCGGGCTTCCATTGACGGACTGAATTCGCCGCGCAGCGGCGTTCGCCCGCCCCGCAACGCCGCCGGGCGGCAGGCCCCTCGCCAGACGATGTCGACTTTCCAACGAAAGGACGACACGAGATGAGTTTCGAGATTGCCAGCGAGCCGACCGAGTTCGAAGTGCTGGACGCGCGCTTCGAGGACTGCTTTCGCAAGAGCGCGCGGCTGGAGCGCCTGGCCAGCGGCTGCCGCTGGACCGAGGGGCCGGTCTACCTCCCCACCCAGCGCCGGCTGCTGTGGAGCGACATCCCCAACGAGCGCATGCTGAGCTGGTGCGAGGTGACCGGCCACGTCGCCGAGTTCCGCAAGCCCTCGGGCTATACCAACGGCCACACGCTGGACCGGCAAGGGCGCCTCGTCAGCTGTGAGCAGGGCGGCCGACGCGTCATGCGCACCGAGCACGACGGCTCGCTAACCGTGCTGACCTCGCACCATGAAGGCAAACGGCTCAACAGCCCCAATGACGTGGTCGTGAAGTCCGACGGCAGCATCTGGTTCACCGACCCACCCTATGGCATCGTGGACGACTATGAAGGCATCCGCTCGCCGCAAGAGCAGCCGGGCTGCTATGTCTACCGGCTTCAACCGGACACCGGCGAGCTGCGCGTGGTGGTCGACACGATGACCCACCCCAACGGCCTGGCGTTCTCGCCCGACGAGCGCTGGCTCTACGTCGCCGACACCGGCCTGGACGTCGGCACGATGCGCCGCTTCTCCGTGGACGCCGACGGCACGCTGACCGGCGGCGAGGTCTTCATCAGCTGCGACACCGGCTTCTACGACGGCTTTCGCTGCGACACCGCCGGCCGCATCTGGACCAGTGCCGGGCGCGCCATCCACTGCCACGAGGCGGACGGCACGCTGATCGGTCGCATCCGCATGCCCGAGCGGGTGTCCAACCTCGTCTTCGGCGGCCCCAAGGGCAACCGCCTCTTCATCTGTGCGACGAGCTCGGTCTACTCGGTGCTGCTGGCGGTCAACGGCGTCAAGCCCTGCTGAACGCGGGGGAACCCGGTCCGGCCGGCCGGCGAATGGGGGCATGATCCGCCCCCATCTCAAACTCCCGCCTCCAGCCCGTGACCACCAACGCCTCACCCGCGCCGCTCGGGACCGAACTGACCGCCCGCGGCATCGTCCTGGGCATCCTCATCACCCTGGTCTTCACGGCCGCCAACGTCTATTTCGGCCTCAAGGCCGGCCTGACGTTTGCGACCTCCATCCCGGCCGCCGTCATCTCCATGGCCCTGCTGCGCCGCGCGGCGGGCAACTCCATCGGCGAGACCAATATCGTGCAGACGATTGCCTCGTCGGCCGGCACGCTGTCCTCCATCATCTTCGTGCTGCCCGGCCTGGTCATGATCGGCTGGTGGACGGGCTTCCCGTACTGGATGTCGATGACGCTGTGCGCCCTGGGCGGCGTGCTGGGTGTCATGTATTCCATCCCACTGCGCCGGGCGCTGGTCACCAACTCGCCGCTGCCCTATCCGGAAGGCGTGGCCTGCGCCGAGGTGCTCAAGGTCGGCCATGCCGCCGACAGTGGCGAAGCCAACCGCCAGGGCCTGGCCGCCATCGTGGCCGGCACCGTCGTGTCGGCCGGCTTCAGCATCGTCGTTGCCACCCAGCTCTTCGCGGCCAATCTGGCGCAGTACTTCCGGCTGCCCGGCGGCGAGAAGAGCGGCAGTGGGCCCACAACAGGCTATGACCTGAACTTCAGCTTCGCGCTGCTGGCCGTGGGTCACCTCGTCGGCCTGTGGGTGGGTGTGGCCATCCTTGTCGGCGCCTGCATCGCCTGGCTGGGTGGCGTGCCCATCCTGACGTCCGGTGTCGACGGCGCCGCAGAAGCGGTCGCACTGTTTGCCTGGAGCAAGAAGGTGCGCTTCATCGGCGCCGGCTGCATCGCCGTCGCGGCGATCTGGACGCTGGTCAAGCTGGCCAAGCCGGTCGTTGCCGGCCTGCACTCGGCCGCCATGTCGGCTCGCGTGCGCAAGGCCGGCAAGGCCGACACGCTGCCGCGCAACGAGCAGGACATCCCCATCGGCACCGTCGGCCTCATCACGCTGGCCTGCATGCTGCCGATCGGCTTCATGCTGTCCAGCTTCGCCACAAGCGCCGGCCTGGGCGACCAGCTTGGCCTGCTCGTGGTCGGCGGTGTCGTCTATGTCGTGTTGATGAGCTTCTTCGTGGCCGCGGTCTGCGGCTACATGGCCGGCCTGATCGGCTCGTCCAACAGCCCGCTGTCGGGCGTCGGCATCCTCGTCGTCATCGGCGTGTCGCTGCTGCTGGCCCTGGTCGTCAAGCCCATGCTGCCGGCGTCCACCGGCCAGGCGCTGGTCGCCTTTGCGCTGTTCGTCACGGCCGTCGTGTTCGCGGTCGCAACCATCTCCAACGACAACCTGCAGGACCTGAAGACCGGCCAGCTCGTTGACGCCACGCCCTGGCGCCAGCAGGTGGCGTTGATCATCGGTGTCGTGGCCGGCGCCATCGTCATCCCGCCGGTGCTGGACCTGCTGAACCAGGCTTATGGCTTCGCTGGCGCGCCGGGTGTCGACCCCAAGAAGGCCCTCGCTGCGCCCCAGGCTGCCCTGATCTCGGCGCTGGCCAAGGGAGTCATCCAAGGCGACCTGAACTGGAACCTTATCGGCATTGGCGTGCTGATCGGCGTCGCCACCATTGCCGTGGACGAGGTATTGAAGCGTGCGACCGGCGGCAAGGCGCATTGCGCGCCGCTGGCCGTCGGCCTGGGCATCTATCTGCCGATGAACAGCACGCTGATGATCGTCGTCGGCGCCGTGGCCGGCTGGTGGTTCGACCGCCGTGCTTCGCACAAGCGTGACCCCGAGGCCACCAAGCAGCTCGGCGTGCTGCTGGCCTCCGGCCTCATCGTCGGCGAGAGCCTGCTCGGCGTCATCCTCGCGGCCGTCGTCGTGTTCTCCGGCAACGGCGCGCCGCTGGCCTTGGTGGGCGACAGCTTCGCGACCGCAGGCCAGGTGCTGGGCTTGCTGGCCTTTGCCGGCATCGGCGTGGGCCTGTACCGCTGGCTGCTCAGCAAGCAGCCCTGATCGTCATGCCAGTCGCCCAGCATGGCGCCTGGCCTTCGGCAAGCGTCGGACAGCGCGCAGGCGCTGTCCTCGGTCCGGCCTCAGTCATCCGAACCTGCGAAGCCGAACAGGTGCAGCAGGCTCGTGAACAGATTGAAGATGGACACGAACAGGCTGACGGTGGCGAGCACGTAGTTGGTCTCGCCGCCGTTCACGATCTGCTGGGTCTCGAACAGGATCAGGCCAGCCGACAGCAGGGCCACGACGGCCGAGACCGTCAGTGCCAATGCGGGGATCTGGAAGAAGATCGCTGCCAGGCCTGCAAGCACGGCGACGACCATGCCGGCGAACAGAAAGCCGCCCATCCACGACAGGTCACGCTTGGTTGTCGTCGCATAGGCCGACAACGCCAGGAAGACGGCGCCCGTCGCGCCGAGGGCCAACATGATGGTCTGGGCGCCGCCGGGCAGAGACAGCGTGCGCGTCAGCAGCGGGCCGAGCGTCCAACCCATGAAACCGGTGAGCGCGAAGACGAGGCCGACGGCGGCGCCGCGGTTCTTCAGCTTGTGGATGCCGAACAGCAGGCCGAAATAGGCCACCAGCGTCAGGATGATGCCGGGTGCCGGCAGGTTGAAGGCGACGGCCGCAGCAGCGACGGCGGCGCTGAACAGCAGCGTCATCGACAGCAGGGCATAGGTGTTGCGCAGCACCCGATGGGCGGTGCCGCGGTCGAGGGCGCCGCCGTGGGGCATGGCAATGGCGATGGGGCGGGTTTGCATGGCAGACCTCCGGTTTGAAAGAACACGGGCAGGGTACGTAGGCAAGACACCAAATAAAAGCAGAGAATCGCGAAACGTTTCTTCGTGATTACTTGCTGAATCGCCATGAGCCTGAGCTTCAGTTACCGCCACCTCTACTACTTCTGGGCCGTTGCCAAGGAGGGCGGATTGACGCGGGCCGCGGAGAAGCTGGGGCTGTCGGTGCAGACCGTCTCGACCCAGGTGCGTGAGCTTGAGCAGGCCCTCGGTGCGGCCCTGCTCAAGCCGGCCGGCCGCGGCCTGACGCTGACCGAAGCCGGCATCGCGGCGCTGGAGCAGGCCGAGCAGATCTTCCAGATCGGCGAGACCCTGCCCGAGCGGGTGCGGGATGCCGCCACCGCGCTGACGGTGCGCCTGGCCGTGGGCATCTCCGACGGCTTGCCCAAGCTCGTCGCGCAGCGCCTGCTCGCGCCCATCCTCGATACGCCGCAACTGCGCCTGCTTTGCCACGAGGACGAGTTCGACGACCTGCTGGGCGACCTCGCCCTGCACCGGCTCGACGTGGTGCTGGCCGACCGGCCGGCGCCGGCCAACCCGAATCTGCGCGTTTACAGCCATTCACTCGGCAGCTCGCCGGTGGCCTGGTATGCCCACCCGCGCTGGGCGGCCGCGGCGGCGCGCGACTTCCCCGCCTCGCTGGCCGACGTGCCGCTGCTGCTGCCCACCTCGCACGCGGCCTTGCGCCCGCGGCTGGACCACTGGCTGACCGACCTCGGCCTGCGCCCGCGGATCACTGGCGAGTTCGAGGACAGCGCGCTGCTGGCCACCTTCGGCAGCGAGGGCCTGGGCGTGTTCCCAGCCGCCACCGCGGTGGACGACGCACTGACGGGCCGCTATGGGTTGGTGAACGTCGGCGCTGCCGAGGGCGTCGTCGAGCAGTTCTACGCGGTGGGCACGGACAAGAAGATCAGCCACCCGCTGGTGCGCCGGCTGCTGCCGCAGCCTGCCGACGCAGCGGGTTGATCCGGACGCGCTTGCTACAGTTGACGTTTACGTCAATTAACCTGCCCTGCAGGCCCGGCACGAGCGGGCACTGACAGGGCGGACCAGGAGACCCGAATGAACCTGCCCGGCCTCAATTTCCAGCTCGGCGAAGACATCGATGCGCTGCGCGACGCGGTGCGCGCCTTCGCCGACGAAGAGATCGCGCCCCGCGCGGCCGAGATCGACAAGAGCGACCAGTTCCCGATGGACCTGTGGCGCAAGATGGGCGACCTGGGCGTGCTGGGCATCACCGTGCCCGAGGAATACGGCGGCGCCAACATGGGCTATCTGGCCCACATGGTGGCGATGGAAGAGATCAGCCGCGCGAGTGCTTCGGTGGGCCTCTCCTACGGCGCGCACAGCAACCTGTGCGTGAACCAGATCAAGCGCAACGGCAACGACGCGCAGCGCGCCAAATACCTGCCCAAGCTGATCAGCGGCGAGCATGTCGGTGCGCTGGCGATGAGCGAACCGGGCGCGGGATCTGACGTGCTGAGCATGAAGCTCAAGGCCGAGGACAAAGGCGGCATCTACCTGCTCAACGGCAACAAGATGTGGATCACCAACGGCCCCGACGCCGACACGCTGGTGGTCTACGCCAAGACCGAGCCGGAGCTGGGCGCACGCGGCGTGACGGCCTTCCTCATCGAGAAGGACATGAAGGGCTTCTCCATTGCGCAGAAGCTCGACAAGCTGGGCATGCGCGGCTCGCACACCGGCGAGTTGGTGTTCCAGGACGTCGAAGTGCCGGCCGAGAACGTGCTGGGCGCGGTCAACGGTGGCGCCAAGGTCCTGATGTCGGGCCTGGACTACGAACGCGCGGTGTTGACCGGCGGGCCGCTGGGCATCATGCAAAGCGTCATGGACAACGTCGTGCCCTACATCCACGACCGCAAGCAGTTCGGCCAGAGCATCGGCGAGTTCCAGCTCATCCAGGGCAAGGTGGCCGACATGTACACCGTGCTGCAGGCCGCACGCAGCTTCGCGTACACGGTGGCCAAGAACCTCGACATGCTGGGCGCCGAGCATGTGCGCCAGGTGCGCAAGGACTGCGCCTCCGTCATTCTGTGGACGGCCGAGAAGGCGACCTGGATGGCCGGCGAAGGCGTGCAGATCTTTGGTGGCAACGGCTACATCAACGAATACCCGCTGGGCCGGCTCTGGCGTGACGCGAAGCTCTACGAAATCGGCGCCGGCACCAGTGAAATCCGCCGCATGCTGATTGGCCGCGAGCTGTTTGCGGAGACGATGTAACTCGCCATTGCGACAATGCCAGCATGACGACGACCAACCACGAACTGCAGGATCTGCTCGACAACAACAAACGCTGGGCCGCTGACACCGAGGCCCGCGAGCCGGGCTTCTTCTCCAGCCTGCTCAAGCAGCAGACGCCGCAATATCTTTGGATAGGCTGCGCCGACAGCCGCGTGCCGGCCAATGAGCTGGTGGACCTGCTGCCGGGCGAGCTGTTCGTGCATCGCAACGTTGCCAACGTCGTCGTGCATTCGGACCTGAACTGCCTGTCCGTCATGCAGTTCGCGGTGGACCAACTCAAGGTGCGCCACATCATCGTCGTCGGCCACAGCAATTGCGGCGGCGTGCGCGCGGCGCTCTACGACATCCGCACCGGTCTGGCCGACAACTGGATCCGCCACGTGCAGGATGTGCGCAACGACCACCTGAGCTGGCTGGAAGGCCTGCCGCAAGCCCGGCGTGTGGATGCGCTGTGCGAGCTGAACGTGCTGGAGCAGGCGCGCAATGCCTGCCAGACGACGGTGGTGCAGGACGCCTGGCAGCGCGGCCAGGAGATCGTCGTGCATGGCTGGGTCTATGGCCTGCACAACGGCCTGCTGGAGGATCTGCAGCTCACGGCCACCAAGGCCGAGGACGTGGAGCCGTCCTACCGCCGTGCGTTGGAGCGCGTCAAGGCGCGCTACGCCACAGTGGCCTGAATAGAGTCGGGGCATGTTCCCGACCCAGCTCACGGACTCGCGCGCCTTCGACATCGCCCAGGCCCTGCTGGGCGGTTTCGATCGCCACTACAAGCTCTTCCGCGCCACCTCGGCCGAGGCCAAGGCGCGCTTCGAGCATGGCGACTGGCAGGGCCAGCAGCGTGCCCAGGCCCTGCGCATCGAGTTCTACGACGCCCGCGTTGCCGAGGCCAGCGAGCTGCTGGAGGCGCGCTTTTCGGCGTCGACGCTGGCCATGGAAGTCTGGCAGCAGGTCAAGCTGCACTACATCGGCCTGCTGACCAACCACCGCCAGCCCGAACTCGCCGAGACTTTCTTCAACTCGGTGTGCACGCGCATCCTGCACCACGCCTATTTCCACAACGACTTCATCTTCGTGCGCCCGGCCATCTCGACCGAGTACATCGAGAACGACGAGCCCGGAGCGACCCCGACCTACCGCGCCTATTACCCGGCTCCAGACAAGCTGCGCGAGACCCTCCAGCGCGTCATCACCAACTTCCAGTTGAACGGCGAGTTCGCCCACCTCGACGCCGACGTCGACCAGGTGCTGGCCGCCGTCGCGCGGCGCCTCGGCGAGTTCCGCCGGCGCGCCAACTTCCAGCTGCAGGTGCTGTCCAGCCTGTTCTACCGGAACAAGGGCGCCTATGTCGTTGGCAAGATCATCAACGGCTTTACAGAGACGCCGTTCGCCCTGCCCATCCTGCGTGACGACGACGGCGGGCGCTTCTTCATCGACGCGGCGCTGTTCGGCGAAGACGATCTGCTGATCCTGTTCAGCTTCGCCCGCGCTTACTTCCTCGTCGACATGGAGGTGCCGAGTGCGTATGTGCAATTCCTGCGCTCCATGATGCCCAGGAAGCCTCGCTCCGAGATCTATTCGGCGCTGGGCCTGCAGAAGCAGGGCAAGAACCTTTTCTACCGCGACTTCCTGTACCACCTGCGCCATTCCTCGGACAAGTTCCGCATCGCGCCTGGCATCAAGGGCATGGTCATGCTGGTGTTCGACCTGCCGAGCTGGCCCTTCGTCTTCAAGGTCATCAAGGACTTCTACCCACCGCAGAAAGACACCACGCGCGAGCTGATCCAGAGCAAATACCTGCTCGTGAAAAGCCACGACCGGGTCGGCCGCATGGCCGACACGCTGGAGTACACGCGAGTGGCCTTCCCGCGGCATCGCTTCGAGGAAGAGCTCCTCGATGAGTTGAAGCACTTCTGCGGGAGCCTCATTGAAGAGAATGGCGACGACCTCGTCATCCGCCACGCCTACATCGAGCGCCGCATGGTGCCGCTCAACATTTACCTGCAGGACGCTACGCCCGAGCAGGTGGAGCGCGTCGTCATCGAGTACGGCAACGCCATCAAGGACCTGGTGGCCGCCAACATCTTCCCCGGCGACATGCTGTGGAAGAACTTCGGTGTGACCCGCCACGGCAAGGTCGTGTTCTACGACTACGACGAGATCGAATACCTGACCGACTGCAACTTCCGCCGCGTGCCCGAGCCGCGCAACGAGGAGGAGGAAATGTCAGGCGAGGTCTGGTACGCCGTCGCGCCGCGCGACGTCTTCCCCGAGACCTTTGCGCCCTTCCTGCTCGGCAACCCACAGGTGCGCGAGGCCTTCATGCGCCATCACGCCGACCTGCTGGAGGCGGAGTTTTGGCAGAGCCACAAGGCCCGCATCCTGGCGGGGCACGTGCATGACGTGTTTCCCTATGACCAAGCGCGACAGTTCAAGCGGCACAAATCTGTTTCGTGACCGGCACACCCGCCGAGACCAATTGGCGCGGCTCGCACGAGGCCGTGCGAACGCTCATGAGCGCAGGGCTTGCCAACACCGCGCCAAAATACTACGCCGCCGCCAGGAGAGTCCTTCCTTTGTAGGACAGCCCTGTCATTTGGCTGCTCCGTCCCCATTGGGGCAGGCCTCCGCGGACAGGATTCGCTCGATACTATCGAGCCCGGCTTGGGAATCATCGCCGTGGTTGATGTGATACCACTTGCCCTTGGCTGCATGGAGTCTTCCGCCGTCTACCTCCAGGCTTTCTCCCTGGCTGACGTAGTCCGCGAAGCGATCGCTGATGGCAACGCGCCGGAGCAGGAGTAGATAAGTGCTGCCGTCGTTGAAGTGGGTGCCGTAGGTATTCAGGACCCGGAGCGGTTCTCCCTGATCAGAAACTTCGCCTCCCTGGCGCAGGACGTTGACGGTTTTTCCCGGGTCGAACGACGCATTCCCTTTCAGTTTTCTAGTGATGGTGAACGGGGTTTTGGTAATGATGTCGGCCTTGTCCGCCGTCAGGGCGGAAACAGGGATTCCCGCTTTCGCAACGACAACTCCGTCGACACCGCAGACGTCATCGTGCAGATATTGCTCATCCAGATTTTTGAACGAATTGCGCTTTTCGCTGGACCTGATCGGGTGCGCCACCAGGGCCATCGAGCGCCCGCGCGCTCCATCCGGAAACTTGTCGGCTTCGTGAAGGTTCTGCCTCTTGAAGACGCGAATGCCGAAGTAGTTGGAGGCCCAGGCCAACTCGCTTGCGTCCCAGGCGGCATCCGCAGCCGCGATTCCGCAACTCGCGGCAAGAACCAGTGTTGCAATCAAATTCTTTTTCATGGAAACCTCTGAGCAAATAGTCGCTCTCTTCATTCGCACCCTTTCTGTTCCAGGGATTCCTGGACCATGGCCTTTGCGCGAGTCAGAGTCGTGCCGGGTTCAAACGGCGACCAACCAGGCGCGGAATAGATGGTCCCATTTGAAATCTCGAGAAAATACGGAGTGCCGGCAAAGATCCTCTTGTTCTTGTCTTTAGCGGACCCTGTTATCATCAGATAATGGCGACCCTTAACATAGGCTGCCTGCGGATTGTCTAGACGAATGGTTTCCCCCTTGTCTTCGACTGTCCCGCCTTCAACCAGCAGGTCGAAGGATTGCGCCTTCAACGCGGGCTGCTCGCTCCAGCTCTCAATGAGCTTGAAACGCAGCTTAGTAAAAATACCAATCTCGTCTTTTTCGATGAAAGATCTGGAATTTTGAAGCTCAGCTACGCCAAATACGGCATAGCGGCAAGCAAAGAGCCGCAACACTTCCTGGGTGAGATCCATTGCCCCTGAGACCGGAGGCGCCTCAGTGCCTGGAAAATATGTAGTTCCAAAAACGCCGTCGGGATGCTTGTAGTTTCGCAGGCCATCTAATGTTAGATTCGTCCTCATTCTTTTGGATCTGGGGAGCAACGATCCTGCTATGTCTTGATCCTTGTAATCAACGATTAAGTTCTCATCGGCTGCTATCACTGAGGCGGCTGCCATCATCAACAGCGCGGCGATTAACGATCTTCTTTGGAACATAGTTAAATCCATCATCTTGGTGATGATGTCGACTGCAGCGCCTTCAGCTGAACAGGGGCACGGTCGACCAGGTGATAAATGTTTAGCGGGTCACAGAGACTTAAGCCCCTACCGCCTGTTCGAGGGCAGTATCAAGCTCTGGTTCTGGTATTTCTTCGGCAATCTTACAGAACCACTTGGCCCCGTTGATCTGCCATTTGCACCCCTCCTCGGGTGGGATCACCAGGAGTGCACGGGTCATAGACAGTCATGCGTCCGGCGTATGGCGCATCAACATGCGTAGGCGCCTTGAGATTTCTTTTTCAGCATCAATTGACCTGCTCCCCCGCCAGTCATACCAAACTAAACGGGAGCGAGTCAAATTACATCGAGCGCCGCATGGTGCCGCTCAACATCGGACGCGACGCCCGAGCAGTTGGGGCGCGTCGTCGTCGAGTACGGCAACGCGATCACGGACCTGGTGGCTGCCAACATCTTTCCCGGCGACATGCTGTGGAACTTCGGCATCACTCGGGAGGACCGCCGCCACGGCAAGGTCGTGTTCTACGACTACGACGAGATCGAGTGCCTGACCGACTGCAACTTCCGCCGCGTGCCCGCGCCGCGCAACGAGGAGGAAGAGATGTCAGGCGAGGTCTGGTACAGCCCCGCGCCGCGCGACGTTTTTCTCGGCAACCCGCAGGTGCGCGAGTGCTTCATGCGCCATCACGCGGACCTGCTGGGTGCGAGCTTCTGGCAAGGCCGTAAGGAGCGCATCCTGGCGGGGCAGGTGCATGATGTGTTTCCGTACGGCGCGGCGCGGCGCGGCACGGCGCTTCGCAGCGGCCTGAGCCGAAGCGGCTCCGTCCGACAGGCGCCGCCCCGCCGCCCATCAACAATGGCGCCGCCGCAACCCGTGGCCTCTGGGGACAACCGCATGATCTTCGACGCCATCCGCGAAAGCCACGACTTGCAACGCGATCTGTGCCGCAAGCTCACCGCGTCACGCGGCGACATGGCCGCGCGCCAGTTGCTGTTCCTGCAGTTGAAGGTCGAGCTGATGGCACACGCGGCGGCCGAAGAGCGCTTCCTCTACGTGCCGCTGCTGATGGAGGACGGAGGCCTTGATGCCTCGCGGCATGCGCTGCATGAGCACCACCAGGTGGACGAGCTGCTCGAAGACCTGTCGGTGCGCAACAAGCAGCAGGATGGCTGGATTGCGACCGCCAAGGAACTCAGCTTCAAGGTGCGCCACCACCTGAAAGAAGAGGAGTCCAAGTTCTTCCACGTCGCCGGCCGCCTGCTGTCAGACACGAAGAAGCAGCAGCTCGCCGGCAAGTACCAGCGCGAGATGGTGCGCATGCGCAAGCAATACGCCGCCGAGTACCAGACCGTGGCCGTGTCTGCGGCGACCGGCCTGGTCAAACCCGCCAAGCCAGCCGCCGACAAGCCGGCGACGCGCGGCAACGCCAGCGCCGGCGCTCAGCTGCGCGGCAAGAGCAAGCCGCGGCGCACGCGCTGAAGCGAGGCGGGCTCGTCAGCACTGACCTGGCGCGGCGCTTCGCCCCACGGTGCTTTGGCCAGCGCGGTCAACGCCGGCAGCGTCGGCGCCTTCACCTGGACGGATTGCTCCGCCACGGGCCGACGGTCCGCGACGGGCCTGGGGTGCATGAAGAAGAACATGGAGCGGAATTGGGGGCGCCAGGCGAGGGTGCCAGATAGAACAAACCCCAGCGTCGCTGACGTGTAGGCTAGCCAGCCATGAGCGCAGGCATCAACACCTCAACTGCTGTGGACCGTCGCGCGCTGAATGCGTTGTGCATCCTGCTCCTGCCCATTCTTGCCGCGTGCGCCGCCATGCCAACACCCGCTCCCGAAGCAATCGCCCAACTGGCACCCACCAGCCGGCTGCGCGCCGTCATCAATCTGGGCAATCCCATCCTGGCGAACCGCGACCCCAGCACCGGCGAAGCCTCGGGTGTGTCGGTCGACCTGGCGCGTGAGCTGGCACGGCAGCTGGGCGTCCAGGCTGAGTTGATGGTGGTGAAGTCCGCGGGCGAAGCGGTGGATGCTCTCGCCACCGGCCGCGTGGACGTGGGCTTCTTCGCCATCGATCCCGCGCGGGCCGCGTCCACCGCCTATTCGGCTGCTTACGTGCAGATCGAGGGCGCCTACCTCGTGCGCAACGATTCGCCGCTGCAGGCCAACGAGGACGTGGATCGCGCAGGCACGCGTGTCGCCGTCGGCGCACGCAGCGCCTACGACCTCTACCTGACACGCGAACTCAAGGCGGCGACGATCGAGCGCGCACCGACCTCACCCGAGGTGGTCAGCTTTTTCCTGGCGCACCAGCTCGACGTGGCCGCCGGTGTGAAGCAGCAGTTGGAAGCCGACGCCAAGCGCTTGCCGGGCCTGAGGCTCTTGCCCGGGCGCTTCATGGTCATCAACCAGGCCATGGGCATGGCCAGGGGCAAGGCGGTCGGTGCGCATTTTCTCGCCGCCTTCGTGGAACAGGCCAAGGCCTCAGGCTTCGTCGCGAGGTCGTTGGAACGCCACCGCATCGAGGGCGCCGCCGTCGCGCCGTCTGCGGCGCGCGACTGAGGGGCTGCTCAACCCTGCGTCGGCCTGAACACCCGCACCCGGTGGCCGTCCGGGTCCGCGGTGACTGCCGTGAAGCCGAAGTCCATCGCCGTCGGCACCTGCAGCACCGGCCAGCCCGAGGCCTTCCAGGCGGCGACGGCGGCATTGACTTCGTTGTCCGTGCCGACCGTGATGCCGATCTCGGCGCCGCCGCCGCGCTGGCCGCTGCCCGGTTGCACGTCATGCGCGGCCCAGAGGCCGAGCATGGTCTTGTCATTGAGCATGAACATCGCGAAGTTCGGGCTCTGCTCGACGGGTTCGCGGCCCAGCAGCGAGCGATAGAAGAGCACGCTCTCGGCAGGGCTGTGCACGTAGAGGATGAGGCAGTCGGGTTGCATGGTGGTCTCCGTTGGGTGATGAATGAAGCCATCGTCGGCGCCGGTTATGTCACCGGCTGTCAGCAGGCCCTGGGGGCTATCCCGGCGGTAGTTTTCACATCGCGCGTGTGATCCCTGGCGGGCCGCACTTGCGTCCTTGATGACAGGCCCGGCGTGTTGCCGGGCCCCACCTCTATCGGAGAACCATCATGGCCGCATTGCCCGTCACCATCGCCCTGAAGAGCATCAAGTGCAAGATCGAGACCGACGAGGTCGGCTCGGACGAGCCCTATGTGCTCGTCACCGCCGTCGACCTGACCAACCCGATCCTGCCCAACGCCGAAGTCACGCTCTACGGCCCGTGGGGCGACGTCGACGAGGGCGAATCCCGCAGCACCCAGCCGCTGCAGCCGGGCATCAACCCGAGCGACATGCCCTTCATCATCTGGCGCCGCAACGCCTGGGGCCCGTCGGGCCAGGCCAAGGCCATCGCCAACCCGGCCAATGCCGTCATCCTCGTGTCGATGATGGAGCACGACGATGGCAAGCCTGGCACGGCGCGCGAACTGACCAAGGGCGCCGTCGTCAGCTCGCTGGCGGCCTCTGCCGGCATGACGCGGGCTCAGCGCGTGAGCAAGCTGAAAGCCGATATCCACGGCGCGCTCGGCATTCCCACCGGCTTCCCCAACTTCGACGACCGTGTCGGCACGACCCAGGAGTTCGTGCTCAGCACCAACCTGCTAGACGTGGCCGCCGGCCCCAAGAGCAAGACGCTGACCATCGTGGGAGATGGCGGCAAGTACGAGGTCACCCTGGTGGTGACGAAGGGCTGAGACCCGACCGAGCACAGGGCCTGCGCCCTGTGCGACGCGGGCCGAAGGACCGCTGCCGTACAAGGCGGCAGGCATAACGGTCCACTGCTTGCTAACCGCCCGTCTTGACTGGCACCTTCACCGCCGGGCAGGCGGTGTTGGCCGGGTCGGGGCACTTGGGCAGCTTGGGTTTGACCTGGGTGCCGGTATTGCTGCCATCGGTCGCGGCGCCACCGCCGCTGCCACCGGCGACGGGCGCAGCGCCGCCGGGCGGGGTGGCAGCCTTCACCGCCGGTGAGCTGGCGGCCTTGGCCGCCGGAGTGCCCGTGGCTGGTGCCACATCAGCAGCGTGCGCCGCGAGCGCGGCGCCCAGGCATGCCGTTGCCAACATCGATTTGAGAAGCTTCATTGCAGTCCTCCGTCAGAAGTCCAGCAGGGCCAGGCCCGGCGGCGCCGGGTGGGATGTGGACGATAGCAATTGCGACAGCCGGGTGCGCATGACCGCGGCGTCAACACGGTCGGCCAGCGCACCAGCGTAGGCATCCAGCGCGTCGCGCGCGTCGCGGCCGTCTCCGAGCGCGACGAGCGCCCTCAGCCGCAGGCGGTCCGGATGGCCCGGCGGCAGGCCGGCCTCGGCAAGCGCCAGGGCCTCGTGATAGGCGGCGCGAGCCGGCTCGATGCGGCCGGCGCTTTCATGGGCCAGCCCCAGCAGCGCCAGCGTCGGCCAGCGATCGGTGTCCTGCAACCCCAGCCGCGTGCGCTGGGCGGCCTCGGCCTGCGTCAGCATCGCGACGGCCTCGGCCGTGCGCCCCTGGCGCAGCGCCGCCTCGCCGAGCAGCGCGCGTGCGCGCTCCGCCGCCGGGTGTCCTGCCTCTTCCAGCGTGGACAGCAGCGGGCGCATCCGCGCCTCGGCCACGGCCGGCTCGCCACGGCGCATTTGCTGGCGTGCTGCCACCAGCCCCACGACGGCGGTCGCCTGGGCTTCGCCGCCGCGGCGGGCCTGCGCCACCGCCAGCTCCGCTTCGCGCGCCGCCTCGTCGGGCCGGCCGGCGTGGAACAGCGCGGTGGACAGCCAGGTGCGCGTCGAGACGGTGTTGAGGTCGGCCGGTCCCAGCACTTCCTGCAGTTCCTGCACGCTGGCGCGCAGCAGGGGCAGGGCGGCGACGTGGTGGCCCAGTTCGACCTCCATCGTCGCGACGGCCATCCGGGCCTGGGCGGCGATCAGCCGCCCCGCGCCTTCGCTGGCATCGACGAGGGCTTGCAGCCAGCGCCGCGCATCGTCCCAGCGCCCCTGGGCCCGGGCGAGGCTGGACATCGCATCGGCCACGCGCCGATAGCGCTCGTGGTGCGTGCCGAAACGCTCGCGAACCCCTTGCTCGGCCCGCGTCAGCAGCGACTGCGCCTCGTCGAGGCGGCCGGCCTCCATGGACATCTCGCCGAGATGGGCGAGGGCGGACAAGGCCACCGCGTCGTCCTGCGCCGGCGCCGCAGGCACCAACCCCATCAGCAGCGCGCGCGCATCGTCGATCTGCCCCAGGCGGCTGCGGGCATTGGCCAGCTCGAAGGCGACATCGCGGCCCGTCTCGCCGCGGCCCTGCAGCTGGGCGTGTGCGAGCGACAGCGCTTCGGCCGCCAGGGGCATGTCGCCGGATTGGTTCAGCAGCAGCCCCAGTGGCCGGGCCACTTCGGCCAGCATGGCCGGGTCATCGCCCAGCCGTCGCTTGGCTTCGGCCCAGCTGCGCCTGAGCAGCTCGATCATCGGCACCGTCGCGCTGCCGGAGGCGTCGGGGCTGAGGCCGGCGAGCAGCTCGGTCAGCACGCTTTGCACGCGCCGCGTGCGTTCGGCTTCTCGCGCGGCCTCGCGCCATTGCCAGGCGGTGGTGGCCATGCCGGCCAGCAGGCTGGCCAGCACCAGGCTCAGCGCGACCAACTGCAGCCGGTAGCGGCGCGCGAACTTGGCGCTTCTGTAGGCCAGCGAGTCGGGCCGCGCGAGGATGGGGCGGTGCTCGAGATGGCGGCGCACGTCGTCGGCCAGTGCGCTGGCGCCGGCATAGCGCTCGTCGGGGCGCTCCTTCAGCGCGCGGCCGACGATCAGGGCGAGGTCGCCGCGCAGCGTGCCCCCAGGCTCACGCTGGCCGGTCAGCAGCAGGCACAGCAGGCGGCCCAGCGCAAACACATCGGTGGCGGTGCTGACCGGCTCGCCGCGCAGTTGCTCGGGCGCGGCGTACTCGGGCGTCAGGCCCGCAGGCAGTTGCGCAGTCAGCTCCGCGCCGGTGTCATCAACAAGCAGCTTGGCGACACCGAAATCCAGCAGCTTCACGTCGCCGTCCGCAGTGACAAGGATGTTGCCCGGCTTGAGATCGCGGTGCACGACCAGGCGCGCGTGCGCATGAGCCACCGCGTCGCAGACCTGCAGGAAGAGCTGCAGCCGCGCATCGACATGGAGGTTCTGCAGCTCGCACCAGCGGTCGATGCGCTCGCCCTCCACCAGCTCCAGCACCAGATAGCGCGTGCGCGAAGCACCAAGCAGCGCCTCGCCGATGTCCAGCAGCCGGGCGATGTGCGGATGGGTCAGCCGCGCCAGCAGCTCGCCCTCACGGCGAAAGCGCGCCTGGCTGCCTTCGCCGCGCCACGGGCTGTGCAGCAGCTTGATCGCCGCCTCGCCCTGGTGGGCACCGTCGCTGCGCCGAGCGCGCCAGACTTCGCCCATGCCGCCGCTGCCCAGCGGCGCGACGAGGGTCCACGCGCCCAGCACCTGGCCGGCCAGTTCGGGAGCGCCCGGTACTTGCGCCGGTTTGGCCAGAAAGCCGCGCTCTTCGGCCACGCGGTCAGCGTTGATGAGGGCCTCCAGCCGCTCCCGTTGCGCCGGCGGCAACTCGGCCAGCAGGGCTTCACGTTCGGCCGGCGTCGCGTCCTGCCATTCATCGAAGGCGGCGAGCGCGCCGGCCCGGTCAGTGGTGTTCACGTCAACTGGCCGCGGCGGCAAATCGGGCCGAGCGCCGGGCCGCTCCCAAGCCGGCCCGTCAGGCGATGTGCTCGCGGCTTGATGCCGCGAGCATCGCCGTCCCCGCGGGGGACCGGCTGGGATGGCCCGCGTTCAGCGAGGCGCGACCGGACGAGGGGTTTCATTTCACGCCTGCAACGCGTCGAACAAGAAAGCCCGCGCTTTACGCCAGTCGCGCTTGATCGTCGGCACCGAAACGCCCAGCAACTCAGCGATCTCCTCCAGCTCCAGGCCGCCGAAGAAGCGCATCTCGACGACCTGGTGGGCGCGGCCGTCGGCGCGCTCCAGCATCTGCAGCACGTCGTCGAGCTTGAGCACATCGGGCGGTACGATCTGCTCCAGCGCTGCTGTCGACAGCGTCACCTCGGCCAGCCCGCCGCCGCGCTTGTCGGCGTGGCGCTCGCGAACGTGGTCGATGATGACGCTGCGCATGACCTTGCTGGCGTGGGCGAAGAACTGCGCGCGGTGCTGCGCGGCTTCGCGGCCCGCACTCTTCAGCCAGACCTCATGGATCAGTGCCGCCGGCTCCAGCGTCATCGGTGCGTGGCCGGCGAGATGACTTCTTGCCAGGCGCTTGAGCTCGGGGTAGAGCAGGGTGTAGAGGCGGTCTCGCGCCTCGGTCTCGCCGGACGCCAGGGCCGTCAGCAGCTGGGTGATCTCTGTCATGGGCGCGATGCTGGCGCCAAGTGCGCCCGTGCGGAACCCCCACCTTGCGCGCGAGAATGCCGGTTTGCTTCTCCGCCCGCCCTATTCCATGCCTGACACCCCCAGCCGCCCCGAACTGCCCGACCATCTCAGCGTCGACCCGCGCAGCCCTCACCACGTCGCCGCCGTCTTCGAGCACGACATCGGCATCCGCTTCAACGGCAAGGAGCGCCAGGACGTCGAGGAGTACTGCATCAGCGAGGGCTGGATCAAGGTGCCCGCCGGCAAGACGCTGGACCGCAAGGGCCGGCCGCTGTGCATCAAGCTCAAGGGTGCTGTCGAGGCTTTCTACCGCTGAGACATCAGCACCAATGCGGCCGCCGCGAGCAGCGCGATCCAGGCCGGGTGACGGCCGCGGTTGCTGAGCAGCACCAGGCCGCCGCTGACCGCCAACGCCGTGGCGGCGGCCGCTTCGATGATGCCGCCGGACATCGCCTGCACCGCCGGTTGGGCCAGCCACGCCAGCACCACCGCCAGTGCCCAGGCCAGGGCCGTGACGACATGCCAGCTTGCCCACAGGATGCGGGTCTGGAATTCGCGCAGTGCCGGCTGGCCGCCGACGGGCACCAGGCCGCCAGCGCGCAGATGGCGGAACAGCATGCGCTCGCCCAGCCATGAGTGCGCCAGGCCGATGACGAAGACCAGCGCCGCCGCGCCAACGAGCCAGGGGTTCATGCCGCCCTCCGTGAAGTGAGCCTCAGTGTGAGGCCGGACTCGGGCCGCAGCGTGACGGCCATGCGCGGTTTGGGCGCCTCGTTGCCGGCCGGGCTCAGCTCGAAGCGCTGCAGCAGAAGCGCGGCGATCAGCGTCATCTCCAGCACCGCGAAATGCTGGCCCAGGCAGACGCGCGGGCCCAGGCCGAAGGGGATGTAGGCGCCGCGCGGGATTTCGTGTGCAGCCCCTGGCATGAAGCGCTCGGGCTTGAAGGCCAGCGGCGCATCCGGCCACCAGCGCGGGTCGCGGTGCAGCAGCCAGGGCGTCACGCGCACCAGCGTGCGGGCCGGCAGGCGCACGCCGCCCAGCGTAATCTCACGCGTCAGGCGGCGCGTCATGACGGCCGCCACCGGCGGGTACAGGCGCATCGCCTCCTTCAGCGTGGCGGACAGAAAAGGCAGGGCGCCCGCGTCATCGGCCGTTGGCACGCTGCCGGCCAGCACGGCATCAACTTCGGCCCGGGCGCGCGCCTGGGCTTCAGGGTGTGCCGCCAGCAGCCAGCTCCACCACAGCAGGGCCGTCGCGCTCGTCTCATGGCCGGCCTGGAAGCTGACCATGCACTGGTCGTAGACCTCCTGTGGCGACAGCGCCTCGCCGGTCGCCTCGTCGCGCAATGCCATCAGCATGCCGAGCAGGTCGGGCTTGCCGTCGCCGGACGCGCGCCGGGCGTTGACATGGCCGCCCAGCAGTCCGTGCATCAGCTTGTGTGCGCGCCGCTTGGCGGCCTTGCCCGGCAGCGGCAGCCAGTCGGGCAGCGTGAATGGCCAGAACATCTCGGCCAGCGCCGTCTCGCTGAGCACCTGCACGGCGTGCGCAGCGGCCGCGGTGTCGGCGCCGATCGGCGTGCTGAACAGCGTGCGCGAGATGACGTCCATCGTCAGGTGGCTGAACAGCGTGTCCATCGCCACCTCGCCGTCCTGTACGCCGGCCAGCCCGGCGACGGCCGCATCGGTCATCAGCGCCGCATAGCCGGCCACGCGCTTGGGGGTGAAGGCCTGCATCAGCATGCGGCGCTGGCGCTGCCACGTGGCGCCTTCGGTGACGAGCACGGACTGGCCCATCAGCTGGGAAAACACCTCGGGCCCGCGCGCCCAGCGGATCAGCGCGTCGGCATGGTCCACCATGACCTCGCGCACCAGTTCCGGGTCGAAGACATCGACGCCTCGTTCGCCGAGGATGGTCTGGCGCGGCAGATCGCCCAGCGATCGCTGCGCGGAGATCACCGCGAGATAGTCGCGCCGCATGGCCATCAGCACGGGGAAGCCCCACCAGCGGGTGGGGTGCGAAGGGAGGTCGTTCCAGGTCAGCGTCGTCATGGACCGTGATGCTGCGCTCCTGGGGCGGACGGGTCTTGAACGAATGCGACACTGATCGCGATGCAAGCCCACACACGCCTCTGGCTGCCGCCGCTGGCCCTCGCCGGCTGCGTGCGTGGCGTGATGCTGCGCGACACGCGCGGCCGAAACCTCGATGCCGTGCAGCGCGAGAACTACTTTCCCGCAACACCGCTGGTCCAGCTGTTCTGGTGGGCCGAGGGCAGCAGCGAATGGCTGGCAACACCGGGTTTCTCAACACCGCCGCCGGAGCGCCGCCACGCGCCCGTGCTGTTCGGCGGGCCGTTCACGCTGCCCACGCACACGCGCAACCTCGGCGAGGTGTGGGCCTTCAAGCTGCTGCTGTTGCCCGACGCCTTCATCGCGCTGACTGGTGTCGCGCTGGACCGCCACGTCAACCGGGTCGTCGATGCGCGCGAGATGCTGCCCGCGGACTGGCTGGCCTGGGCCGAGCAGATGTCCGCCGCGCCCGATGACGCCACGCGCTTGCAATTGCTCGAAGACTTCCTGCTGCCCCGCTGGCAGGCCCTGGGCACGCAGCGCCCCGGCCACCGCTATGCCGACTGGACCCAGGCCTTGGCGGTGCGCGCCGCCACCAGCGCGGCCGGCCGCAGCCTGCGCCAGCTCGAGCGCCGCATCAAGGCCTGGGCCGGCTTGCCGATGCGCGAGCTGCGCGCCGTGTCGCGCGCCGAGAACGCCTTCCACGCGGTGGCTGCCGCCGAGGCCGGCGCCGGTGTGAACTGGGCCGACATCGCCGCCGACAACGACTACGCCGACCAGAGCCATCTCTGCCGCGAGACGCGCCGCCTGACCGGCTTCAGCCCCGAGGACCTGCGCCGCCGCATCCAGGCGGAGGAAGCCTTCTGGGCTTACCGGTTATGGCGCTGAACCCGAGGCCTAAACTTGCGCGATGACCCGCCTGCTGCTCCTGGCCCYGTTGCTGTGCTGGGTGGCTACATCGACCCGCGCGGCACCTTGCCCGCAGCCGCTGCGCATCGGCTTCAGCGATGCTGCCTCACCGCCGGGCCTGCTGGGTCAGGGCCCCGACTTTCCCGAGCCGCCAGGTTGGGAGGTCGTCGCCGTGCGCGAGGCGCTCAAACGCCTGGGCTGCCAGGGCGAACTGCTGCGCCTGCCCAACCGCCGCCTGTCGGCCTCATTGGCCCAGGGCGGCGTCGACATCGCGCTGCTGTTCGGCACCACGCCCGAGCGTCTGCGCAGCTTGCGCTTCCCGCTCGACGCTCACGGCCGGCCCGACGTGGCCTGGGCTCCCGTATTCGGCCACCTGGCGCTGTTTGGTCGCGGTGGCGAGGCTCCCGATCCCGCCTGGGACGGCAAGCTTCTGCCCAAGGGCCTGCGCGTGGGCGTGCTGGCCGGCTCGGTGCAGGACGCCATCGCGCGCGGTCACGGCTGGGCGGTCGAGCCCATCAGCGCACTCGACGCGGGGCCGACCATGCTGCAGGCGCGCCGCTTCGACCTGCTGCTGAGCACCCGCGAGGTGCTCACACCCGAGCAGCGCGCCGAGGTCGTCGAATGGGCGCCCGGCGTGGCCAAGCTGCCCTATTTCGCGCCAGCCTCGCCGCAGTTCGCCCAGCGCCACCCGGACTGGACGCGCGCCTTCTGGCGCCAGCTGTGCCAGGCCGTGCGGCGGCTGGAACCCGACATCCGCCCGGTTGAATGCGGCAGCGCGCCGGCCACGGCCTGGCGCCAGGCCCCAAGCCCAACCGATTGACCCTGGCATTGCGCGGCAATTGACGCGCACGTCAATTGATCGCGTCAGAATGGCGCATCTGAGTTACCAACGGAGTACAGCCATGTCCGACCCGATCGTCATTGTTTCCGCCGCCCGCACCCCCATCGGCGGCCTGCTGGGTGATTTCGCCGGCCTGGCCGGCTGGGAGCTGGGCGCCATTGCCATCAAGGCGGCCGTCGAGCGCGCCGGCGTGCCGGGCGACTCGGTCGATGAAGTGCTGATGGGCAACTGCCTGATGGCCGGCCAGGGTCAGGCGCCCGCCCGCCAGGCCGTGCGCAAGGCCGGCCTGCCGGATTCGGCCGGCGCCGTCACGCTGAGCAAGATGTGCGGCTCCGGCATGCGCACCATGATGTTTGCTCACGACATGTTGGCAGCCGGCTCGGCCGAGGTCATGGTGGCCGGCGGCATGGAAAGCATGACCAATGCGCCGCACCTGATGTTCGCGCGCAAGGGCGTCAAGTACGGCGTGGCCCAGATGTACGACCACATGGCCCTGGACGGCCTGGAAGACGCCTATGAGCGCGGCAAGGCCATGGGCGTGTTCGCCGAACAGTGCGTGAGCAAATACAGCTTCAGCCGCGAGGCCATGGACCAGTACGCCATCACCTCCACGCAGCGCGCCAAGGCCGCCAACGAGAGCGGCGCCTTCGATTGGGAAATGGCGCCGGTGACGATCAGCTCGCCTAAGGGCGACACCGTCATCAAGTTCGACGAGCAGCCCTTCAAGGCCAAGCTCGACAAGATCCCGTCGCTCAAGCCCGCTTTCAAGAAGGACGGCGCCATCACCGCCGCCACCTCGTCCAGCATCTCCGACGGCGCCGCCGCCCTGGTACTGATGCGCGAGAGCACGGCCAAGGCCCGCGGCCTGGCACCGATCGCCCGCATCGTCAGCCATGCCGTGCACGCCCAGGCGCCGGAATGGTTCAGCACTGCGCCGGCCGGCGCCATCCAGAAGGCGCTGGCCAAGGCCGGCTGGCAGGCGGGCCAGGTGGATCTGTGGGAAGTCAATGAAGCCTTCGCCGCCGTCACCATGGCCGCGATGGCCGACTTCAAGCTGCCCCACGACATCGTCAACGTCAACGGCGGTGCCGTGGCACTGGGCCACCCCATCGGCGCCAGCGGTGCGCGCATCGTCGTCACACTGCTGGGCGCGCTGAAGGCCCGTGGGCTCAAGAAGGGCATGGCGGCGTTGTGCATTGGTGGCGGTGAAGCGACGGCGCTGGCGGTGGAGATGCTCTGATGCTGGGTACCCACGATCTGGCGCTGTTTGCCGCCACCGTCTTCGTGCTGAATGCGACGCCCGGCGTCGACATGGCCTACACGGTCGCCAGCACGCTGCGTGGCGGCTGGCGCCAGGGCGTGGCGGCGGCGGTCGGCATCATGGCGGGCTGCGTGCTGCATTCGCTGGCCGCGGCCTTTGGCCTGGCGGCGCTGTTGGCCACGTCGGCCGAGGCCTTCACGGTCGTCAAGCTCGTGGGTGCGGCGTATCTGCTCTATGTGGCATGGGGCATGGCCCGGGCCGGGCTGCGTCCGGCGTCGGCCGCGGCCGAAGTGAGCGCGCCGCAGTCGCTGTGGCGCACCGCGCGGCAGGGCTTCTTTACGAATGCGCTGAATCCCAAGGTCGCGCTGTTCTTCCTTGCGCTGCTGCCGCAGTTCATCGCGGCCGACGCACCGAGCAAGACGCTTTCTTTCCTGTTCCTGGGTGGCTGGTTCATCGTGCAGGGCCTGCTCTTCCTGCTCGCCCTCATCGTGCTGATAGCACCGTTGCGCCGTTCCAAACCGCGGCCTTGGGTGGGGCGCAGCCTCAACCTCGGTGGCGCCGGTCTTTTCACCTTGCTCGCGGCCAAGCTTGCGTTGACCAAACCATGAATGTTCTCATCGTCGGTGCATCTCGAGGCTTGGGCCTGGAATTCGTCCGCCAGTACCGTGCGGCCGGCGCGCGCATCACGGCCACGGCCCGCGACGAGGCGGCGCTGGACCGGCTGCACGCCCACGGCGCCCGCGCCTTGAAGCTGGACGTGGCCGACACGGCCAGCGTGTCCGGCCTGGCCTGGCTGATCGACGGCGAGGCCTTCGACGTCGTCGTCATCAACGCCGGCGTCTACGGCCCCAGCACTTCGGGCCTGGAGACGCCGACGGTGGAGGACTTCGACGCCGTCATGCACACCAATGTGCTCGGCCCGATGCGCCTGCTGCCGCAGATTGCCGAGGCGCTGGCGCCGGGTGCCCGCGTGGCCATCCTCTCCTCCAAGATGGGCTCCATCGGCTCGCGCGCCAGCACCAGCGGCTGGCTCTACCGGGCTTCCAAGGCGGCGGTGAACTCCGTCATGAAAGATGCCGCGCTGACCCTGGCAGGCAAGGCCACCGTCATCAGCTTCCACCCCGGCTGGGTGCGCACCGACATGGGCGGCTCGGGCGCCGACATCGACGCGTCGACCAGCATCGCCGGCATGCGCACCGTGCTGGCCAGCGTGAAACCGGCGGATACGGGCAGTTTCTTCAATTACGACGGGCAACGATTGGACTGGTGAGTCCCCTTTATTGGCGGCGCGGCGGCCCGGCGGATTGCGCTAAGGTCTCGACCCATGGACACAACCCTCGCAGAAGCCGAAACGACCAGCCTGATCCGTGCCGGGGAAACCTGCGAACGTCACATCCGCTTCACGCGTGAGGACATCGCCGCTTTTGCCCGCCTGACCGGCGACTCCAACCCCCTGCACCACGATGTGCAGGCGGCCCAGCGGGCACGGCACGGCGAGATCATCGCCAGCGGCCAGCAGACGACGGCGCAGATGATCGGCCTCGTCGCCAGCCACTTCTCGCGCGGCGATGACGGCGCGGATCGCGAGCTGTTGTGCCTGAACTTCAATTTCGCCTTCAAGGCGCCGGTGTTCGCCGAGCAAGAGCTGCTGCTGCACTGGCGCGTGGCCAGCGTGGAATGGAATGCGACGCTCGGTGGCTGGCTGGCCCTCGTCGATGGGCGGGCGACCGTGCGCAACGCCCACCCTTGCGTAGTCGGGCGTGGCACGCTGCTCGTCAAGGCAGCCAGGGCCTGATTTCGTCCGCGAGCGTGGTCACATCGATGGGTTTGCCGATATGGGCGGCACAGCCGGCCGCCAGCGCTCGGGCGCGTTCCTCGGGCATGGCCTGGGCGCTCATCGCCAGCACAGGCACGTCGCGCAGCGACGGATCGGCCTTCAGTCGGCGTGTGGCCTCGTAGCCGTCGAGAACCGGCATGCGCAGGTCCATCAGGATGATGTCGGGCCGGCGCGCGGCGGCAGCTTCCAGGCCAAGTTGACCATTGGCCGCCCAGTCGACCTCGAAGCCGGCGGCCTCCAGCACGTAGCGCGCGAGATAGGCGTTGGCCGCGTTGTCCTCGACCAGCAGCACCCGCGGCAGCGTCATGGCAGCGCGTCCATCTCGATGATGAAGCGCGAGCCCCCACCTTCGACAGGCTCGTGGCGGATGCGACCCTGCATGCCGGCCAGCAGCTGGGCGCTCAGATAGAGGCCCAGCCCCGTGCCCTCCTGGGCATGGGCGACGCCGCCTTCGAGCTGGCGGAAGGGCTGGAAGAGCAGGGCTCGATGCGCCTCGGGGATGCCGGGGCCGTGATCCCTGACGCTCAGGACCAGGCGCTCGCCGTCTTGCCAGGCCTGGATCTCGATGTCACCTTGCTCGGAGAACTTGATGGCATTGCCCACCAGGTTGATCAGCACCTGGGTCAGCTTGCGGCGGTCCCCACGCCAGGGCAGCGACGGGGCCATGGCCAGCTTCAACACCAGGCCCCGGGGTTCGGCCAGCGGGCGCAACTGGCCCGCCACGTCGGCAGCGATCTCGGCGATGTCGATCGGCTCGACGTGGAGGTCCATGCGACCGGCCTCGATGCGCGACAACTCCAGCAGGTCGTTGATGAGGGCCAGCAGGTGGCGGCCGGAGCTGGCGACGAAACCGAGCTGGCGTTTCTGCTCGGCGTTGACCGGGCCGCTGCGGCCACCGTGGATCAGGTCGGTGAAGCCGAGGATGGCATTCAGCGGCGTGCGCAGCTCATGACTCATGCGCGCCAGGAACTCGGACTTGAGCCGGTCAGCCTCCTGCAGCCTCAGGTGCTCGGCGGCCACGCGCTCGGCGGCCTTGCGTTCCGAGATGTCGTGCACGAAGCCGACGAACAGCGTCTCGCCGTCGAGCTCGAAGCGCGCGAAACGGATCTCCACCGGCAGATCCCGGCCATCGGCATGTCGGGCCAGGGTCTCGACGCCGCGCCAGTCCAGGCGTTTTTCTCCGGTCGCCATGTGGCGGGCCAGGCCAGCGACGTGCTGCGCCCGCAGGGCCTCGGGCTGCAAGGTCGCCAGCGGCTGGCCGTTGAGGCTGCCCGGTTCATGGCCGAGCAGCGCGTGGATGGCGGGATTGGCGAAACGGATGCTACTGCCGGCATCGATGATGACGGCGCCGTCGATGCTGGTCTCCCACAGCGAGCGGAACAGCGCCTCGCTGCGCTGCACGGCCTGGTGGGTGCCCTGGTCCTCGCGGGCGCGCCGCATCACGAGGCCAGCGGCGGTCAGGCCGAACAGCAGGGCGCAGACCATCAGCATGCCGATCAGTGCCGTCGCCGTGATGCGCGACGCCAGCCCGAGACTGGCCGAGAAGCGATGCTCCATCGGCGTCAGCCGCGCATCCAGCGCCAGCACGCGGGGCTGCAGCGCGGCACGGGCCTCGGGAGGCAGTTCGCGGGCCTGGTGGGCCAGCGCGGTCATCTCGGTGATCAGCTCGTCGGCCTCGCGCCAGATGGCGACCGACTCGGCCATATAGGGCAGGCCGCGGCAGCAGCGGTAGAGCCGGATCAGGCCGGACGTGTCGTCGGCATGGTTGCGCGATTCGATGAAGCCCTGGCGGGCCTCGTCGTCATGGGCGCCACCTCCGTCCATGGCCTCGCGTGCACGCCTGGCGTTCAGGGGCACGGCGATCTCGCGCTCGAACGCCTGGTACTGCGCCTCGTCGCCGGATTGCAGATAGAGCACCAGGGCCAGCGTCGCGCTCTTCTGCGCACGTGACCATTGGCTTTCGCCAGCGACGTAGGCCCGTGCGGCCGACAGCGCCGTGATGGCATACAGCCCCAGCACCGCCAGCAACGCCGCCATGCCGATCAGCAGCCAGGCCACGCGGCGCGCACCGTGCGGCAGCACGGCGGCTGGGGTGGAGGCGGAAGCGTGACTCACCGTGTCCGAGTATGCCCAGACGCTGCCGGCGCGGGAACCTCAGGACGTAGGACGTTGCCTTCTGTTCTGCCTCGGCAGGGGTGTCATGCGCCGAGTGGTCAGAGCAAACCGGTCGTTACTTCGCTGCGCCACCCGCCCGCCCCTCCACCTCGAAGCTGCCCACCAGCACCTGGTCACCCCGGCCCGACAGGCGAAGCACGACGCGTTCGTCCTTCTGCGCGCCGGTGCCGAAGCCGGTGGCCAGCCACAGCATCAGCGTCGTGTAGGGCGACACCAGCTGCTGGCTGTGGCCATAGAACTGGACGCGCACCTCGTAGCGGCCCGGCTTGGCGCGGCGCAGCGAGAACTCCTCGGGGCCGTAGCCGCCCGTGAAGTCACGCGACATCGCGCCGCCCTGGCGGGTCAGGCGGTGGGCGTAGTAGGCCTTCTCGCCGTCGGGGTCGGTCACCCAGAGGTCGATGTCGGTGTTGTCGGCGTCCCAGGTCAGCACCGCGCGCAGGTCCAGCGGCAGGTTTTGGCGCAGCCGCGCGTCGACACGCGACAGGTCCAGCTTGGGCGTCCGGGCGGCCAGGGCATTGAGCTCGGTCAGCGCAATCAGGTCGATGTCGGCAAAGCGCCCGTCCCAGGGCCGGCTGGCCACGTCCCACAACAGGTCCAGCGCGCGCTGGGGCTGGGTGGCGGCGAGGGCCAGGGCGAGGTCGCGCGAGGACTGCGGCTCGTCCGGTGCCAGTTCGCGCACGCGCTCCAGCAGCGGCACGGCCAGGGGGGTCTGGCCGGCCTGCTGCAGCCGGTAGGCCAGGATGCGCAGGATGTGGCGGTTCTCCAGCTCCATCTCGGCGAGGTTGGACAGCACGCGCACGGCCAGTGCCTGCTGACCCTTGGCGAAGAAGATCTCGGCCGCGTCGATGAAGAAGGCGGTGCTGGACAGATAGCCGGGCCGCTCGTCGAGGTAGATGGCATAGCGCTCGGCGTCGCTGGCCTCGCGCAGGCGGCGTGCGTAGGCGGCATTGGGCTCCCAGGCTCTCAGCGCGATGCTGGCCGGGGCGGCCGTGGTGCCGGCGTCCTCTTCGCGGGCGCGGCGCAATCCCGTCACGGACACGGATTCGAGCGCGGGCGCAGCTGAGGGAGCCAACATCTGCGCGAGAGGCGGCGGTGCCGGCGCTGCGGCGGGTGCTGGCGGCGGCTCTCGCAGGGCGATGGGGGCCGCTGGCTGCGCGATCGATGGGCGGACCGGCGCAGGCGCTGCCGGCCGGGTCTCGGCCACGGCGATGGGCGGCGTCTCGACGGGCCCCCGCGGGAACTCCTGGGCCCACCAGGCCTGGCGCTGCTTGAAGCGCTGCACGAGGCTGTCGATATGCCTTTCGCGGTCGGCCTGGCGCGTGGCGCCGCGCTGGGCCAGGCTCTGCCGGTAGGCCGCGCGCAGGGTGGCCGTGGGGGGCGCGATCTCGTAGCGCACATAGTCGGCCAGCTCGTCGAGCACGATCAGCGAGGTCTCGGCGCTGAGCAGGCGGAACTGCTCGCCCAGACGCCGGATCTGGGCGCGGTTGCGTTGCTGCTCGGCCGACAGCTCGGCGATGCGCAGCTCGGCCCAGCGCCGCGCCGCCAGCGGCAGCGTGGCCTCGTCGGACGGAGGGCTCTCGGTCGGCGCCTTCAGCTCGATGCGGCGCTGGCTGCGCCGCCCCTGGCCATCGATGAGGGTGACGAGGAGGCGGCCGGTGACCACTGTCAGGCGAGTTGCGATGGCGAGGCGGCCGTTCTCGGGGTGCAGGGATTCGATGACGACGTCCTCGATGCCCTCGACGCCGTCGCCTTTTACGTCCAGTACCTGCAGGCCGGGCCTTGTCAGCGCGGTGAAGGCGGACGCGGTGCCCATCCGGGTCAGGTCCAGCAGGCGTGCACCGCCGGCCTCGGCGAGGCGGCGCAGTCGTGGCAGGTCGGCCCGGCTGGCGGCATTCACCGTGAACACGGGGCCGGCGGGTGGCAGGCCGCCGAGGTCGGGCCAGGTGGCCAGGCCGTCGCTGAACAGCAGGCTCATCGTGCCGCTGCCGGGGGGCGCGGCGGCCAGGCCGGCATACCAGGCGGCCGGGCTGCTGGCGCCGTCGTACGGCAACTGCTGCAGGGTGCGGCGCAGGGGCTGCCAGTCGCCACCGCGCACGTCGAAAACACGCACCGGCTCGGCGGCATCGCGTGCCACGGTCAGCTGCACGCGCACGTCGCGGGCGGCGGACAAGAGGGCATCGAGCAGGGCGAACTCGCGCGCATGGTCGCGCTCGGCGCCGGAGCCGGAGGCATCCCAGACGAGGTTGAGTTCGCGAGGCAGGCGGGTGGCGCCACGCGCGCCCTCGACGGCGGCGAGCTCGGCATAGGCGTAGACCTGGCCGAGATGCTCCTGCACGATGACGCTGTCGCCGCCGCTGGCGGCCCAGCTCAGAGCCAGCGCCTCGCGCGGCTGCCAGTTGCGTCGCTGCAGCCGCAGCGACGTCTCGTCGCCACGGGAGAAAGTCTCGACGCCGGCCAATGCGCCGCTCACCTGCGGCTTGCCGCCACGCAGGTCGAAGCGACCCTCGAACTGGCCCATCGGCTGGCCGAAGTTCAAGGGCAGGCGGTACTGCATGCGCCCCTGCGGGTCGGGCTGCAGCGTCTCGGCCAGTTGCAGCATGACGCGCCGCTCGCCGTTGGGTGGCACCGGATAGATGCGCAGCTTGAAGTTGTTGCCGGCGGTGCGCTCGAGCAGGGCCGGGTCGACGCGACGGCGCGAGATGTCGTCGAACACCTGGCGGCCCTTGTCCTTGGGCACGGGCACGGCGCTGACCATCTCGCCGCGGATGTCCAGCGCAAAGCCGACGACGCTCTGGCCGGCATCGAGCGGGAATTCCAGCGTGGCTTCCAGCTGGCGCGGGTTGGGGTTGTGCACGACGAGCTCGATGCGCGTCTGCGCCTGGGCGCCGGCCAGCGTGGCATGCACCTGCACGCGCTGCAGCGTCAGCGGCTGGCTGGCGTCGGGCACGATGAAGCGCGGCATGGGCGGCGCTACCGGGGGCAGGGGCTTGGGCGGCGGTGGCGGAGGGCTGAGCGCGAAAGCGGCCGAGGCCACCAGGGTCAGCAGGGCGAACAGCGAGCGAAGCGTCGTGGCGGAAGGCATAAAGGTGTCCGGGACGGGCAAGCCAGGCGGCACCGACAACACCTTGCCCAAACCGGCATCGTCGGCGAGTGCACCGTGTTCGTCAGCGTGAAGCTGGCGAACACAGGGCCTCTGCTTCTACGGCGGCAGCGGGCAAACAGGGTGAACGCCGCCCCGAAAACCGCCGGAGGGCGACCGAGGGAATATTCCCTTCGGTCCTTTACTGCTACCGCGACCGCTGCTGCCTAAGCTGCGCCGTCTTCATGGGAGCTTGTCGATGCGCCGTGGGTTCAAGGTGTTGCTGTGGATCGTGCTCGGTCCGATGGCGTTGCTGCTGCTGCTGGGCATTGCCTGGCTGGCCTGCAATGGTCGCTGGGCGGATGCCGCCTCTCAGCCGGTACCCCCGGAGCTGCAGCCGCAGGCGGTGACGCTGGCGCCGCAGGACAACGCCTTCTTCGACGCCCAGGGGCTGCGCGCGCCGCAGGGTGAGGCGCCGAATGCCTGGGGGCAGCGCAGCTGGCGCGGTGAGGTCAGCGGCGAAGCCGGGCTGCTGGCGCTGCCATCGGGAGAGGACTGGAACTGCAACGCCGCCAAGGAGGATTGCGTGGCCCGCTGGCGTACCGCCGCGGCGGGGCTGAAGGCGCAGATGGCCAATGCCACCCTGTTCGGCGAACGTTGCAAGGCGCTGGCAGCCAGGCCCGGCTTCCAGGAGCCGGCACCGGTGCGTCGGCCCCGCCCACCCGGCAGCTCGTCCTTCGAAGCCCTGGCGCAGCCGCAGTTCGGAGGCGTGACCCATTGCATGCGCTGGTTGCAGATCGAAGCCGTGCTCGCGCCGGATGCACAGCGCGCGGAGCTGTCCTGGGCAAGGGCGGATGCGCTGCTGCGCCTCTTCGTCTCCGGCTCCCAGACCTTGCTCGGCCAAGCTGTCGGTTGGGTCACGGCCATGCGGCACCAGCAGTTGTTGGTGCAGTGGGCGGCGCGCCAGCCGGCAGGCGCGGTGCTGCCGGCTGCTTGGCGAGCCCCGCTGCCGGCACGCCTGCTGCAGCCGCGCCTGTGGATGGCAGCGGAGTCGCATTTCCAGCGTGAGACGGTTGCCGACCTGAGCGCGCATGGCGACCAGATGTTCGACATGGAACCCAATCCGCCGCAGGCCTGGGCCAGCCGGCACAGCCTGGGCTATCTGCCGCAGCTGACGATACAGGCCATGAGCGCCTACTGGTTGGCCGACATGCGGTCCTTCGGCCATCTGCAGGGCCCGGCGCTGGCGCGGCAGGTGCGCGGCAAGCCGGAGCCCGACGCCTCCTGGTGGCGCTTCCTGCGCTGGCGCAACACGGTCGGCCACGTGTTGGTGGAGGTCGGCCGACCTGCCTTCGAAAGCTATGCCTTGCGCCAGGCCGACCTGGTGCTCTCGCAGGCTGCGCTCGACCTCAGCCAGCAGCTGAACGCGCTGCCCGTCGCGGAGCGCCCGGGCTGGTGGCAGCGCCAGACGCTGGACACCGGCGTTCGCGAGCGCCTGAGCCTTGAAGGCGACGCGCTGACGGTCCGCACCTGGCGCGGCGAAGTCGAGGCGGCGCATGCGGCGCCCTTGCGCTTCCCGCTGCGCCCCGGCTGACGCAGCCTCGACAATGGCTCATCCAATCCAACAGGTTGAGCACCATGCTTCTTACCGAAGACCACCTCGCCGTGCAAGACGCCATCCGCGCCTTCGTGCAGGCCGAGATCGCCCCCCATGCCGCGGCCTGGGACAAGAACCACCACTTTCCGGCCGAGCAGCTGAAGGGTCTGGCGGCCCTGGGCTGCTATGGCGTTGCCGTGCCGACCGAATGGGACGGCGCGGGCCTGGACTATCTGGCGCTGGCAGTCATCCTCGAAGAGATCGGCGCGGGTGACGGCGGCACAAGTACCGTGGTCAGCGTCAACAACTGCCCGGTCTGCTCCATCCTGATGGGCTTTGCCAACGACGAGCAGAAGGAGCGCTTCCTCAAACCCCTGGCGCGCGGCGACATGCTGGGCGCCTTCTGCCTGACCGAGCCTCATGTCGGCTCGGAAGCTGGCGGCCTGCGCACGACGGCCGTCCGCGATGGCGATGACTATGTGCTCAACGGCGTCAAGCAGTTCATCACCAGCGGCAAGCACGGCGATGTCGCCATCGTCATGGCGGTGACCGACAAGGCCGCTGGCAAGAAGGGCATCAGCGCTTTCGTCGTCCCGACCAATACACCCGGCTACCAGGTCGCGCGCATCGAGGAGAAGATGGGCCAGCACAGCAGCGACACGGCCCAGATCCTGTTCGAGAACTGCCGCGTGCCGGCTGCCAACCGCCTGGGCGATGAAGGCCAGGGCCTGAAGATCGCCCTGTCGGGCCTGGAGGGCGGGCGCATCGGCATCGCCTCGCAATCGGTCGGCATGGCGCGCGCGGCCTTCGAGGCGGCACTGCGCTACAGCAAGGACCGGGTCACCTTTGGCCAGCCCATCTTCAACCATCAGGCGGTGCAGTTCAAGCTGGCCGACATGGCCACGCAGATCGAGGCGGCCCGCCAGTTGATCTGGCATGCCGCCAGCCTGAAGGATGCCGGCCGACCCTGCCTGAAGGAGGCGGCCATGGCCAAGCTGTTCGCCAGCGAGATGGCCGAGAAGGTCTGCTCCGAGGCCATCCAGATCCACGGCGGCTATGGCTACCTCAGCGACTTCCCCGTCGAGCGCATCTACCGCGACGTGCGGGTGACGCAGATCTACGAGGGCACGAGCGAGGTGCAGAAGATCCTGATCGGGCGGGCGCTGGCGGCGGGCTGAGAGGGCGAGAGGCAAGCCAACGCGCGGAACGCCCTCTCGGGCATGCCGGATTCCCGCTCACCGTTCTGAGCGGCGCTCATCACGCCGTCAGAGCGGCTGCTGCTCGTTCGACCCGCCCGTTCCTTCACGCTTGCCGCGGTGCTCGGCGAGGGCCAACCGTATGGGGGATGCGGTTGGCTGGCTCGAACTCGTGAACACCGCCGGCCGCCGATCAACGCCAAGCGGCGCGCAGCGACAAGCCGCACGGCCAGCCGCCACCCCGTTACTGCCAGCTCTTTCGTGAAATCAGGCGCATGCCACGTTCTTGACTAACGTGACACGCAGCTCTAACCTGACAGCAGCAAATCAGGAGCAGCCGCCGTGAATGAGACTTTGACGAGTAGTGAAGCTGCGCGGATATGCGGCGTGAGCTTTCGGACGGTGATCCGATGGATCGAGCGCAACGAGCTGCAGGCCTATCGGTTGCCTGGCCGTGGCGACTATCGCGTCCTCGCGACCGAACTGCGCCGGTTCATGAGCGTGCATGGCATTCCTGATCCCGATGACATGCCCGGGCAACCCAAACGCATCCTGGTGGTCGACGACGAAGCCGCGATGGCCAGCGCGATCAAGCGGGCGCTCAAGCGCGAAGGCTTCGAGGTGGCCACCGCGAGCGACGGCTTCCTGGCGGGGTCGATGCTGCACGTCTTCAAGCCGCACCTGATGACCCTGGACCTCCAGATGCCCGGCATCGACGGCTTCGGCGTCCTGCGCTTCCTGCGCGAGCAACCGCCGCCGTTTCCGCTGAAGGTGCTCGTCGTTTCCGGCGAGAGCGAGCAACGTCTGCAGCAGGCGCTCGAGCTGGGCGCGCATGGCGCGCTGGCCAAACCCTTCGAGAACGAGGAACTGCGGCAGGCCGTCGGGCGGATCCTGGGCGAAGCGCCCCGGGGCGCGCGCACCGGTGATGACAAGGCGCCCTGAGGAGACCTTCGCTCGAGTGGGGCGCAGCCATGAACAACCACAGGCCAGGCGACACGACCAGCCTGCTGGCGCAGCTGCGGGAGATGCAGGAGAGCCTGTCCCGCGTGGTGGCCGGCGGCGCTCGAGGAGACCGCAGCTTCGATGGAGCAGCTCAGCGCCACCGTCAAGCAGAACGCCGACAACGCCAGCGAGGCCAACGCACTCGCGCAGGGCGCCAGCGTCATCGCCATCAAGGGCGGCGAAGTGGTCGGCCAGGTCGTCGACACGATGAAGGAGATCAACGCCGGCTCGAAGAAGATTGCCGACATCATCGGCGTCATCGACGGCATCGCTTTTCAGACCAACATCCTCGCCTTGAACGCGGCGGTGGAAGCGGCGCGCGCCGGTGAGCAGGGCCGCGGCTTCGCGGTCGTCGCCAGCGAGGTGCGCAGCCTGGCCGGTCGATCGGCGAACGCCGCCAAGGAGATCAAGAGCCTGATCGGATCGAGCGTGCAGCGTGTCGAGCAGGGCACGGCGCTGGTCGATCAGGCCGGTGCCACGATGACGGAAGTGGTCAACTCGATCAAGCGTGTGACCGACATCATGGTCGAGATCAGCGCGGCCAGCACGGAGCAAAGTGCCGGCGTGTGCCATGTGGGTGAAGCCGTCGGTCAGATGGACCAGGTCACGCAGCAGAACGCCGCGCTGGTGGAGGAAAGCGCGGCGGCGGCGGAGAGCCTGCGGGTGCAGGCACTGCGGCTGGTGCAGACGGTCGAAGTGTTCAAGCTGGCTCAGAGCAGCCCGGCGCACGAGCCCGCGGCGCCTTTGGCACCACGCGCCGCCGCGGCGCGCGTCGGCAGCGGTGTCAAGCGCCGCAGCCCGCAGCGCGCAAAGGCTGCGAGCCGGCCCGCATGGGGGCCCGCCAAGCTGGCCTAGGCGCCGGCGGCGAGTGACGCGAACGCTCGCGCCAGCACCGCGCTCGACGCCGCCAACGCCGCCCGCTCGGCCGCATCCATCGCTGGCTCCACCACCTGCACCGCGCCGCCCGCGCCCACCAGCGCCGGCAGGGACAACGCCACGCCGCGGATGCCACAGGCGCCCTCCTGCACGCGGCTGACGGGCAGAAGCCGGCGCTCATCGTTGACGAGGGCGCCGATGAGCTCGCTCGTGACGAGCCCGATGGCGTGGTTGGTGGCGCCCTTGCGCTGGATGACGTCGTAGGCCGCGCGGCGCACGTGGCCCGCCAGCGTGGCTTCCTCGTCCGCCGGCCAGCCGGCCCAGTCGCGCAGCGCCACGCCACCGACGCGCGCGCCGGACCACAGCACGACCGACGAGTCGCCATGCTCGCCCACGACCTGCGCATGCACCGACGTCGGCGACACCTTCAGGTGCATGGCGAGCCGCTCGCGCAGCCGCGCCGTGTCCAGCAGCGTGCCGGTGCCGATGACACGCTCCGGTGGCAGGCCGGCGGCCGCGGCGACCACGCGGGTCAGCACGTCGACCGGGTTGGTCACGACGATGACGATGCCGCCGAAGCCGGCCAGCGCCCGGCCCATGCCGGCGGCGATGCGGGCGTTGTCGCGCAGCAGGTCCAGACGGCTCTCGTCCGGCCGGCCGTTGCGCCCGGCGGCCAGCACGACGATGTCGGCCTCGCGCATCTGCGCCAGGGGCACGGCACTCACGGCGCAGCGCGGGTAGAAGGCCGCACCGTCGGCCAGGTCCATGGCCTCGCCCTCGGCCACGGCGGCGCGCTGGTCGCACAGCCACAGTTCGCGCGCATGCCCGGCGAGCAGCGTTGAAAACGCGACGCTGGTGCCGACCCAGCCCGTGCCGATGATGCCGATGCGTGCCTTCATGCCAGGCAGTATCGACCGCCCGACCCGGGTTTCACAGTTGGCGCGCCGTGCCGTTCATCCGCGCCCGATGCTTGCCGTTCGTCGCGTGGCAGGCACGCGCCGCCCGGCCCCTGTCTAGCATCGCGCCCATTCGAAACCCAAGGAGGCGGCAATGAAGGAAGACGTGCTGGTGGCCCGCGGCCTGCGCAAGGCCTATGGCGACCGCGTGGCCGTGCATGAGGTGGGCCTCGAGCTGCGGGCTGGTGAGGTGCTGGGCCTGCTCGGCCCTAACGGCGCTGGCAAGTCGACGACGGTCGGCATGATCTGCGGCCTGACGGTGCCCGGTGCCGGCATGGTGACGCTGTCCGGCGGCGTCAGTCTCGCCAGCGACGAGGCCGGCTACAAGCGCCGCATCGGCCTGGTGCCCCAGGACATCGCGCTGTACGAGGAACTGCCGGCGCGCATGAACGTGGAGCTCTTCGGCAACCTCTATGGCATGGCGCCTGAACTGCTGAAGCGCCGCGCCGACGAGGTGCTGGCCATGGTGGGCCTGTCGGACCGCGCCAAGGACAAGCCCTCGACCTTCTCCGGCGGCATGAAGCGGCGGCTCAACATCGCCTGCGCGCTGATCCACGACCCCGAGATCATCCTGCTCGACGAGCCCACGGCCGGCGTCGACCCACAAAGCCGCAACGCCATCTTCGACAACCTGGAGATGCTCAAGCGCGCCGGCAAGGCCTTGATCTACACGACCCACTACATGGAGGAGGCCGAGCGCCTGGCAGACCGGCTCGTCATCATCGACCATGGCCGCGTCGTCGCCAGCGGCACCCAGGCCCAGCTTTTCGCGTTGCTGCCGGCCGCGCAGACGCTGCACGTCGAGATCGACGGCGAGCCCAACGATGCGGCGCTGCAAGGCCTGGCCGGCTTTCCCGATGTCAGGCGGGTGGGCCAGCGGCTGGACGTCAGCGTCGCCGACATCGGCCGCGACGCCGGCGCCGTACTGGCCGCGCTGGCGCAGCGCGGTGTCAGGGTGCGCGGTCTCGCCTCGGCCCGCGCGACGCTCGAAGACGTCTTCCTGTCGCTCACCGGTCGTCAACTGCGGGACTGAACCATGCAAGCCATCCTCGCGCTCGTCCGTGCAGAACTGAAGCTGCACTTCTCCAACCGCCGCGCGCTGCTCATGAGCATCGTCGCGCCCATCCTCATCGCCGCCTTCTTCGGCAGCCTGTTCGGCTCCAGCAGCAAGATGGCCGGCATCGCCGTCGGTGTCGTCGACCTGGACCGCAGCCCGCTGTCGCAGCGCGTCGTCGCAGCACTGCAGGCCGAGTCCGCGTTGAAGACCACGGTCACCGATGAGGCCGACGTCGTGGCGCAGGTGCGCGCCGGCAAGCTGCGCGCCGCGGCCATCCTGCCGCAGGGCCTGGGCCAGCAAGCGGCGGGGGCCATGTTCGGCACCAGCCCGAAGCCCGTGATCGTGCTGCACTACGACCCCTCGCAGGCCAGCGCCCTGGCCGTCGTGCGCGGGCTGCTGGCGCAGACGCTGATGCAGGAGGTCAGCCGCAGCACCTTCAGTGCCGGTAGCCCCGTGCTGGCGGACATGAAGCAACAGGTCGAGACCTCGCAAGGCCTGGACACCGAACGCCGGGCCGAGCTCGTGCGCATGTTCGACAGCATCGGCGCCGTGCAAAAGCGCGAGACCGCTCAGCCTCCGGGCGGTGCTTCCGCGGCGGCGGCGGGCGGCCTGTCCATGCCCTACACGACGCGCGAGGTCGAGGCCCTGCAATCCGGCGCCAATGCCGCCCCCGTGGCCTACAACAGCTATGCCCACTCCTTCGCCGGCATGGGCGTGCAGTTCATCCTGATGAGCGGCGTAGAGATGGGCATGGGCCTGCTGCTGATGCGCCGTCTGGGCCTGTGGAAGCGGCTGCGCGCGGCACCGCTGTCGCGCGCCCAGCTGCTGGGCAGTCGCATCGCCGCCAGCGCGCTGATCTCGCTGATCGTCTTCACCATCATCTACGTCGTGGCCATCGCCGCCTTCGGCGTGCGCGTGCTCGGCAGCCCGGCCGGCTTCGTGCTGGTGCTGGCCTGCTTTGCGCTGCTGACGGCCAGCTTCGGCCTGCTCATCGCGGCACTGGGCCGCACGCCCGAGGCCACACGCGGCCTGGCCATCCTGGCCACGCTGCTGATGGTCATGCTGGGCGGCGCCTGGGTACCGGCCTTCATCTTCCCGGAGTGGTTGCAGACGGCTTCGCTGGCGGTGCCGACGCGTTGGGCCGTGGATGCGCTGGATGCGATGACGTGGCGCGGTCAGCCCTTCGCCGCTGCGCTGCTGCCCAGCGCGGTGATGCTGGGCTTCAGCGCAGCCTTCGGGCTGCTGGCGATCTGGCGGTTTCGCTGGGAGGAGTGATTTTTCAGGCCCAATGACGCTGCCCACAGGAAGACCTTGCTTCGTCGCGTCAGTCCACCTGAATGACCTTGTCCGCCGCGCGCAGATAGGCCAGCGCGGCCTCGGGGTCGCGCGAGCTGGCGGCGGCGGCTTCCAGTGAGTGTGTGCGGCGCAGTGCGCGGTTCAGCTCGGTGACCTCCTCGGCCGGGGCGCCGCCCAGTGCATCGGCCAGGCGCAGCGCGTCGGCCAGGTCGCGCAGCCCGCCGGTGGCCGGCGGGGTGAAGTCGGGGCACAGGCGGGCCACGAGCGAGGGATCGGTGCGCAGTGATTCGGCCAGCGCAACGAGATCGCGATCGCGCAGCGGTGCCAGGTGGCGGGTGCCGTGCAGCAGCAGCGGCGACAGCGCCTTCAACGCGCCCGAAGGCATGTTGGCGTGCAGATCTCGCAGCGTGGCCGCGGCGGCTTCGAGCTGGAAGCGGATGGCGGCCCGGGCGAATGGCAGCATCTTCGGGTCGCCCTCGCCCTGCTCCTCCACCTTGAAGCGCCACACGCTGGCCGCCGCCAGGTAGAGGTGGGAGAGCACATCGCCCAGCCGCGCGGACAGCAGCTCCATGCGCTTGAGCCGCCCGCCGAGCAGCCCCATCGCGAGGTCGGCCGTCAGCGCGTACTTGGCCGACAAGCGGGCGATGAGCCGGGCTTCCTTTTCAAGCCCTGGCGGCACACGGCCCTTCAGGCCGGCGCCGAAGAGGCTGGCGCCGAGGTTGCGCGCGACGTGGCCTGCGTGGCCCAGCAGGGCTCGGCCCAGCGCGGCTTCGTCCTTGGCCTGCACGGCAGCCATTTCGGCCATCACGTGTGGGTGGCAGCGCACGGCGCCCTGGCCGAAGATGATGAGGGCCCGCGACAGCAGGTTGGCGCCTTCCACCGTGATGGCGATGGGCGCATGCCGATAGGCCACGCCCAGCAGGTTGCTCGGGCCGCTGATGATGCCCTTGCCGCCCAGCACGTCCATGCCCGTGCTGACGGCGCGGCGGCCGGCCTCGGTGAGCTGCACCTTGAGGATGGCGCTGGCCACGCTGGGCCGCTCGCCGGCGTCGAGTGCCGCTGCCGTGTAGCGGCGCGCGGCGTCGGACGCGTACAGATCCGCCGCCGTGCGGGCTATGAGACCCGCAATGGCCTCGAAGCGCGCGATGGGCAGGCCGAACTGCTCGCGGATGCGGCCATAGCCCGTCATCACGTAGAGCGCTGTCTGCTGCATGGCCGCGCCCAACGCCGGCAACGAGATGGCGCGCCCCGCAGCGAGGCATTCCATCAGCATGCGCCAGCCCTGGCCCACCTGAGCCTCGCCGCCGATGACCCAGTCCATGGGCACGAACACATCGTCGCCGTGGATGGGCCCGTTCATGAAGGCGGAGTTCATCGGCCGGTGGCGGCGCCCGATCTCCAGCCCCGGCGTGGGCACGGGGATCAGTGCGCAGGTGATGCCGAGATGCTGCTCCGCCGGCGGGCGCGACGGGTCAACGGCCTGGAAGGCCAGGCCCACCACGGAGGCCACCGGTGCGAGCGTGATGTAGCGCTTGTCAAAGCGCACGCTGAAGCCGCGCACGGTGTGGCCGTCGATCTCGCGCTCGGTCAGCATGCCGGTGTCGGGGATGGCCGCAGCGTCGGAACCGGCGTACGGCGAGGTGAGGCCGAAGCAGGGCAGGTCGCGGCCGTCCGCCAGGCGGGGCAGGTAGTGGGCCTCCTGCGCGTCCGTGCCGTAGCGCAGCAGCAGTTCGGCCGGGCCCAGCGAGTTGGGCACCATGACCGTCACGGCGGTGGCCACGTTGACGGTGGCGATACGGGTCACCACGGCGGCGTGGGCGAAATGGCCGAAGCCCAGGCCACCCTGCTCGCGCGGGATGATCATGCCGAAGAAGCGCCGCTCGCGCAGAAAGCGCCACACCTCGGGCGGCAGGTCGTGCGCCTCGTCGATCGCAAAGTCGTCGAGCATCGCGATCAGCTCGCGCACGTCGCCGTCCAGGAAGGCCTGCTCGTCGGCCGTCAGGCGGTTGGGCGCCATGGCGAGCAGGCGGTCGAAGTCCGGCGCGCCGGCGAACAATGCGCCTTCGAAACCCACCGTGCCGGCCTCCAGCGCCGCGCGCTCGGTGTCGCCCATCTGGGGCAAGGCCTTGGCGAACGGTTCAAACGCCCAGCGACCCAGCAACGGGCCGAGCAAGCTTGCGATCACGGCTGTGGTCTCCTTGGGGCCCATGCTGCGCCAGGCGAGGGTGGCGCAGCGTCAGCCGTGTCTGATTCTCAAGATCGGTACGAACAACAAACGAAACAAACCCCTGCCTCGCCTGACGTCTCCTGGTGACCCGCGTCGAGCACAGTCAAGGCCCGTCCAACCAGCATTCAGGAGCCCTGCCATGTCTGTGCAACCGTCCCGCCCCTTTTCCTCACGCCGTGCGCTGGCCGCGCTCGTCGTCGCCTGCGCCTTCGTGTCGGGCGTTGCTCATGCAACCGATGCCACGCGAGGCATCGAGCAGGCGCTCACCACGGCGCTGCAGGACAAGCGCGGCATCACGCTCTACGTGGCCGGGCAGACGATCTCGGGCGCGGTGACGCGCATCGAACCGGGGCTGTGGGTTGAACTGCGCAATCAGCAGTTTGGCCGCATGATCGTGCGCCTGGACCGCATCGACGGCATCGCCGCGCCCTGAGCCCGAGCTTCGCGGCGGGCCCTTCTCACCGGGCGCTATCCGCAGCCGCCTTCACTGCGACTTCTTGAGTTCGATCTGCAGCGAGGTCGGCTCGCCGGCCTTGAGTTCCACGACGCCGCGACCGGACGCCCAGCCCAGCGCAATCACGTGGACTTCGGCCGCGCCCGGGGCGTTGAGAGTCAGCGAGGCTTCGCCGCGGTCATTGGTCACGAGGGAGATGCCGTCGCCGCCGCCGACCTTGACCTTCACGTCGGCGTGGCTGACGGGCTTGCCGTTGCCACTGACCTTGACGACCAGCCGGGTGGTCGATTTGTCCCGATCTCGATCCTTGTCTTTTGGCGGTTTGCCTTTTGGGGCCTCGTCGTCATTGCCGGTGGGCGCCGATGCTGCGGCGTATGCCAGGGCGTGCTGCGGACGCAGCGCCGCGGCCAGGACCAGGACGACGCCGCAAAGCAAGGAGCGGCGGCAGGGCAGTGGAATTGTGTTCATGGGCGTGCTGCCTCCTTCTCGCCTCGGTTGGCGCTGAACCTCAACATGTCGGTCAGCACGTCGTCATAGTCCTGGCGTTCCTTGAAGCTGGCGCTCGCAGCAGGAAAGACGACCAGGTGGAACTTGACGGCGCTGTTGGCTTCGCGGCTGTCCGCAGGGCCGTCGGGCACCAGGAATTCGGTGATGACGATGGAGCAGCGAAGCCCCTGCGGCAACTGCGTGTTGTCCAGCATGGGGAAGTCGTATTGGCTGACCCAGAAATGCCGGTCCACGTCTTGTTCCGAGTCCCCCGGGAAGTCGACGCGCAGCCTGACCTCCACCTCGCGGCGCTCCAGGTTCACATCCACGATCTCGACCTGGAAGTGAATGGATTCGCCTTTGCCGCCCGGTGCCGCTCGTGATCGCGGCATGAGGCGCTGCAGCGTGATCTTCTCGTCGATGAAGGGCTTGCCAAAGTTTTCTGCCCAACCGCCCAGCGGCTGCGGATAGCCCTTGGCGAAGCCCCGGTGCGACAGGCTGTCGACCTGCTTGGAGATCAGGTTGGCCGCGCTGAGGTCCAGTCGCTTCTTGAACTCGGCATTGCGCGGCGTGGACGAGGCGTCCTTGCCTGTCAGCTTGCGAGCCACGTCCTTGAACAGAGGCGCCAGGTCCAGCGACTGGTTGAAGTTGCTCGCGAGCAGTTCGAGTTGCAGCACCTGCGTTTCGAGGTCGCCCTTCTTGGGTTCCTTCAGAAAGTTGCTGATGACGACGTTGAACATGTCCTTGCGGATCTGCGCGTCAGACTGCTCGCGCTGCGTCAGCAACTGCGCGTACAGCTTCTCGTTGCCCTCGCGCGTCTCGCGTTCCTTCTGCAGCCCGGTCAGGTAGTAGCCGCCCACCACCGTCACGATCAGCGTCACTGCCGGCATGCCGATCGCCTTGATCCACTCCAGGCGAGTGGCGCCGGTGTCCTTCTCGCCGGGCTTGCCCTTGTCTTGCGCCTTGTTGTTGACCTTGTCCGCCTCCTTGACCGTCACCGCAGCTTCTCCAGCCGCTGCCCGACGACGAAATCAAAGCGCACGGGGTTCTCGAACAGATAGACCTCGAACGGCGGGCCGATGCTGGTGCCGCGCTGCACGCGCATCTCGCACTTGCCATTCACGGGCAGGCGCAGCGCGAAGCTGCCGTTGGCATCGCTCGTCGCCTCCGTGGTGCGTGCGCCCTGCCCGAAGCGGGGGCAGGCCAGCTGAACCTGTACGGCGCCCAGCGGCCCATGGTCCGAGCGGACGGTGCCGTACAGCGCCCCTGCCATGGCGCCGAGCGGCAGCATGGCCAGGGACAGTGCGGCGAGGCGGCTGAATCGCATCGTGATCTCCTGGCGAGGCTGGCACTGTGCGCCTTCACGGCAGGCCCATCAAGCCTGCGGGAACGGCATGTCAACTGTTTTGAGGATGTGAGGATGTCTGCGGGTCCTGGCAGGGCCTGCGCTTCGTCCCGAGGCGGCGTTGGCTCACGGTTCTTCTGATCGTGTTGGTGCTGCTGCTGATGGGCCGCCTGTAGGCCGTATCGCTTGACTTGGGCGTGCGCTCACAAGCTGTATCAACCTTGAACGTCAACCGCACGGGTTGCCTGGCGTTCAAGGAGGGCCGATGGGATGACCTCGGCCCTTGATGAAAGCACCGACCATGACCACGCTGACCCTCGTCTTCAATGGCCCTTCGAATCAGGCCCGCAGGGCACTCGGGGGACTGCTGCAGCGCTACCGCTCTGCCTATTTTGTTGAGCGCAGCAGCAATGAATATGCGGTGACGGCAGACGACGTCACCGCGGCGGAACTCGCGACGCAACCGCTGTGGTCGGCCCAGTTGGCCCAGGCGCCGGTACGCGGATGAAAAGCGCGCAGGACTCGGGCGCAGATCGCGGCTGAAAAGGCAAGCCGGGAGTTCTGGACAGGGCCTGCAGGTGCAACAACCACGCTCCCCGGGCCGCCTGGATGACGAGCAAATGGTTGCGCTATCATTTTGGCATGAGCCCATCTCCAAGAGCGCGCCTCCGATTCGGCCTGCTGACTGCCATCCTGCTGCTGACCGGGTGCGCCGGCGCGCCGCGAGACGATGCCGGCGGCACCTGGCTGGCGGCCTGGGCCAGCGCGCAGCTGGAGCAGGCACCGCCAGCTGACGCCCCGCTCGCGTGGCGCCAGCCCCTGCGCGACGTCAGCTTGCGCCAGATCGTGCGCGTGGACGCCGCAGGGCGGGCCCTGCGGGTGCGCATCAGCAACCTCTTCGGCGCCGAGCCGCTGACCCTGGGCGCGGCCAGCGTGGCCTTGGTGGACGGCGTGGTGGTCAACGCGGCCAGCCTGCGTTCGCTGAGCTTTTGGGGTCGGCGTGAAGTCGTCGTGCCGGCGCATGCCGAGATCTGGAGCGACGTGATCGAATTCGCCGTCCCACGCCAGGCCGATGTCGCCGTGCAGATGCATGTGCAGGCCGGGCCGGCGCAGGCCAGCATGCATCCAGGTTCGCGCATCCGCAGTTGGGCGGTGCCAGGCGATCGCGTCGGCACGGCGGACTGGCCCGAGGCCGTGGCCCAGGAAGGCTGGAGACATCTGGCAGCCTTGGACGTGCGGGCTGCCAGGGTGCTGCCCGTCCTCGTCGCGACGGGTGACTCCATCACCGACGGCTATGGCGTGCCCTCGGGCAGCTACCAACGCTGGACCGATGCGCTGTCGCGTCGCCTGATGGCGGAGAAGCGGGAGGTCTCGGTCATCAACACGGGGATCGGCGGTGGGCGCCTGCTGCGCGACGGGCTCGGTCCCAACCTCGTGTCGCGTTTTGACCGCGACGTGCTGGAAAGAACCGGCACCACGCACGCCGTCGTGCTGATCGGCGTCAACGATCTCGGCGTCAGCCATCGCGGCCGGCCGACGACGCCCGAGTCTCGCGCCACGCTGCTGGCCGAGATGAAGGCGGGTTTCACTGACCTCGCCCAGCGTGCCCGCTCACGGGGCGTCTGCTTGATCGCCTCGACCGTCATGCCCTATTCGGGCAGTGGCTATTACTCACCGCAAGCCGAGAACGAGGCCGATCRCCAGGCGCTGAACGCCTGGCTGCGTGAGCCGGGACGCTTCGATGCACTGGTGGACTTCGATGCGTTGATGCGCGACCCCGCGCGTCCGGCATTCCTGCGTGCCGAGGTCGACAACGACGGCCTGCATCCGTCGCTGGCCGGCTATCGCGTGATGGCCGAAGCCTTTCCTGTCGAAGTGCTCGACAGGCGATGCCCGAAGGTCAGCGCCCCTTGAGCTGGCGCCAGGCCGCGAAGTCCGCGGCCACGTCGGCGTCGGTCGGCGGGTACAGGCCCAGCACGCTGCGGCCGCCCATCACCTTGTCCTGCACGTAGTCCTCGAAGACGGTCATCTCGACGGATTCGTTCGCGATCTCGTCGGCCAGGTGGGCCGGGATGACGATGACGCCCTCGGCATCGCCGACGATCACATCGCCCGGGAACACCGGCGCATCGCCGCAGCCGATCGGCTCGTTGATGGCAATGGCCTGGTGCAGGGTCAGGTTGGTCGGTGCGCTCGGGCGCGAGTGATAGGCCGGCATGCTGTAGCGGGCAATATCCGGGCTGTCGCGGAAGCCGCCATCGGTGACGACGCCGGCCACGCCGCGCACCATCAGCCGGGCCACCAGGATGCCGCCCGCCGAAGCGGCACGCGCATCCTTGCGGCTGTCGATGACCAGCACCGCACCTTCCGGGCATTCCTCGACGGCCTTGCGCTGCGGATGGCTGCGGTCCTTGAACACGCTGATGTCGTTCAGGTCCTCGCGCGCCGGCATGTAGCGCAGCGTGTAAGCCGGGCCGACCATGTTCGGCAGGCCGGGGTTCAGCGGGCGCACGTCCTGGATGAACTGACCGCGCAGGCCGCGCTTGAACAGGGCCGTGCAGAGCGTGGCGGTGCTGACGCCCATCAGCTTCTTGCGGGTGTCGGGGTTCATGTGGGTCTCAATTGGAAGGGCCAAGGAACACAGCCACAGAGGCACAGAGACACAGAGGCATCCGGCTCTCTCTGTGCCTCCGTGTCTCTGTGGCTGTGTTCTTCAGCATGTGGGGCAAGCAGTTCTTAGTAGATCACCGGCTCGGGCACCGGCGCGCCGAACTGGGTTTCAAGGAAGTCGAAGTCGCAGCCCTCATGGGCCTGCAGGATGTGGCGGGCGAACATCCAGCCGTAGCCGCGCTCGTAGCGCGCGGGCGGCGGCGTCCAGGCGGCGCGGCGCGCGGCAAGTTCCTCGTCGCTGACTTCGAGGTGGATGCGGCGGGCCGGCACGTCGACGGTGATGCGGTCGCCCGTCTTCACCAGCGCCAGCGGGCCGCCGATGAAGGCCTCGGGGCTGCAATGCAGCAGGCAGCCGCCGTAGCTGGTGCCGCTCATGCGTGCGTCGGACAGGCGCAGCATGTCCGTCACGCCGGCTTTCAGCAGCTTGGTCGGGATAGGCAGCATGCCCCACTCCGGCATGCCGGCACCCTTCGGGCCGGCGTTGCGCAGCACGAGGATGTCGTCGCCGGTCACGTCCAGATCCGGGTCGTCGACGGCGGCTTTGAGGCTGGGGTAGTCGTCGAACACCAGTGCCCGACCGGTGTGCTGCAGCAGGTGCTTGGCCACGGCGCTGGGCTTGATGACGACGCCGTCCGGCGCGAGGTTGCCGCGCAGCACGGCCAGCGCGCCTTCGGCGTAGATGGGGTTGTCCAGCGCGCGGATCACGTCCGCATTGAACACCTCGGCGCCGGCGACGTTCTCGCCCACCGTGCGGCCGTTGACGGTCAGCGCGCCGAGGTCGAGCTTGTCCAGCATGACGTTCATCAGCGCGGACAGCCCGCCGGCGTAAAAGAAGTCCTCCATCAGGTAGGCATCCCCGCTGGGCCGGATGTTGGCGATGACGCCGACATGGCGGCTGGCCACGTCGAAGTCGTCCAGCGTGACCGGCAGCCCGGCGCGGCGGCTGATGGCGACCAGATGAATGATGGCGTTGGTGCTGCAGCCCATGGCCATGGCCACTGCAATCGCATTGGCGAAGCTGCCCTTGCTGAGCAACTTCGCTGGCGTCAGGTCGCCCCACACCATCTGCACGATACGCCGGCCGCATTCCGCCGACATGCGGATGTGGTTGGCGTCTGGCGCGGGGATGCTGCTGGCGCCCGGCAGCGTGAAACCCAACGCCTCGGCAATGCCCATCATCGTGGCCGCCGTGCCCATCGTCATGCAGGTGCCGTGGCTGCGCGCGATGCCGGCCTCCATCTCGGCCCAGGCCTGGTCACTCAGGCGGCCGGCGCGGCGTTCGTCCCAGTACTTGAAGGCGTCCGACCCCGAGCCCAGCACCTGGCCGCGCCAGTTGCCGCGCAGCATCGGGCCGGCCGGCAGGTAGATGCAGGGCAGGCCCATGCTCAGCGCGCCCATCAAGAGGCCGGGCGTGGTCTTGTCGCAGCCGCCCATCAGCACGGCGCCGTCCACCGGGTGGCTGCGCAGCAGCTCCTCGGTCTCCATCGCGAGGAAGTTGCGATAGAGCATGGACGTCGGCTTGACCATGCTTTCGCTGAGCGAAATGGCCGGAAGTTCCAGCGGCCAGCCGCCCGCTTGCAGCACGCCGCGCTTGACGTCCTCCACTCGCTGCTTGAAGTGGCTGTGGCACTGGTTGGCATCGCTCCAGGTGTTGACGATGGCGATGACGGGTTTGCCGATGAAATCCTCGGCGGCGTAGCCCATCTGCAGCACACGGCTGCGGTGGCCGAAGCTGCGGAAATCGTCCTTGGCGAACCAGCGCGCACTGCGCAGCTCTTCGGGTGTCTTGGTCATGGGCAGCGGCTTCATCGGGCGAGGGCGTCGAACTCCAGGCGCATCCAGCGCGCCAGCGTCTGGCCGGGGCGCAGGATGCAGCCCTGCTCGCGCCAGGCCGGGTGGTTGGGCGCGTCCGGGAAGAACTGCGGCTCCAGCGCGATGCCGGCATGGCGTGAAAAGGGCAGGCCGTCGCGGCCCTTGGCATGGTGCACGAAATTGCCGCTGCAGACCTGCAGGCCAGGGTAGTTGGTGAAGAGTCGCATGGCCAGGCGTCCGTCGGCCGAGACCAGCGCGGCGGCGGGCGCCTCGCCGCGTGCGGCGTTCTCGTCCAGCACGAAGCAGTGGTCGTAGCCGCTGCCGCGCGCCTGCTGCTCGCCCTGGCCCAGGCCATCGCCGATGAGGCGTGGCTGACGCAAATCGAAGGGCGTGCCGTTGACCGGGGCGACTTCGCCGGTCGGGACCATGTCGGGCCGCACCGGCAGCATCGCGCTCGCGGCCACCTGCAGCCGATGGCCGAGCACGGGCGCTGCCGAGCCGTCGAGATTGAAGTAGGGATGGCTGGTCAGGTTGACCGGGCAGGGCGCGCTCACGCGGGCGCCGAAGTGCAGCGTGAGGACTGGGCGCTGCGGGTCCAGGCGGTACTCGACTTCGGCGCTCAGTGCACCGGGGTAGCCCTGGTCGCTATCGGGCGAATGCAGGGCCAGGCGCAGGTGGTGCGTACCGTGGTCGACGACCGTCCAGCTGCGGCGGTCGAAGCCATCCGGACCGCCGTGCAGCTGGTTCTCGCCCTCGTTGGCGACGAGCCGATGCGCGCGCCCGTCCAGCGTGAAGGCGGCGCCGCCGATGCGGTTGGCATAGCGGCCGACGATGGCGCCGAAGAAGCCGGGCTCGCGCAGATGAGCGGCCGGCGTCGCGTGCCCGAGCACGACCTCACGCCGGCTGCCATCTGGCATGGGCACGAGGCAGGACAGCCAGCGCGCACCGAAATCGCTGACCTGGATCTGCAGGCCGCCAGCCGTGCCGAGCGTGAAGACCGCGGGATCGGCTGCTGAACCCTTGGTGCTCATCGAGGCAAGTAGTCGAAGCGGGTGAAGTCAGCCGTTCGGGCGCGGCCGCTGGTGTCGAAGGCCAGCATGCCGATGAAGGCGCCGGTGAAGGAGGCATGCTCGGCGCGGCCGCCTTCGTCGGAGATGACGCTGGCGTCCAGCACCGGCCCCACGGGCTGCCAGCCCTGGCCCCAGTCGGCGAGGAACTGCAGATGCGGGCCGTCGATGTCGGCAGCGAGTTGCACCGGGCCCTCGGCGGGCAAAGGCACGGGTTCGCCGAGGGGGAACTGCAACCGGTTGTCCGGCCAATCGCCGGGGCAGGACAGGATGCTCAGCACGCGGCCCAGCCCGTCCGCCCAGGTGATGAGGAGGGCGTGGAACTTGTGGCGGTTGTAGTAATGGGTTAGGCCCGCGGCCTGTTGGTAGGTGTCGGGAGAAAAAGCCGCCACCGTCGTCTCGGCGCGCAAGCCGGCATCCTCCTGGCGCCGCGCCACCAGGCTTTGCTCAAACCAGCTGCCCACCGACTCGCGCCCGGTCAGCCGCAGTGCGCCGCCGGTGAGCGTGAACAGCCGGTCAGGCTCGGGCGTGCGCAGCCACTGGAATTCCTGCGGCAGGCGCGGGCAGTTGACGAAGCTGCGCCGCACGGCTTCGCGCGGCAGCGGCTGCGCATCAGTGGGCGCAGCCACCTCGACGGCCGGCACCATGCCGCCGTCGGCGAGGTAGAGCCAGTCGTCCTCACCCCAGACACAACGTTGGATGGCCGTCTCGCGGCCGCGCGGCGAGCGCCGCGTGCCCGGCAGCGGCCGGCCGCAGAGGTGGGCGAGGTAGACGCTGCCGTCGGCCAACTGCACGACCTGGCCGTGGCCGGCGCGCTGCAGCGGCGCGTCGGGTGCGTCCTTGCTGCTGACGACGTGCCGCTGGGGGTGGGTCTCGTAGGGGCCATGCAGCGCGCGCGAACGCGCCAGCGTCACCGCGTGGCCGTAGCCGGTGCCGCCCTCGGCCGTCATCAGGTAGTACCAGCCCTGGCGCTTGAAGAGGTGCGGCCCTTCGACCAGGCCCAGCGGCGTGCCGCGGTAGATGTTGGTGACCGGCCCGACGAGCTGGCGGCGTTCGGCGTCCCATTCCTGCAGCAGGATGCCGGCGAATGCGGAGGCCTTGGGCTGGCCGCCGATGGAGCCGGTGCGGTGGTCCCAAAGCATGTTCAGGAACCACTTGCGGCCATCGTCATCGTGGAAGAGGGAGGGATCGAAGCCCGACGAGTTCACATAGACCGGGTCGCTCCAGGGGCCCTCGATGCTGGGCGCCGTGACGATGTAGTTGTGCGCATCCTTGAAGTTACCCTCGAAGCGCTTCACGTCGGTGTAGACCAGCCAGAACAGGCCGTCCGCGTAGGACAGGCAGGGCGCCCAGATGCCGCAGGAGTCCGGGTTGCCGCGCAAGTCGAGCTGGCTCTTGCGGCTCAGCGGGCGCGTCACCAGCGTCCAGTTGACGAGGTCGCGCGAGTGGTGAATCTGCACGCCGGGGTACCACTCGAAGGTGGAGGTTGCGATGTAGAAGTCATCGCCGACGCGGCAGAAGGAGGGGTCCGGATTGAAGCCGGGCAGCACGGGGTTGTGGATCATGAATCGTGGCCTGCTGGACGTGGGCAGTGCGGGCGGCTTCGAAAAGGTTACGCTACCATAAATAGGCTGAAGCGCGCCTTTATGGAATTCATCATGGCGGCGTGCATCAGGCAGAAGTGGGCTGAGATACCAGGGAAAATCCCGATCAGCCCCCGCGATCATCTTTGTGCTTTAAAACTGATTGCGTAAACATCAATGGCCAAAGAGCGTCCCGTGCCAGGACGCCGGGCGTGGAGACTAGCGGTGATTCGTCGTGTTTTGAAAATCCTCGCGGGGCTGCTGGTCGCGGCTGGTGTTTGCGTGCCCGCCCTGGCTTGCGACGCACCCGTGTCGGTCTGCGCGCATGACCCCGGCCGCGCGCTGGCACTGGTGAAGGCGGGCCAGGCGGCTGGCGTTGTTGTCGATGCTGCGGCCGATCCGGCGCTCCAGCATGCGAGCCGCAACTTCGCGGCGGACCTGGAGCGCGTGTCGGGCAAGCCGGCAGCGCTGCTGAACCGTATCGCCGACGCGCGCGGCGAAATCGTGGTCATCGGCGAGCTGGGGCGCAGCCCCATGCTGGACGATCTCGTCGCCCGCCGCAAGCTCAAGCTCGACGGGCTCAAGGGCCGCTGGGAGGCCTACCGCCAGGTGGTCGTCGAGCAGCCCTGGCCGGGCATCGCCCGTGCCCTCGTCATCGTCGGTTCGGACCGCCGCGGCGCGGTCTTCGGCACTTACGACCTGTCGGCCCGCATGGGCGTCAGTCCCTGGGCCTGGTGGGCGGACGTGCCGGTGGAAAAGAAGACCGATGTCTTCGTCACCGCGGGCGCCCGTGACGACCAGCCCCAGGTCAAGTACCGCGGCATCTTCATCAACGACGAGGCGCCGGCGCTGAGCACCTGGGCGCAGGCCAGGTTCGGCGGCGCCAACTCGGCCTTCTATGCCCATGTCTTCGAGCTGATCCTGCGCCTGCGCGGCAACTACCTGTGGCCGGCCATGTGGGCGCCGCGCGCCTTCAATGCCGACGACCCGAGGAACATGGTGCTGGCCGACGAGATGGGCGTCGTCATGGGTACCTCCCACCACGAGCCGATGTCGCGGGCTCATGACGAATGGGCGCGCTCCAAGGGCGGCGCCTGGGACTACGCGAAGAACCCCGAGCAGCTGCGCGAGTTCTGGCGCGGCGGCATCCAGCGCACGATGGGCCGGCCCGGCGGCAAGGCCTTCGACACCCTCGTCACCGTGGGCATGCGCGGCGACGGCGACGAGCCGATGAGCGAGGGCACGGCCACCGCACTGCTCGAAAGCGTCGTGCGCGACCAGCGCAAGATCATTGCCGACGTGACCAGCCAGCCGGCCGAGAAGACGCCGCAGATGTGGGCCCTCTACAAGGAGGTGCAGGACTACTACGACAAGGGTATGCAGGTGCCCGACGACGTGCTGCTGCTGTTTGCCGACGACAACTGGGGCCAGATCCGCCGCCTGCCGGTGAAAGACCTCGACCGCAAGGGCGGCTACGGCGTGTACTACCACTTCGACTACGTGGGCGGGCCGCGCAACTACAAGTGGCTCAACACCAACCAGATCGAGAAGACCTGGCAGCAGATGAACCTGGCCCACGAGCGCGGAGCGGACGCGCTGTGGATCGTCAACGTCGGCGACATCAAGCCGATGGAGTTCCCGATCAGCTTCTTCCTCGACATGGCCTGGTCGCCCACGCGCATGACGCCGGCGGCGTTGGCGGCCTACCCGCGCGACTGGGCGGCGCGGACCTTCGGCGGCGCTCAAGCCGCGGAGATCGGTGAGCTGGTCACTCGCTACAGCCAGTATGCGGCACGGCGCAAGCCTGAGCTCGTCGACGCGGGCAGCTTCCGTCTCGGCAACGCCTCGCCCGATGCGCTGGATGGCGGCGACTTCGGCCGCCGCGTCGCCGAATGGGAGGTGCTGGAAGCGCGCGTGGCGAAGGTCAAGGCGGGGCTGAAGGCCGACCAGCTCGACGCCTACTTCCAGTTGGTCGAGCACCCCGTGCTGGCGATGGCCAACCTCTACCGGCTGCACTACGCGGCGGCATGGAACCGCAAGCTGGCTGCGGCGGGTGACGCACGCGCCGATGTCTTTGCCGACCGCGCCGAGGCTGCTTTCCAGCGCGACCAGGCCATCGCCGACCAGTACCACGCCCTCGCGAACGGCAAATGGGCCGGCATGATGCTGCAGACCCATATCGGCTACACGAGCTGGCAGCAGCCGGACAAGAACATCATGCCGGCGGTGAAGCGCGTGGCGGGCAGCGCCGATCCGGCCGAAGTTCAACGCCAGCTGGAGCGCGCCACGGCAGAACCGTCGAACGCGATCACGCTGGAGGCGATTCGGTTCAGCCGCGCCATCAACGGCCAGGGCCTGACCTGGACGGTCATCCCCAACCTCGGCCACGGCCAGGGCGCTGTGACGGCCTTGCCGCAAGGCCACGCGCCGACAACGCTGGCCGATGGCGTGCGGCTGGAGTACGACGTCGACACGTCGCACGCCGGCGACACGCTGCTCAGCCTGCACATGGTGCCGACGCTGGACACGCGCAATGCGGGCGGCATCCGCCTGGCCGTGGCCGTCGACGAGTTGCCGGCGCAGGAGCTCAAGCTGAACCTGGTGCCGACTGCAGGCCCCGAGCTGAGCCGCGGCGAGAAGGACTGGGCGCAGGCCGTCAAGGACAACGGCTTTGTGCTCAGCGCACGCTTTGCCAGCCTGCAGCCCGGCCGTCATGTCATCAAGGTCTGGCGCCTCGATGACAACGCGGTGCTGCAAAAGCTGGTGCTGGCACCGCTGGCCTCGGTCACCCTCCCGCCGCGTGGCGCGGCACATACCGGCAACTACCGCAACCTGCTGCGCGAGATCCGCCCCAGCGTGACCGAGGCCGACATCGACGCCAGGCTGGCCGGCTACTGGCAGTCGCTGTTCGAGGGCGACGCCGAGCACCGTGTCGTCTACCCCGCGCCCGCCACACCTGACGGCCCGGCCGCCTATGTGCTGGACGTCAACAACGCCGATGTGCGCAGCGAGGGCATGTCCTACGGGATGATGATTGCCGTGCAGATGGGCCGCAAGGCGGAGTTCGACGCGCTGTGGAACTGGGCCGCCACGCATATGCGCTACCGCACGGGCCCGCGCGCCGGCTACTTTCGCTGGCAATGCCAGCCCAAGGGCTGCGACAAGGACACCGTGCCCGCGTCCGACGGCGAGGAGTACTTCGCCACGGCGCTGCTGATGGCGGCCGCCCGCTGGGGCAATGGCCAGGGCCTGTACGACTACAACGCCCAGGCCCAGGCCTTGCTCAGCACCATGCTGCACAAGGAGCAGATGAACGGCGGCATCGTCGACGGCGTGCGCTCGATGTTCTCGCCCGAGCGCGGCCAGGTCGTCTTCGTGCCTATCGGCAAGGCGGCCGACTTCAGCGACCCGTCCTACCACCTGCCCGCCTTCTACGAGATCTGGGCCCGCCGCGCCGCCAAACCCGAGGACCGCGAGCGCTGGGCCGAGATCGCCGGGATCAGCCGCGCCTACTTCTCCGTGGCGGCCCATCCGAAGACCGGCCTGACGCCCGACTACGCCGAATTCGACGGCCGCCCGCGCGTGCATGAAGGCCATGAGGACTTCCGCTACGACGCCTTCCGCACGGCGGTGAACTGGAGTGTCGACCAGGCCTGGTGGGACAAGAACCCGGACGCCGCGGGCTTGAGCCGCAAGCTGCTGGGCTTCTTCGCTTCGCAAGGCAATGGCGGCAAGCCCTATCCCCATCTCTACGCGCTGGACGGCAAGCCCTTGAACGACGAACCCTCCAGGGGCCTGATGGCCAGCAATGCCGTCGCGGCCTTACTCGTCGACAAGCCGCTGGGTGCGCGCTTCGTCAACGATCTCTGGGCGCTGGAGCCGCCCGCCGGCCAATGGCGTTACTACGACGGCCTGCTGCAGTTCATGGCGCTGCTGCATGTCACGGGGCGCTTCAAGGCTTGGTGAGCGCGTCGGCCCCTTGCCTATGATGCCCACCGTGCGCGCTGTGGTGCGCCGGACCCAAGGGATGCCATGAAAAACAAGACGCAAAGCCGGGCGCTGTCAGCCGCCCTGCTGCTGGCTCTGGCCGTTAGCCAGGCTTTCGCCCAAACGCCCCCCGCTCCGCCGGCCTCCGGCGCCTCGGCGCCCGCTGGCGCAACGCGCCCGGCGGCGCCCGACGTGACCGAGCCCAAGCCCTTCGACAAGGTCATCACGGCCGAGGCCAAGACGCAGGAGGGCCTGTTCCGCGTCCACAACCTCAAGAACAAGCTCTATTTCGAGATCCCCAAGGCCTTGCTGGAGCAGCCGCTGCTGATGGTGGCCAACGCCACCGCCGTGCCCGCGGGCCAGGATCATGTGGGGCGCACACTCAACCAGGACGTGCTGCGCTTCGTGCTCAAGCAAAACCGCGTGATGCTGCAGCTCGTGTCGCACGATGCGGTGAGCGCGCCGGGCAGCCCGATCGCGGACGCCGTGCGCCTGTCCCAGCGGGATGCCATCCTGGCGGTGTTTCCGGTGGAGGCTTTCGGCAAGGACGGCGCGCCGGTGATTGAGGTCACGCGGCTGTTCAACTCCGAAGTGGGCGATTTCAGCGCCCGTGCCATGGTGCGCGGCGGCGTGGACAGCAGCCGCAGCTACGTGGAGCAGACCAAGGCCTTCCCCGGCAGCGTGCGGGTGGACGCGGTGCATACCTACACCGTCATGCCGACGCCCATGCCCACGATACCGGGCCTGCCCGTGCTGCCGCAGATGCAGGCGGCGCGCAGCGTGTCGCTCAACCTGGCCTACAGCATCGTGCAACTGCCCCAGCAGCCCATGATGCCGCGCCTGCTGGATGACCGCGTGGGCTTCTTCAGCGTCAGCCGCACCGACTTCGGCGCCGGCGCGCACGAGGTCCGGCGCGAGCGCCTGATCACCCGTTGGAGGCTGGAGAAGAAGGACCCCGGCGCCGCGGTGAGCGAGCCGGTCAAGCCCATCGTCTGGTACATCGACAGGGCCACGCCCACCTCGCTGGTGCCCTATGTGAAGAAGGGCGTCGAGGCCTGGAACGAGGCCTTCGAGGCCGCGGGCTTCAAGAACGCCGTGCAGGCGCGGCCATTCCCCACGCCCGAGGAAGACCCGGAGTTCGACCCCGAGGACGTGCGCTACAGCGTCATCCGCTGGGTGCCGTCGCCCACCGCCAATGCCTACGGCCCGCACCTGGCAGACCCGCGCAGCGGCGAGATCCTGAACGCCAACATCGTGATGTTCCACAACATCGTCCAGCTGCAGCGCGACTGGTACGTCACGCAGGTGGGCCCGCTGGACCCGCGCGCCCGCAAGCTGCCGCTGCCGGATGACCTCATGGGCGACCTGGTGGCTTTCGTCGTCACGCACGAGGTGGGGCATTCGCTGGGCTTCCCGCACAACATGAAGGCCAGCTCCCTGTACCCGGTGGACAAGCTGCGCGACCCCCAGTGGCTCAAGACCATGGGCCATGTGCCCACGCTGATGGATTACAGCCGCTTCAACTACCTCGTCCAGCCGGAGGACAACGTCGATCCCGCGCTGCTGATTCCCAAGATCGGCCCCTACGACGTGTTCGCCACCCGCTGGGGCTACACCCCCATCCCCAGCGCCAAGACGCCCGAAGAGGAGCGCCAGCAGCTCAACCTGTGGGCGCGCGAGCAGGACGGCAAGCCCTGGCTGCGCTTCAGCGCGCCCAAGGCCGAGGGCGGCGACTTCGGCGAGAACGCCGAGGCCGTCGGCGATGCGGACGCCGTGGCCGCCACCACGCTGGGCATGCGCAACCTGGAGCGCGTGGTCAAGATGCTGCCGGGCCTCGTGCCGCAGGACGGCAAGGACGACAAGACCCTGGAGGATCTCTACCGCGCCACCTGGACGCAGTGGCTGCGCGAACTCAGCCACGTGGCGGCCATCGTGGGCGGCTACGGCGTGCAGAACAAGCACAACGACCAGCCCGGCGCCATTGCCACGCCCGTGCCTCGCGCCCAGCAGGTTCGCGCGGTGAAGTTCCTGACCGGCCAACTGCTGGCCACCCCGCCATGGCTGCTGGACCCGGCCGTGACCCAGCGCCTGCGCGCGTCCGAGCCACCCGGCATGGTCAGCACCTCCCAGCGCAGCCTGCTGCGCATGATGCTGGACCCTGCCCGCACACAGCGCCTGGCAGCCCAGGAGGCGCAGTTCGGCGCCCAGGCCTACCGCCTGGACGAGCTGTTGTCCGAGCTGCGCCGCGGCGTGTTCACCGAACTCGCCAGCGGCGCTGCCATCGCCGCGCCGCGCCGCGGCCTGCAGCGCCACTATGTCGACACCCTCGCTGCGCGCCTCAATTTCACCGGCCTCAGCATTGCCGGCCTGATGGGCCTGGACGACGGCCAAGCCGTGGTGAGGGCCGAGCTGCGCGATCTCAAGGGTGTGATCAGTGCCAAGGCCACCAGCGGGGACCGCATCCAGCGTGCCCATCTGCAAGGCCTGGTGGACACCATCGACAAGGCCCTGGACCCCAGGTTCGCCCCTGCCGCCAACCCGCTGGCTTCGCTGCTGCGCGTCATCGGCTACCAGGCCGCGGATGCCTGGGAGCCCGCGGATCAATCGCAGTGCTGGCCCTGGCCTGCGCTGCTGCCCGGGCAGGACAGCGACTGATGCGGCCTGCCGCCCTTGGCTCGGCCGGGCGCTTTGAAACGCTTACAAAATAAGGCTAGTGGAATCCAAGTGGATGGTTGCATGATGGCGCCATGCCTGCCACACCTTTGCTCTCGCCCAAGGCGGCCAAGCCTGTCGACGAAAAGCTCACCCTCAACATCGGCTGCGTCGACCTGGGCCAGATCGACCTGCTGGTGCAGGAGGGTTTCTATGCCAACCGCAGCGACCTGATCCGCACGGCCATTCGCAACCAGATCGCGACGCACGCAGATGTGGTGCGCCAGGTGGTCTCGCGCAAGAGCATCGTGCTGGGCATCCAGCAGTTCAGTGCCGCAGACCTGGCGGAGGTCCAGGCGGCGGGGCAGAAGCTGCAGATCCGCGTGCTGGGCCTCGCCGTCATCGCGCCCGATGTCACGCCGGAACTGGCGCTCGCCACCATCGAGTCGCTGACCGTGCTTGGCGCCCTCCACGCCAGTCCCGCCGTCAAAACGGCCCTGGTCGGGCGGCTGCTTTGAGCCGGGCCGCTCGACTCTTGAAAGTCCCCATGCATCCGCAATTCGGTCAATTGATGAAGAACGCCACCGCGCTCACGCGTGCCGGCGACCTGCAGGCCGCGATGGCGGCCATCACCGAGGCGCTGGAACGCAGCGCAGCGCCGGTTCGCCCCTCCCCACCGTTGGATGACGCCGTCATTGACGTCGAAGCGCGTGTCATTGAAGAAGGGATGCCGGCGGCCGCTCCTGAAGTCAGCGCGAACTCGCAGTTCGTCAGCGGCCACTACACCCATCGCGCTGGTGTACGCGACTACCGCCTGTTCATCCCGCCGGCCCAGGCTGACAAGCCGCGCGCGCTGGTCCTCATGCTGCATGGCTGTACGCAGAATCCCGACGACTTCGCCAAGGGCACGCGCATGAACGCGCTCGGTGCCGAATACAACGCGCTGGTGCTTTACCCGGCACAGGCGCGCCAGGCCAATGCGCAGGGCTGCTGGAACTGGTTCAAGCACAACCACCAGGGCCGCAACCGCGGCGAACCCGCCTTGTTGACCGCGATGGTTCAGCACATCGCTGCCAGCCATGGCGTCGACGCCAAACACATCTTTGTGGCCGGCCTGTCCGCCGGCGGCGCGATGGCGGCGATCCTGGCCGACACGCACCCAGACGTCTTCGCCGCGGCAGGCGTGCACTCCGGGCTCGCTGCCGGTGCGGCGCGCGACCTGCCGGGCGCACTGGCCGCGATGCAGGGCCGGAGCAGCCCCACGCCGTCGGGCAAGGCCAAATCCGGCGTGCGCATGATCGTCTTCCACGGCGATGCCGATGCCACGGTCCATCCGAGCAATGCCGACCAGGTGGCGGCCACCCACGGCTGCACCGCCGTCAGCGTGGATGAACAGCAAGGTCTCCAGCGCGGCGGGCGTTTTTGCAGGCGGCGGCTGCACAAGGACGCGCAAGGCCAGGTCGTGACCGAGCAATGGCTGGTGCGGGGTGCCGGCCACGCCTGGTCGGGCGGCGATCCGTCGGGCTCCTACGCGGACGCTCGCGGGCCCGATGCCAGCGCGGAAATGATGCGTTTCTTCTTCGAGCGCTGAACGCAGCGCTCAGGCCGCCGCAGCAGCCATCGGCCGCCGTGGCAGGCGCATGAACATCAGCGCCGACAGGAAGGCGCCCATGCCCAGTGCGAATGCGCCGATGAAGAGCCAGGCGTAGCTCGAGAACGAGTCGTAGATCAGCCCGCCCAGCACCGGCCCCAGCGCCATGCCGATGCTGCTGGCCATGGTGGTGCCGCCGATCACCGTGCCCATCATGCGCAGCGGGAAGTTCTCGCGTGCGATGACGGCGAACAGCGGCATCACGCCGGCGTAGGTGAAGCCGAACAGGGCGGCTACCGTGTAGAAGCTCTTCAGCTCGCGCGCATACAGATAGCCCAGCACGACCACCGCCTGAGCCAGCAGGGCCAGCACCAGCGTGCGCGCGGCGCCGAAGCGGTCGCCGAGCAGCCCGAACACGAGACGGCCGCCCATGCCCGCCAGCCCCTCCAGGCTGTAGATCGACACCGCGGCCATCAGCGGGATGCCGCAGGTCACCGCATAGCTCACCGTGTGGAAGATCGGGCCCGAGTGCGTGGCGCAAGTCAGGAAGCTGGTGAGCACCAGGATCAGGAAGGGTGCCGAGCGCACCGCTTGGCCGACCGACATGCCGGGTTCCTGCGCCTGGCCCGGTGTAGTGGCGGCCGCCGTCAGCGCCGGTGGCCGGCGCACGAGCATCGCTGCCGGCAGCATGATGACGGCCACCAGCGCCGCGACGATCTGCAGCGTGCTGCGCCAGTCGTGGCCCTGCACCAGCCAGGCCACCAGCGGCGACATGGTCAGCGGTGCCATGCCCATGCCTGCCGAGACCAGGGACACGGCCAGGCTGCGCCGCGTATCGAACCAGCCGGTGACGCAGGCCATCAGCGGCGCAAAGATCGCCGCCGCGCTGACGCCGACGATGGCACCGAAGCAGAGCTGGAAAGCCACGAGCGAGGTGGCGAGGCTGGCCAGCACGAGGCCCGCGGTGAGGAGCAGGGCACCCGTCACCACCACGAGGCGCGGGCCGACGCGATCGGACAGGGCACCCCAGAACATGCTGCCGACGGCCAGCGCCACGAAGGCGACCGTCATGGCGGTGGAGATGCCCGTGGTGGACCAGCCCGTGTCCAGGGCGATGGGCCGCAGCAGCACCGGCAGGGAAAACAGCGCGCCGATCGCCACGCAGCCGAGCAGGCCGCCCGCGGCGACGACGATCCAGCGGTAGTGCTCGCGCAGGGACGTTGACCAGGAGGGCATGGCCGGTCCTTTCTTCAGGAAATTGAATGGGTGCAGCCCTCTCCGGGGCCGTCGATCTGGCGCAGTTCGCACGCGAGGTCCCAGCCGGTGCCATGCAGACGCAGGAAGCGCTGGGTCAGCTCGAATGCCTCGGCACGGGAGGGCGCCTCGAAGATGGCGTAGCCGGCGATGACCTCCTTGGTCTCGGTGAAGGGGCCGTCCACCACCGAGAGCTGGCCGTCGCGGTGCAGGCGCACGCGCACGCCTTCCGAGGAGGGCCGCAGCCCGGCGGTGCTGACCAGCTGCCCCGAGCGGGTCAGCTCGTCGATCAGCTGGCCCATGTCGGCCATCAACTGCTCGGTGGGGCCTTGGCCGGTAGTTTCGTCGGCGCGGATCATCGAAAGGAATCGCATGGTCGGGTCTCCAGAGGCAGGGTGCGGCAGAAGAATTCCGCCGTCTCACCCCACGACGAACGACGACCCGTGAAATCGACAAGCGATCTGGCCCGACCTCTGCGCTTGCTCAATTGCAGATGTTGATGCACGATTGCACACCAGTTGACAACGCTGTCATTTCTGTCTGATGGTTCGATGAAAAGTCACTCTCCCTCTTCCCATGCCGCCACCCTGCGCATGGTGGCCGACGCCTCCGGCGTGTCGACGACGACGGCCTCGCGCGTGATCAACAACGCGCCGCATGTGCGCCCCGAAAAGCGCGACGCCGTGCTCGCGGCCATCGCGCGGCTGGGCTTCGTGCCCAACACGATCGCGCGGGCGCTGGCCGATGGGCGCTCCCGCACCATCGGCATCGTCGTGCAGCACTTCGAGAGCCCCTGCTATGCCTGGACGCTGCGCGGCGTCGAGGAGGCGTTGTCCAAGGCCGGCTATGGCCTCGTCGTCGCCAGCGGGCATTGGGACCGGCGCGAGGAGGAGCGCTGCGTGCAGTCGCTGAAGGCGCGCCGCGTGGACGGCATCATCGTGCTGACCGGCACGCTGGACGACCGCTTCCTGACCGAGCTGGCCCAAGAGCTGCCGGTCGTGGCCACGGGCCGGGAACTGCGGGCACCGGGCCTGCACAGCCTGCACTCCAACGACTTCGAGGGCGCCCGGGCGGCCACGCGGCATCTGCTGCAGCGCGGCCACCGGCGCATCGCCCACATCACCGGCGACCCGACCCACCCGGACGCGCTGGAGCGCGAGCAGGGCTACCGGGCGGCGCTGGAGGAGGCCGGCATTGCGCTGGACCGGGCGCTGGTGCAGCGGGGCAACTACCAGGAAGCCAGCGGCGAGCGCGCCGCGGAAGACCTGCTGCGCCGCGGCATCGAGTTCTCGGCCCTCTTCGCCGCCAACGACCAGATGGCCACCGGCGCCGCCCAGGCGCTGTACCGGCACGGCCTGCGCATTCCCGAGGACGTGTCCGTCGTCGGCTTCGATGATGTGCTGGCCGCGGCCCACGCCTGCCCGCCGCGCACGACAGTCAACCTGTCGCCGGCCGAGCTGGGCCGCCGCGCGGTCGCGGCCATGCTGGACCTGCTGGCGCATCGCCGGCCCAGGGCCGTCGCGCCCGAACCCGAGTTGGTGGTGAGGTTGTCAACGCGCTTTGTCTGAAGCCATGACGCCTGCATGGCCAGCGGATGTAATTGGCACAGCGTCCTACAACACTGCGAACCTCAGCGTCGCATGGTGGGAGCTTTCCACTCCCGGAGACCGCCATGCCCCGAGGTGACAAATCGTCGTACACCGACAAGCAGAAACGCCAGGCCGAGCACATCGAAAGCGGCTATGAACACCGCGGCGTGCCCAAGGAAGAAGCCGAGGCCCGCGCCTGGGCGACGGTGAACAAGGAGACCGGCGGCGGCAGGAAGTCGGGCTCCGGCCGCGGCCAGCCCGAGAACCACGAGCCCTCGCGCAAGGGTGGCCGCCTGGGTGGCAAGGCCGCGGCCAGCCGCACGGCGGCTGAGCGCTCGGCGTCGGCCAAGAAGGGCGCCGAAACCCGCAAGCGCAACGCCGCGGCACGCACGCATCATTGAGGCCGTCATCGACGGCGGTGCCGAGCAGGCGGTCAAATGGACCGCTGGGTACCGCGCGCTCCTCGACAGGCTTCAATGACCACCCTCCCATTCCCGACCGGAAGTCCCGCGCCGATGGCGCGTTCAACGTCGATTCGTCGGGCGCTGCTGTTCCTGTTGATCTGTGCGCCGATCTGGGCGGTGCCGAATCTCCTCGGTGTCGGGCATCCGATCGTGCTGGTCGCGGCCGTCGTCGCGCTGAGCCATCTTTTCCTGCGGTACGAGGGGCGCTCCCTTGCGGTGCTCGGCCTCGATGCGTCATGGCGCCGGCTGGGGCAGCTCGTCGCCGGGTTCGTGGCCGGGGCGCTGCTCATCGTGATGATCGCGCTCGTGACGCGGCTCGTGCTGCCCATCCCCTGGGCATGGAACCCGCACTTCAGCGCGGGCATGGCGGCGTGGTCGCTGCTCTGGCTGCTGTGCGGCAACGCCGTCGAGGAGCTCGTGTTCCGCGGCTACAGCTTCGAGCGGCTCATCGCCGGATGGGGCCACTGGCAGGCGCAGCTCTTCACCGCGCTGCTGTTCGCGGTGTTCCACGTCGTCAACGGCTGGCCCTGGCAGGTGGCGCTGCTGGGCACCACGGTGGGCTCGCTGTTGTTCGGGCTGGTGTTCGTGCGCTGGCGCAGCGTTCCCGCGGCGGCGGGCGTGCACGCCGCGGTGAACTGGACGCGGGACCTGCTGCTGACTGATCCGCCGACCGTGAAGACGCTGCTGGCACCGCTCTCGCCACGGCCATGGACGGCGGGCGAGCAGCTGAGCACGATGCTGCTGATGGACGGTGCCTTCCTGCTCGTGTGCATCGCGCTTGCGATCTCGATCAGGCGCCGACGGCTCTCCGCTGCTCAGTCGGGGTAGCGCCGGCCTTGCGTCTCCAGCGCCCAGCTGTCGCTGCGCCAAGGCGCCATCGGCAGCCCGTCGCCGCCGATCAGATTGGCCTCGCTGGGGTTGTCGACCCAGGCGTAGCGCGCCGCCACCGGTGCGGCCACGGCCGGGCTGCTCAACACGATGACGTCGGCGCCCTCCAGCCGCGCCTGGGCCGGTTGCCAGCGCTGGTCGGCGCCCGCCAGCAGGAAGCCGCGCAAGGCTTCGCCGGCCCGGGCCGTGCGCAGGCCGCCGGCGGTCTGCGCAAAACGCAGCCGCAGCTCGTTGCCGTGCACCTCGGTGCCGGCCAGGCGTGGCCCCGTGGCGGGTGACTGGCGCAAGCCCAGCTCATGCATGGCCAGGGCGGCCAGGCGTTGGCCGACGCTGCGCTTGTTGCGGGGATGGATGTCGGCCGCGTCGCCGATGTCGATGGCGACCGCCATGCCGGTGTGCGGCAGGGCCAAAGCGGCGGCCTGGGCCTCGCGCAGTTCCGCCCAGCCGCCATGGCCGGGCCGGTTGTCTGCCAGCGGCAGGAAGGCGGCCAGCTGCACGTAGAGGAAGGGCAGCTCGGGGGCCTGGAACTGGGCGCGCCAGTCCTGGATCAACCGCTTGAAGCCGTCGGCGTAGGCGGCTGCGCGGCCGGTGTTGCTCTCGCCCTGGTACCAGAGCACGCCGCGCACGCTCAGGCCCTGCAGCGGTGCGATCAGGCCGTTGTGGGCCAGCGTGGGTGCGTCGTTGGCCGTGGGCCCGGTGTTGGCGCTGGCCTGCTCGACACGCGCCCGCCAGGCGCCGGCCAGCGGCAGGCTGCCGGCCGCCGTGTCCAGCCGCAAGGCCGCCGCGTCGCCGTGGAAGCCTCCGCCGCCGCCGGTGTCGGTGATGCGCACGGCGATCCAGTTGGCGCCGGCCCGCAACAGGCCCGGCGCCAGCTCGTAGCGGCGCGGCTGGTCGTAGCCGCACTGGCCGCCAACGCGCTGGCCGTTGACCCAGACCTCGTCGCAGTCGTCGACCTTGGCGAGGTGCAGCTGCGCGGCGCCGGCCGCCTGCGTGGCGCTGAGCTCGATGCGCCGGCGCATCCAGACGATGCCGTCCAGGTCGGGCAGGCCTTGCGATTCCCAGACCTGCGGCGCCTGCAGCGTCGGCCAGGCGGTGTCGATGTCGGCGGCGGCCGACCATCCGCTGGCATCCACGCCCTGCCAGGGCAGGCCCGGCTGCCAGGCCGCGACCGCGGCCTCGATGCGCTCACGGCGCGCGCGGGCGAAGGCTTTCTCGTCGGCCGGCAGGGCCTTGACTGCCGGCGCCAGGTCCGGGTCGCGCAGGGCCGCTTCGCGGCGCACCCAGGTCTCGAGATGGGAGCCGCCCCAGGCGGTGTTGATGAGGCCGATGGGCACGCCCTGCACGGCCTGCATCTGGCGCGCAAAGTGGTAGCCGACGGCGCTGAACTCGCCCACGGCGCCGGGCTGGGCCACCTGCCAGGCGGCGGGCGCGATGTCGGCTTGCGGCTGCAGGCTGGCGCGCAACGGCACGCGCAACTGGCGCAGCTGCGGATTCTGCGGCGACGCGACCTCCTGCGGCCCGGTGTCGGTGGTCGCCAGCGGCCACTCCATGTTGGACTGGCCGGACAGCAGCCAGACATCGCCGATCAGCACGTCGCGCAGCTCCACCGTCTGGTCGCCCTGCACGCGCAGGCGGTGCGGGCCGCCGGCGGGCAGGGGAGGCAGCTGCACACGCCAACGGCCGTCGGCGGCGACTTGCGTGCGGGCCTGGTGCCCGGCCAACTCGACGGTCAGCGTCTGGCCGGGCGTGGCCTGGCCCCACAGGCGCAGCGGGCGCTCGCGCTGCAGCACCATGTGCTCGCCGAACACGGGGGCCAGGCGCACCTCGGCCTGAGCGGTGGCGGCCAGTACGGCCAGCAGGGCAGGCAGCAGGACAGTCTTCTTCATCGGGGTGTCTCGTTCTTATGGGGTGACCAGGGTGGTGAGGCTTTTGGCCGGCAGCGTCAGGCTCAGGCGCCCGGCCGTGGCGGACAAGGCCGCCTGCCGCTCGAAACGGGCGGTGGCGGTCGTGACATAGGGCGTCCAGCTGCTGTCCGCGCGGCCGGCCAGGGCCAGGTCCAGGGTTTGCGGCTGGCTGCCGTCGTTGATCAGCACCAGTACGGCGCGCGGGCTGGCGGCGCCGGCCGGCGAGGCGTAGGCCGACAGCCTCACGCCCGGCAGCGGCTGGGCGGTGGCCTCGACGCGCTGCAGCCCGGGGCGGACGAAGTAGGCGTAGTGCTTGAGCCCCAGGCCAAAGTGGTTGGGCCGGTTGGCGGCGTCGATGAGGCCGGTGGGCTGGGCGTCGTTGGCGTTCACCAGCCACCAGTGCACGTAGGCGTTGTACTGGCCGAGGGTGAAGCCCTCGTGCACCTCGCGCGCGATGGCCAGGGCGTCGTCGATGCCGGTGGCCCAGGCCGTGGCCGTGCCGGACTTGTTGACCGAATCCAGGAAGTGCTCGGTCATCCACACCGGCCGGCCCTGTGCGCCCTCGGCCGCCTGCGGCACGCCGCCGTAGAGATGGCCGCCGAGGACGCCGATGCGCGCGGCCACGGCGGGGTCGGCCAGCAGGGCCTCGGTGGTGGCGGGGGAAAAGTTCAGCGACTCGGGCGCCATCAGCAGCGTCTTCGTGCCGGCCACGGCCGCCGCGCCGTGGTTGGCGATCCAGGCCTTGAGCTCGTCGGCATTCCACAGGCAGGACTCGTAGTCGGCCGGGTCCCAGTCGGGTTCGTTCTGCGGCGACACCGCGTAGAGGTTCACGCCGCGGCTCGTGGCGTAGCGCAGGTAAGCGTTCAGGTACTCGGCATAGGCGGCGTAGGCGGCCGGGTCCAGCCGCCCGCTCCACAGTGGGTCGCGCCGCTCGGGATTGGCGAGCTTCATCGAGGCGGGCGGCGTCCAGGCCGAGGCGAACACCAAAGCCCCGCGCGCCTGTGCGGCGACGGCATTGCCCATCTCGGCGCTCCAGGCGCCGGTGTCGGCGGTCCGGGCGGTGGCGTCCCAGGCCGCGGGGGCGATGCGCAGGCGCAGGATGCTCAGGCCGAGGGCGTCATCGCCCTGGGTGCCGAACAGCACGTCCGCGCGGGCGGTGGCCATGGGCGTGTAGTACCAGGCCGCCGAGCCGCCGAAGCCCTGGATGGTCTGGCGTGGCGCGCCGAAATCCACGCTGGCCATGGCTGCCGCGGGCTTGACGCTCAGCAGGGTCTGCACCCAGCCCGGCTCATAGTGGGCGCTGTCCTGCGGCAGGAAACGGGCGCGCAGCACGGCGCTGCCGGGCGTGGCGCTGGCCTGGCTCAGCGGCCGGCCGTCCAGCAGGCTGAATGAGGCCGGGTCGGCCGTGCCTTGCACGCCGTAGAGGGCGCGGGGTGCGCTGCCCAGGGCCGCGGCCGTCACGGCGGCGCCCTGCACGACGACGGCCCCGGGTGCATCCCAGCGCAGCGCCGGTCGGGCCTTGTCGACCCGCAGCGGGCGGCTGAGCGTGACGCTGCGGTAGCGGGTCGCGTCCTGGGGCGTGAAGACCAGGCTCAGCGTCTGGCTGCCCACCTCGGGCTGGCTGCCGGTGGCCGGCGTGTAGGCATAGCTGCCCGCCACGCTGGCCTTGGCGTTGAGCTGGGCGGCGCTGAGCGTGGTGCCCCAGGTGATGGCGGCCGGTGCGGGCCAGCTCAGCTCGGGCGTCAGCAGGGCCGGCGTGCTGGCCGGGGGCTGTTCGGCGGCACCGCCTCCACCGCCGCCGCATCCGGCGAGCAAGGCGAGGAGCAGGGCGGCGAAGGCGGTGGTGGGGCGCATGCGCAGGACTTGGTGCTGATGAGAGCAGATCAGTTGTCTGAGCGCTTCAGTGTCGGCGATGCATGGCGCGAAGCCGCCCGCCTGGCAGTGACGCTCAGCTGAACTCGGCCCGCAGCGCGCCATACAGGCGCTGGAAGCGCTCAAAACGCGGGTGCAGTTCGGCGGCCAGCGCGGCATCGGGCTCGGCCACGCGGGCGATCTCGGGCGTGCGGCAGACCTCGTCGACGCTGCCGCCACAGGCCAGCCAAGCCAGGCGCGCCGCGCCGAGCGCGCCGCCGGCTTCGGCACCCACGCCATTGACGAGGCGGATGTTCAGCAGCGAGGCGAGCAACTTCGCCCACCACTCGCTGCGCGCGCCGCCGCCCACCAGCCACAGCGACTCGGCCGTGCCACCGCCGGCCTGCAAGGCCTGCCAGCCGTCCAGCAGGCCAAAGCCCACGCCTTCGAGCACCGCGTAGCCGAGGGCCGCGGCATCGTGCTCATGCGCGAGGCCGAAGAACACGCCCTGCGCATTCGCGTTGTTGTGCGGTGTGCGCTCGCCGCTCAGATAAGGCAGGAAGAGGGGCGCGCGTTCACGCTGGGCCGGTGTGAGCTGGGCGACCTTGGCGATCAGTTCGGCCTCGCTCGATTCCTTGAGCAGCAGCGTCACCCAGCGCAGCGCACTCGCCGCGCTGAGCATGACGCTCATCTGGTGCCAGGTGTTCGGCAGCGCGTGGCAGAAGGCGTGTACGGCACGCGCCGGGTTGGGGCTGAAGGACTCGTTGCACAGGAAGATGACGCCCGAAGTGCCCAGCGAAAGGAAACCCTGGCCTGGCTTGACGACGCCCATGCCGACGGCGCTGGCCGCGTTGTCGCCACCACCGCCCGCAATCGGGATGCCGGCGCGCAGGCCCCAGCGTTCGGCCAACTCGTGCTTCAAGCCAGCGCTCGGGTCGCTGCCTTCCACCAGCCGCGGCATGTGGCTCTCGTTCAGCCCCGTCAGCGCCAGCGCCTCGGGCGACCAGCGGCGGCGAGCGACGTCCAGCCACAGCGTGCCGGCGGCGTCACTCATCTCGCTCACAAAGGAGCCGCTCAAGCAAAGGCGCAACCAGTCCTTGGGCAGCAGCACCTTGGCCACGCGGGCGAACAGCTCGGGTTCGTGCTGGCGCATCCAGGCGAGCTTCGGCGCCGTGAAGCCCGGCATCGCCAGGTTGCCGGTGATGGCCGGCAGCTCGGGGCAGGCGGCCATCATCTCGGCGCATTGCGCGGCGCTGCGGCCGTCGTTCCACAGGATGGCCGGCCGCAGCACGCGGTCGGCGTCGTCCAGCGTGACGGCCCCATGCATCTGTCCCGACAGGCCGATGCCGCGCACCCTTGCGAGGGCGGATGCGTGGCTCTGGCCGAGTTGCGCCATGCCTTGATCGAGCGCGGCCCACCAGGCAGCGGGGTCCTGCTCGCTCCACAGCGGCTGCGGACGCTGCACGGTCAGCGCGACGCCGGTGGTCGCGACGATGTGGTGCTGCTCGTCCAGCAGCAGCAGTTTCAGCTCGGAGGTGCCGAGGTCGATGCCGAGAAACATGGGTCAGGGGTCCGATTCAATGAACACGGCCACAGAGACACAGAGGCACAGAGAAAAGCCTCTGAATTGCTCTGTGTCTCTGTGTCTCAGTGCCTCTGTGGCTTTGTTATTGGGCCGCTTTCATCAGCCAAAAATCCGTCAGACGAAGTTGTTGACGACGTTTTCCAGTCGTTCCTGGCGGCCGGAACGAGCGACCGGCGAGATGCCTTGCGCGTGAACTACGGCAGCGAGCTCGTCAAGGCTGGCGCCCGCCTGGATCTTCTGGCCCAGCTCGCCGTTCCAGCCCGCATAGCGATCGCCAACGGCCTTCTCCAGCTGACCGCTCTCGTACAGCGCCGCCGCGCTCAGGAAGGCGCGGGCCATGGTGTCCATGCCGCCGATATGGCCCTCGAGCTGGTCGGTCGGGTCGATGGACTGGCGGCGCACCTTGGCGTCGAAGTTGGTGCCGCCGGTCGTGAAGCCGCCCGCGCGGATGATCTCCAGCATGGCCGGCACCAGGGCCGCGTGGTTGTTGGGGAACTGGTCGGTGTCCCAGCCCAGCTGCTCGTCGCCGCGGTTGGCGTCGATGGAGCCGAAGATGCCCAGGGCACAGGCGGTCGCGACCTCATGCTCGAAGCTGTGGCCGGCCAGCGTGGCGTGGTTCACCTCCAGATTGACCTTGACCTCGTTCTCCAGGCCATAGGTCTTCAGGAAGCCGTAGACCGTGGCACTGTCGTAGTCGTACTGGTGCTTGGTGGGCTCCTGCGGCTTGGGCTCGATGAGGATGGCGCCCTTGAAGCCGATCTTGTGCTTGTGCTCGACGACAGCGCTGAGGAAGCGGCCGTACTGGGCCAGCTCGCGCTTGAGGTCGGTGTTCAGCAGGGTCTCGTAGCCTTCACGGCCGCCCCACAGCACATAGTTCTGACCGCCCAGGCGATTCGTCCACTCGAGCACGTGCTTCACTTGCGCTGCGGCGTAAGCGAAGACCTCGGGGTCGGGGTTGGTGGCCGCGCCGCTCATGAAGCGCGGGTTGGAAAACAGGTTGGCCGTGCCCCAGAGCAGGCCGATCTTCTGGTCCTGCATCTTCTTGGCGGCGGCTTCGAGCAGGCCGTCGAGGATGCGGTTGGACTCAGCCAGCGTCGCGCCTTCGGGGGCCACGTCGCGGTCATGGAAGCACCAGTAGGGCAGGCCGAGCTTGCCGAAGAGGTCGAAGGCGGCATCCAGCTTGATCTTGGCGGCCGCGACGGCGTCAGCCTCGGCGAACCAGTTGCGCTGGTGGGCGGTGGCTCCCAGGCCGAAGATGTCCTCGCCCTTCCAGCAGAAGTTGTGCCAGTAGCAGACGGCCGGTCGCAGGTGCTCGGCCAGCGTCTTGCCCATCACGACGCGCTTGGCGTCATACCAGTGGTAGGCCAGCGGGTTGGTGGACTGGGGGCCTTCGTAGGGGACGGTGGGGAGGTCGGAATAGGCGGTGCTCATGGCGGGTCCTTACTGCGGGATCAGGGAAGGGTGGTGAAAGAGGTCAGGCGGTGGCCGGTACGGCATTGGCCGGGCCGTCGTCATCAGGGCCGGCGCCGGCCTTCTGGCGGCGCTGGGCCAGCTCGTCGGCCATCGTCAGCGTGGTCTGCTTGGTCAGCTTGTTGGCGAGCATGCAGACTGTGCAGGCCGCAAACAGCAGGCCGACAAAGATGCTGGACATGAAGCGGTAGCCCTCAATGGCATTGGGCGCCGCAGCTTGCTGGGTGTCGTAGCCGAAGAAGCCGGCCAGGATCCACAGCAGGGCCGCCGAACCGATGGCCAGGCCTGCCTTCAGCGAGAAGCCGATGGTGGCGAAGACCATGCCGGTGAAGCGCCGGCCGGTCTGCCACTCTGAGTAGTCCGCCGCGTCGGCATACATGGCCCACATGACGGCGCAGGTCGGCGCATAGACGACGGAGCCCAGGAAGGCCAGGCCCACCATGCCCCAGGTAGCGGTGGGCGGCAGCAGGTAGAGGGCGGAGGCAGTCAGCGTCGACAGCGCGAAGCAGGTGATGGCGACCGTGCGTTTGCCGAAGCGCGCGGACAGGCCCACCGACAGCATGATGACGACGATGGTGGTGCCTGTGCCCACCATGTTGACGATGCTGTTGAACACGTCGGCCGTGTTGGACTGGGCCAGGCCGTCGCGCGTGCCGTGCACGATGTAGCCCAGGCTGTCGGCCAGGCTGCCAGTGCCTGCCGCGTCGGGCGTCGTCAGGCCCAGGGCTGCAACGAAGTCGAACATGGCGGCCTTGTCGGCGTAGTGGTGGTAGTAGTTGTAGTGGGCGCCGCCGCGCAGCGCCAGCAGCGCAAAGTGGAAGAGCGTGTAGGCCACCAGCGCGATCCACGGGCCGTTCTTCAGCAGGTCGCTGAAATCCTGCCTGGGCGAGGACTTGGCCTGCGCGATGGGCTTGATGCGCTCCTTGGTCGTGAAGAAGGTGACCATGAAGAGCAGCAGGCAGGCCGCGGCCCAGATCGTCATCGTGACCTGCCAGCCGTGGGCGCGGTCGGCGCCTTGCGCGAACTTGGCCACCAGCGGCAGCGTGAAGCCGCCGACGACGAATTGCGCGACGTTGACCGACACGAAGCGGTAGGAGTTGAGCTTGGTGCGCTCGTTGAGGTCCGCCGTCATGACGCCGCCCAGGGCCGAGTAGGGCATGTTGTTCATCGAGTACAGCGTCATCAGCAGCGTGTTGGTGATGCCGGCGTAGGCCACCACCATGCCGGTGCTCCAGCCCCAGGCCGGGTCGGGTGACGTGTAGGCCAGCACCATGACGACGGCCCAGGGCACCGAGGTCCACAGCACCCAGGGGCGGAACTTGCCCCAGCGGGTCTCGGTGCGGTCGGCCAGCACGCCCATGACGGGGTCGAAGATGGCATCCCACAGCCGCGGCCACAGCAGGATGGCGGCCGCCGTGCTCGCACTCAACCCGAACACGTCGGTGTAGAAGTTGAGCTGGAACAGGATCATGGACATGAAGACCAGGTTTGCAGCCGCGTCGCCGCAGCTGTAACCGGCCTTCTCCATGAAGGACAAGGGCTGGTGGGTGGTGGCCATGGGGTGTCTCGTGTCGTTTTAAGAGAGGCGCGGTCTCAGGGCCGTGCTTCGTAAGAAAGGTAGTCGAAGTCCGCGGCAAGGCGCTGGCCCGACAGGTCCTGGCAGGCAATGCCGATGAAGTTGCCGGTGAAGCCGAAGCTGCGCGCGTAGCCATCGACGAAGCGCGTCACGGCTTCGTCGCTGAGCATGGCGGTGTCCAGCGCCGGGCCGACGTCCTGCCAGGCACCGCCCGCTTGATTGGCTTGAGCGAACTGGAACTGGTAGCGGTCATGGCGGAACTCGACGGCCAGGTCGACCGGGCCCTCCGCCAGCACGACCGGCGTGGCCGGCTCGCTCAGCGCCGAGTCGCGGTTGACGGTCAGGCGCAGCACGCGCCGGCCGGAATCGACATCGCGGCTGACGTGCAGATAGGCGTGGTTGCCAGTGTTGTAGTAGGCCACCAGGCCGGCCATCTGCTGGAATAGCTCGGGTGCAAATTCCAGGCGCGTCTCGATGCGGCAGTTGAAATGCTGCTGGCGGCGCGCGACCAGGCTCTGGTCGAACAGGCTCATCAGCGATTCGCGGCCCTTCAGACGCAGCCAGCCGGGGCGCTCGGTCAGCGAGATCCAGCTTTCGTCAAAGGGCACGCGCAGCGAGTTCAGGTGGTGGTTGAGCGTGACGCCGTCGAAATCGTCGCGCGCCGGCTCGGCCGGGAAGACATGCTCGGGAAGGCCCGGCCCGGCCACCTGCAAGTGCGGCGCATTGCCGCCGCCTTCGATCTCCGGCCAGTCGTCATCGCGCCAGTGGATGCGCTGGATGCCGGTCTCGCGGCCCAGCGGGCAGTGCAGGCCGACGTACTCGCCGTTCTGCCTGTCCGCGTTGGGGCCACTCCATTCCAGCGGGCGACCACAGAGGTGGGCGAGGTACCAATCGCCATGGGCCGTCTGCACGAGGCTGGCGTGGCCGCTGCGCTGCAGGCCGTCGGTGCGCTGCTGCCAGGCCGTCAGCAGCGGGTTGCCAGGCAGCGTCTCGTAGGGGCCGTCGATGTTGCGTGAGCGGGCCAGCGTGACGGCATGCTCGTAGAAGGTGCCGCCCTCGGCCGTCAGCAGGTAGTACCAGCCGTTGCGGCGGTAGAGGTGGGGCCCTTCGACCACGCCCAGCGGCGTGCCGGCATAGATGTTCTTCACCGGGCCGATCAGGCGCCTGGCTTCGTGGTCGTACTCCTGCAGCAGGATGCCGTTGAAGTGGTGCTTGCCGGGCTGGTGGATCCATTGCTGGTTCAGCAGCCACTGGCGGCCATCGTCGTCATGGAAGAGGCTGGGGTCGAAGCCGGAGCTGTTCAGGTAGATGGGCTCGCTCCACGGGCCGTCGATGCTGGGCGCGGTGATCAGGTAGTTGTGGGTGTCCTTGAATGCGCCGAAGGTGGAGCGCACGTCGGTGTAGATGAGCCAGAACTGGCCACCCGAGTAACTCAGGCAGGGCGCCCAGACGCCGGCCGAGTCGGGGTGGCCGAGCAGGTCGAGCTGGCTCTTGCGCGTGACGGCGTAGCTGTGGTGGCGCCAGTTTTGTAGGTCGCGCGAATGGTGGATGCGCACCCCGGGCCACCACTCGAAGGTGGAGGTGGCGATGTAGTAGTCGTCACCGCCATCACTTGGAACGCGGCAGATCGAGGGGTCGGCGTGAAAGCCCGGCAGGATGGGGTTGGTGATCATGTGTCGGTGCAGAGAGAGTCAGGCGGCCGCAGCCAGGCGGCTGGCGGCGATCAGGGGGCGGGTGAGACGGTAGCGGGCCAGGGCCGCGGCACCGACGGCGACGGCATCGACGCCGAAGCGCGACAGGGTGACCAGGGGCGGCGCCACGCCGGCGGCGCTGGCATAGGCTTCCAGCGTGCGGAAGGCGTGCTCGAGAAAGGGGGCGCCGATCTCGACGGCGGGGCCGCCGAGCACGATGCGACCGGGGTCGTAGGCGGCGCAGAGATTACCCAGCAGCATGCCCAGATAGCTGCCGGCGCGGGCGACGGCTTCGATGCTGTCGGGCTGCCTGGCGCTCAGCCGGCGCTGGATCCCGGCCAGGCCACCGCCTTCTTCGCCGGCGGGCAGCATGGTCCGAAAGCCGATCATGGCTTCGGCGCAGCCGCGGCGGCCGCAGCTGCAGCGCGGGCCGTCGATCTCCAGCGTCGTGTGGCCGACCTCCCCAGCCAGGCCGTGAGCGCCGGTCAGCAGCCGGTCCTCGACGATGATGCCGGCGCCCACGCCCAGGCCCAGGCTCAGGTAGATCAGCGGGTCGCGGCCGTCGGCGCCGAACTCCAGCTCGCCCAGGGCCGCAGCATCGGCGTCGTTCTGCACGAACAGCGGCACGCCTTGCAGCGGCGTGTTGCGCAGATGCTCGACCAGCAGCCGGCCGACGGGCAGGTCGCGCCAGCCGAGGTTGTGGGCGAAATGCAGATGGCCGCGTTGCTCGTCCACGCCGCCGGGCAGCCCGATGCCGATGCCGATGACCCGCTGAGCCGGCGTGTCCAGGCGCGCGTACACCTGCGTCAGCAGCCGGGCGGCGCGCATCAGCGCGAGAGGAGCGTCCCGTCCGGCGTCCAGCGGCGCGCGCGCACGGGCCAGCACGTCGCCGGTCAGCGAGGTGGCGACGACCTGCACGCCCTCCACGCCCAGCTCGGCGCCCAGCAGCACCAGCCGTCCGGGGTCGACGAAGAGGGGCGTCGGCCGGCGGCCCAGCTCGCCGGTCGCGACGACCTCGCGCTCCAGCAGCCAGCCCTCGTGGATCAGCTCCTTCACCAGCCCGCTGACGGTGGATTTGGTCAGCTGTAGCGACTCGGCCAGCGCCGCACGCGACTGCCCGGGCCACGCGCTCAGCTGCCGCACGACGGCCATGCGGTTGAGGTCTTTGAGCAGGTGCTGATCGGCGGTGAACTGCATGCGGGCCCTAGATGGTTTACAGCCCGTCGGCCGCGAAGGGCCGCTGCAGGGTGGGGACGTAGTTGACGGTGGGCGCTACAAAAGGCCGCGCGCGCATAGCCCAGCGCTGCCGGCCCGGCGGCGTGGCGACAGCCCCGACCATCACGCGGCTTTCGGCGCATCTCCCCGAAGCGCGAGGGCGTCGGGGCAGGTGGCGGGAGCCGGTAGGGCGGGATGAGAATTCAATGCGGTCTCCGTCTTGAGCGGCGTCCTTCCGACACCGCTTGCTATGGACTCAAATGTAGCGCTACCATTTTGCATTGCGCAAGCGAGAAATCTCTAACATTCCCGCGATTCCGGGGTTGCGACCCCGGTCGGCCCATACAGGAGACCTGATGAAGACATGGGCCCGAGGCCTGGCCGGCTTGCTGCTGGCGGCCGCGCTGCAACCCGCATGGAGTGCGGTGGAGGATGGCTTCGAACTGTGGCAGCGCTACCGCGCATTGCCAGCCGTGACTCAAAGCGAGGTGCTGACGCGGGCCCGCAGCATCCTCCCTGCCGAGCCGATGTCACCAACGCTGCAGGCCGCCGTTGCGGAATTGAAGCGCGGCGTGGCGGGCCTGACGGGGCGGGAGCCGGCCGTGTCGGCCCAGCTGGCGGACGGTGCTCTGCTGCTGGTCACGCCGGCCAGCGCGCCGGCCGGGCTGAACTTGCCCTGGGCCGAGCTGGGCCGCGAGGGCTATCTGCTGCGCAGCCTGAAGCTCCAAGGCCGGGCCGTGACCTTGATCGCGGCCAACGCCGACATCGGCCTGCTCTACGGCAGCTTTGCCTGGCTACGCGCGGCGCAGACGGGCGCCGACCTGGGCAAGCTGGACCTGCGTTCCGCGCCCAAGCTCGGCTTGCGCCTGCTCAACCACTGGGACAACCTGGACCGCACGGTCGAGCGCGGCTATGCGGGCGCGTCGATCTGGGACTGGTGGAAGCTGCCCGACATCCGCGATGCGCGCTACGTCGACTACGCCCGCGCGAATGCGTCGCTGGGCATCAACGGCACGGTGCTGAACAACGTCAATGCCAAGGCCGATTCCTTGACCGCGCCCTTCCTCGCCAAGGCGGCGGCGCTGGCCGATGTGTTCAGGCCGTATGGCATCCGCGTCTACCTGTCGGCACGCTTCTCGGCGCCCGTCGAACTGGGCGGGCTGAAGACTGCAGACCCGCTGGACCCGGCCGTGCGCGCCTGGTGGCAGGCCAAGGCCGACGAGATCTACCGGCGCATCCCTGACTTCGGTGGTTTTCTCGTCAAGGCCAATTCCGAGGGTCAGCCGGGTCCGCAGGACTATGGCCGCCACCATGCCGACGGCGCCAACATGCTGGCCGAGGCATTGGCGCCGCACGGCGGCATCGTCATGTGGCGGGCTTTCGTCTACGCGCCGGACGCGGGTGACCGCGCGAAGCAGGGCTATGCGGAGTTTCAGCCGCTGGACGGCCGCTTTGCGCCCAACGTCATCGTGCAGGTCAAGAACGGCGCCATCGACTTCCAGCCGCGCGAACCCTTCCATCCGCTGTTCGGCGCCATGCCGAAGACGCCGCTGGCGCTGGAGCTACAGATCACCAAGGAATACCTCGGCTTCTCCACCCACCTCGTCTACCTCGGGCCCCTGTTCGAAGAGGTTCTGCGCGCCGATACCCGCGCGAAGCCACAAGGAGCGACCGTGGCCCGCCAGATCACGGCGATGGCCGGCGTGGCCAATATCGGCAGCGACCGCAACTGGTGCGGCTCGCATTTCGATTGCGCCAATTGGTACGCGTTTGGCCGCCTGGCCTGGGACCAGGATCTCGCCTCAGCCGACATCGCCCGCGAATGGGTGCAGCAGACCTTCACGAGGACACCGCGTGCGGTGGACACCCTCGTCTCAATGATGCTGGCCTCGCGTGAAGCTGTCGTCGACTACATGACGCCCCTCGGCCTGCACCACCTGATGGGCACGGGCCACCACCATGGCCCGGCGCCCTGGGTCGACAACCTGGAGCGGGCCGATTGGAACCCGGTCTACTTCCACCGCGCCGGCCGCGACGGCATCGGTTTCGACCGCTCGCCGCGCGGCAGCAACGCGACGGCCCAGTACGCGCCCGGCTGGGCCGCCCGCCTGGCACGGCCGGAGACGACGCCCGAGGAGTGGCTGCTCTGGTTCCACCACCTGCCCTGGGATTACCGGCTGGCGTCTGGCCGCACGCTGTGGGCCGAATTGGTAGCGCGCTACGACCGTGGCGTCGCGAGCGTCGTCGACATGCGCGCGCGCTGGGCCACGCTGCAAGCCGACATCGACCCCGCCCGCCATGTCGACGTCACCGCCTACCTGGCAGTGCAGGAGACCGAGGCTCGCTGGTGGCGGGATGCCTGCCTCGCCTATTTCCAGTCCGCCTCGGGGTTGCCGCTGCCGCCCGGCGTGCGGCCCCCCGAGCGCTCGCTGGACGACTACAAAGCGCTGCGCTTCAACTTCGCGCCGGGGCGCGGCGGCTGAGAGTCCCCAAGCCAAATATGATTGCGCAAACAAACCCACCACCATCCGAGGGACCCTTTTGAAGCCAACCGCTCGCTCCGGGCGCAGCCCCAAGGTCGCGACCATCGCCGATGTCGCCGCGCTGGCCGGGGTGTCGCCGATGACGGTGTCGCGGGTCATCAACGGGGAGCAGAACGTGCGCCCGGGCACGCGTGAGAAGGTGCAGGCCGCCGTCGCCGAGCTGAACTACCTGCCCAACCAGGCCGCGCGCCACCTGGCCGGGTCCGAGCCGATTCGGATCGGCATGCTCTACATCGATCCGACGGCCGGCTATCTCAATGAATTCCTCATCGGCTTGCTGAACAAGGCCAGCCTGCGCCATGTGCAGCTCGTCGTGCAGCGTTGCGAGGCCGCGCGCGAGGGTGAGGAGAAGCCGGTGGCCGAGATGATCGCCAACGGCATCGACGGCCTCATCCTGCCGCCGCCCTTCTGCGATTCCCAGCCCTTGCTGAAGCTCGTGGCCGAGACCGACACGCCGGCCGTGGTCGTGTCCAGCGGCGTGCCGCCCGAAGCCGTCTGCGCCGTCGGCATCGACGACTACCAGGCCGCCTACGAGATGACGCGGCACCTGCTGAACCTGGGCCACCACCGCATGGGCTTCATCATCGGCGACCCCTACCAGAGCAGCAGCGCCCGCCGCCTGGCCGGCTTCCATGCAGCGATGGCCGACGCCGGCCTCAACATCGAGGAGGAGGAGGTCGTCGCCCAGGGCATGTTCACCTACCGCTCGGGCCTGGACGCGGCCGAGTTCCTGCTTTCGCAGGAGCGCCGGCCGACGGCCATCTTCGCCAGTAACGACGACATGGCCGCAGCCACGGTCGCCATCGCCCATCGCATGGGCCTGGACGTGCCCAGCGACCTGACGGTCGTCGGCTTCGACGATGCGCCGCTGGCCACGACCATCTGGCCCGAACTGACCACCGTGCGCCAGCCCATCATGGAGATGGCCGGTGCCGCGGTGGACCTGCTGGTGCGTCACATCCGCGCGCGCCGCACCGGAGTGCCTCTGCCCTGCGAGCATGAGCTCATGGATTTCGCGCTGGTCCGACGCCAGTCCGACGCGGCGCCGCGGCTGCGCCCGCCCTTGCGCATCGGCGCATGAGTGAGCCGCTCGTCTAAGCCCAAAGCGGGCCGGCTTGGGAGAGGCCCGCGCTCTGCCCGCAATCCACACGCATCGCCCTGAAATGAACCCTCTCTCCGCCCCGCGCTTCAAGCGCCTGCTGCTGACCGGCGCCGCCGGCAACCTCGGCCGCGTGCTGCGGCCGCGCATGAAGCATTACTGCGACGTGCTGCGGCTGTCGGACCTCGCACCCATGGACCCCGCCGGCGAGGGCGAGGAAGTCGTGCAGGCGCCGCTCGAAGATCTGGCTGCCATGCAGTCACTGCTGAAGGATGTCGACGCCGTGCTGCACTTCGGCGGCGTGTCGATCGAGAAACCCTTCGACGTGGTGCTGCCGGCCAATATCGTCGGCGCCTACAACGTCTACGAGTCGGCCCGCCAGCGCGGCGTGAAGCGCATCATCTTCGCCAGCTCCAACCACGTGACCGGCTTCTACAGCCAGGGCGAGACGTTGACGCCAAGGGCCGCGCCGCGGCCGGACAGCTACTACGGGCTGTCCAAGGCCTTTGGCGAGGACCTGGCCCAGTTCTATTTCGACCGCCACGGCCTGGAGACGGTGTCGGTGCGCATCGGTTCCAGCTGGCCCGTGCCGACGGACCGCCGCATGCTGTCGAGCTGGCTGAGCTTTGACGACCTGGAGCGCCTCCTCGTCGCCGCACTGAGCGCGCCCGTCGTCGGCCACAGCATCATTTACGGCATGAGCGACAACCGCTCGACCTGGTGGGACAACAGCGCGTCCAACCACATCGGTTTCAAGCCCCAGGACAGCTCCGAGCCCTGGCGCGCCGAGGTCGAGGCGGCCCAGCCCTATGTCGACCCGAGCCGGCCCGAGGTGCGCTGCCAGGGCGGCCAGTTCGTCATCCACGGCCCCTTCGAGAAGGCGCCGGAAGACCAATGAAGATCCCCTTCACGCCCAACGCCCGCCGGCCCGACCCGGCCATCGAGGTGCTGGACGACGCCTTCCTGCCGCTGCGCCTCTTCCCTGCGAGCGTCGAGCAACTGGCCACCGGCCTGGCCTGGGCCGAGGGGCCGGTCTGGTTTGGCGACGGGCGCTACCTGCTCGTCTCCGACATCCCCAACAACCGCATCCTGCGCTGGGACGAGACCACCGGCGCCATCAGCGAGTTCCGCAACCCCAGCAACAACGCCAACGGCCACGTGCGCGACCGCCAGGGGCGCCTCGTCAGCTGCGAGCACCTGACGCGCCGCATCACGCGCACCGAGTACGACGGCTGCATCACGGTGCTGGCCGACCGCTATACGGCCAAGCGCTTGAACTCGCCCAACGACATCACCTGCCATCCGGGCGACGGCAGCCTGTGGTTCAGCGACCCGCTGTTCGGCATCGCCAGCGACTTCGAGGGCGAGAAGGCCGAGTCTGAATTGACGCCGGCCGTCTACCGCATCGACGGCGTGACCGGCGAGCTGACACTGCAGATCGACGACCTCAAGGGCCCGAACGGCCTGGCCTTCAGCCCTGACGGCAAGACCCTCTACGTCATCGAAAGCCGCGCCCAGCCGCATCGGTTGATCTGGGCCTATGACGTGGATGGCGTGTCCTTGAGCAACAAGCGGCTGCTGATCGACCCGGGGTGCCCGGGGGCTTTCGACGGCATGGCCGTCGATGTGCAAGGCAATCTCTGGTGTGGCTTTGGCAGTGACGGCAGCGCGGATGCTGATGCGGCGGTGCTGGACGGTGTGCGCGTCTACGGCCCCATGGGCAAGCCGCTGGCGCATATCCACCTGCCCGAGCGCTGCGCCAATCTCTGCTTCGGCGGCGCCAAGGGCAACCGCCTCTTCATGGCGAGCACGCATTCGCTCTATGCGCTGTACGTGAACACGCGCGGCGCAGTCAGTTGACGGCATGGCCGCCCCACGAAAAAAGCCCTGGCGCTTGAGGCCAGGGCTTTACGGACTTCGGGACTTCGGCGGATCACTGTCTGAGTGACCCGGAAATCAATTCAATTACAGATCGCGACGGCGGCGCGAAGCAACAAAACCCATGACGCCCAGGCCTGCTGCCAGCATGGCGTAGGTTTCAGGTTCCGGCACCGGCATCGCGGTGGCCGAAGCCGAAATCGCGTAGGCCGACGGCGCCTGGTTAGCCAACGCGAACACGTTGAAGTAATAGTTGCCGGCGCTCAGGTTCGTGAAGTGCCCGGTCGACGTGGACGTGAAGGCAAAGCCGGTGATGACGGTGTCGTCAGTGCCGCCCACGACGTGATCGGCGCCGGTGCTGACGATGCTGTAGAAGGCCGGCGACAGGCTGCCGAAGATCGTCGTCACATTGCTCTGCACGCTCGAAGCCGACGCGAGCGAGAACGTGAAAGTGTCGTTCACCAGGCTCGGCACGACAGCGACGTTGCCGCTGTTGACCGTGATTGCGCCCAGCGTGCCGGTGCCCAACACGAAGGGGGTGGCCTGAGCCGCGAGGCTGCCCAGGGACAGCACAGAGGCCAAGGCAAGAGACTTCAACATAGTTACTTACTCCCAAAGAAAGACCTGGACGAATTAGCAAGCATCGTGCCATCAGAGAAAACCCTGCTGTGGCAGTGATTTGCTTGCGGTCAGCTTTCTGGGTGTAAAGAACGCCGACACCAACGGGCCTTGTCATCGAGAAAGTAGTCCTCGCCCGGCGGCTCGATGGGCTCGCCCTCAAAGACCCCCGCGGGGAATCCATAGGCCCTTGGCAGCCGCGCGTCCGCAGTGAAGACATGCGATCCGCACGTCTTGCAGAACGAGCGCTGCAGGTTGGGCGTGGGGCAGAACACCGACAGCCCCTCAGGGTTGTTCACGACGACCTGATCGCGCGGCGCTGTGATCCACGTAGTGAATGCCGCACCGCTCAGGCGGCGGCATTCGCCGCAGTGGCAGTTGTCCGGGCGGCGCAAAGGCGATGGGACCGTGACGGAGACGGCGCCACAGTAGCAGGAGCCGCGGGCGGCGAGAGGCGGGGTCATCGGCTTCAAGGCAAGGGAAGAGCCAGGACTATGCCCGTTGCCGCGTTGCTGAACTCCGTTGCCCGCTCGCGATCGGCGTGGGCAGGACTCACCGGCTGGCGGGGTGCCTTCTGCTGACAAGCCGTTGTCGCGACGTCCCGCCATCATGGCGATTCCCAACTTGCGCACGAGGCGCTCCGATGAAAAACGCCACCCTGTGGGAGGAATCGGCACAGGCCGGCATGGCCGCGCCGCGCGGCAACTGGATTGCCGTGGCCAGCGCCACCCACGCACGCCGAGGCTGCGCGGAACGCGGCGCAGGCTATATGCAGGTGTGCCATGGCAAGGTCGCGCCGTTGCGGCGCGTGAGGCCCGGTGACCGCGTGGCCTACTACGCGCCCACGGTCACCATGGGCGGCAGCGACAAGCTGCAGGCCTTTGTGTCGCTCGGGCTGGTCAGGCCCGGCGAGCCCTACGCCTTTGACATGGGTGGCGGTTTCGTCCCCTTCCGCAAGGACGTGGACTATGTGCCCGCACGCGAAGCGCCCATCGCCCCGCTGATCGACCGCTTCGAGTTCGTGCAGGACCGCGCGCGCTGGGGCTATTCGTTCCGTTTCGGACTGTTTGCCGTCAGCGACCATGACATGAGGCTGATTGCCGATGCCATGGCCGCCGATGCAGATGCCCTTCATTTCTGAACTGCACAGATGATCCCTTCATCCATCAACTTCGAGGGTGACCGCAACGCCGGCGCGCTCGATCCCGCGGTCGCTGCTCGTGCCTGGGCCTGCGGCTGGGCGATTTCGCGACGCACGCCAGCGCCGGTCAGGCGCTCTGGCTGCTTTCAGATTTCGGTCGGAAAGCCCGGGCAGACGACTCGCTATGTTCTTCCCGCCCTTGATCGACATCTCCTGCAAGAACTTGTCACCGAGACCGGCCCCGGCAGCTGGCTGAAGATCTGCGCACCACGTGAAAGCGTGTCTCCCTTGCTCTCCCATCATTGGCAGTTTCACGAACCCGAGTTTCTGATGAGCACCAATCTCAGGGGCGGCGACGCCACCACCCCTGAGGGCTATCGCATGCAGACCGACAAGGTGGGAGAGGTCGCGTTTGCCAGGCTGATCGCAGGTTCAGGAGAAATCGCGGCCGGCGGCCAGGTGGCGATCGAGGGTCCGTTCGCCACCTTCGATCAAATCGTCACGGCCGAGGCCCACAGGAGGAAGGGGCTGGGGCGACGCATCATGACCATCTTGTCAAGCATCGCGCTCGATCTGGAGGCAAGGCAAGGCGTGTTGGTGGCCACGGAGTCGGGCGCCGCTCTGTACAAGGCGATGGGTTGGTCCCTGGTCTCGCCGGTCACGGCGGCGTCGTATCCAGCCGCGCAGGCGGGCTGACGGGTGGTGGGGATGAGCCTTTTCACCTGACCGTCTTGCGTACCAGGTTGTCCCCTTCGACGAACCGAAGGTTTCAGCCCTGCCACGAAAGACCGCCATGTGCCGACTGCTCGCCCCGCTGCTCCTTGCCACGCTCACCCTCCTGGCTGGCGTGCCGCCAGCCGCCGCGCAAACTGCTGCGCCGACGGTCTCCGTCGGCAGCGACAACGGCGCGGCCATCAAGGGTGCGCGCCGTGTCGCCATCGACCAGTTCGGGATCGAATTCGTCACCACGCTGAAGGCGAGCGGCAGCGGCGGGGGCAACAGCACCTCGGTGCAGGCCGAACTGCGCGGCGTGCCGGATGCGGCGATGCAGGCGCTGACCGACCGCGTCTACCGCGACACCGTCGAGGCGCTGACCGCTGCCGGCTTTGAGGTCGTCGGCATGGACACGGTTCGCGCGCGCCCCGAGTACGCCGAAGTCGAGGCCCGCATGGGCAAGCCGGCGCCCTACGTCATCGACGACACGGGCGCCGTCTCCAAGATCTTCGCGCCCACCGGCATGCCGGCCTTCTTCCAGACGGCGGGAGGCCGCGGCACGCTGAGCGACCGCATCACCGCGCTGGACGGTGCCAACGGTGCAAAGGCCAGCGCGGTGGCGCAGGCGCTTGACCTGCATTTCGTGCGCCTGCACTTCTTTGCGAGCTTCGGCACCGCCTCCGGCAGCAAGGGCTTCCTGGCAAATATCGCGCGTCGCTCACAGTCCTCCATCGAGGCCGGCCCGGTGCTCTACCCCAACGAGACCCAGCTGCAGATCGTGTCGCAGGAGGGGCAGCGCATCTTCCGCACGACGTCGCGCAGCGGCGTCAACGGCGCCTTCTACGTCGACCGCCTGGTTCAGGGCGCGACTGAAGGCTTCACGCTCGTCGACACCACCACCGACGAGTCGCGCAAGTCAGACAACACGAGCAACGCGCTGTCGATGGGCCTGGCGCTGCTGACCGGTGGCCGCTCGCGTGGCACCAGCAATGCGACTGCCGCGGTCACGCTCGACGAGGCCAGCTTCGAGCGGGCCTACCTGCCCATGATCGGCAGCGCGCGGGATGCGCTGGTGCAGCGGTTGAAGAGCGCCAGGTGAACCTCCGCCCTCGCGTCAGGCCAGCGGTGCGGCGCCCAGTTCGCGGCGCAGCCAGGCCCGTGCCAGCGCCCAGTCGCGCTTGACGGTGGCGAGCGACAGATCGAGCGCCTGCGCGATCTCGTCGTTTTCGAGCCCGCCGAAGAACTTCAGCTCCACCACCTTGGCCGCGCGCGGGTCGACGGCTTCGAGGGCCAGGATGGCCTCGTGCACGGCCACCACGTCGGGCTCGGCCTGCACGCCGATTTCCGGTGCGCCGGTGATCGACAGCGACACCAGCTGCGCCTCTCGCTTCTCGGTACGCTTGGCCAGCGCGTGGTTCACCAGGATGCGCCGCATCATGGTCGAGGCCACCGACAGGAAATGCGCGCGGTTGGACCATTGCGTGCGCGTCTGCTCGGCCATGCGGAACCAGGCCTCGTGCGTGAGCACCGTCGGGCTCAGTGTGTGCGCGTTCGCCTCGCGGCCCATGTGCGCGCGCGCGATGCGGTGCAGCTCGCCGTAGAGCAGCTCGAAGAGCTGGTTCGACGCGCCGGCCGCGTCCGTGTCGAGCCGGCGCAGCCACTCGGTGACATCGGCGGCGGCGGGGTTCGAAGCGGACAGGGCAGTCATAGCGGTCATGGCGCCGCGCATTTTGCGCGCGGCGCCGCGACATGCCTGCGAAGGATTGCTCGGTTCATGCGTGCCTGTTTTCAAGCCCGATGAGCCTTTTGGCCGCGCCACGCTGCGTACCCCGGCATGCCCCTCGAATCGGCGAGGGGTGCCACCCCTCCCACCGGACTCCACCATGACATCGACCCCTTGCCCAACTCCCCACGGCCTGCGTGGCCTCGTGATCGCGGCGGCCACCGTGGCCGTTGCCACCTTGGCCGGCTGCGGGGGTGGCGGCACCACGGCGCCCGCAGTACCGGCTCCTGCACCGGTCGCAACAGCGCCTGCGCCCGTCCCCGCGCCTGCACCCGCCCCAGCCCCTGCGCCCGCGCCTGCGCCTGCCCCGGCGGTTGTCAAGGCCACATTGACCGGCGTGGCTGCGAGCGGCGCGCCCGTCGTTGGCGGCACGGTCACGGCCACCTGTACCAGCGGGCCGGCCACGGTCTCGCTGCCGACCAGCGCCACCGGCACCTGGACCGTCGACGTGCCGGCCAACACGCTGCCCTGCGCACTGCAGGTGTCGGGTGGCAAGGTGGGCGGCGTGCCGAATGCGCTTTCGCTGCACAGCATTGCCGTGGCCGCCGGGCGCGTGAACATCACCACCCTCACCGACCTGACCATTGCGCGCGCTGCCGGCATGCCGCCCGCGACCTGGTTTGCGGGCCTGGCCGCCGCACCGGCGGGCACCCGGCTCGACACCGCCGGAGCGCTCACCCAGCTGATTGCCACCCTCACGGCCGGCAGCTACGTGCTGCCCACCGGGCCGTTCGACCCCTTCACCGGCGTGTTCGACGCCAAGCCGGGCGATTCCACGGACGCGCTGCTGGACAGTGTCATGGCCGCCGCGCTTGCCAGCCACAAGACCTACATCGACCTGATCGCCGACTTCAGCGCCGCAACCAATGGCATCTACCGCTTGCCGCCCGCGCTGACGGGCACCGATCCCACGCCACCGGCGCCGCACGCCATCGTGCTCACGCCCAAGGGGCAGGCGATGGCCGCAGACGTCGCGCCGGCCATCGGCACCTGGCAGGGCCAGCTCGGGCGCGTCTTCACGCCGGGCCAGGCGACGCAGGAGACCACCTCGTGCAGCATTGCCGTGGCCAAGGACGGCATGCTGACCGTCTCGGCCGGTGGACGCAGCCTGCAGGCCGCCGTCAACGGCGACGTGGGCGACCTCATCCTCAATGTCGTCAGCCTCACGCGGGTCCAGGCCAGCGATGTGCCGAACGACCGCTACGCCCAGCTCACCCTCGTCAAGGGTGTGATGGCGCAAGGCGTGGCGCGCCAGGGCGGCACCGGCTTCACCACGGCCACGGACCGGGTGGAGTGCTGGCTGAGCAACCCCAACCCGACCAGCGCAGGCGGCGCCAACGTCGCGACGCTGAACGGCGCCACCGCGGCCGACATGTCGGCGGCACTCGTCGGCCACTACACGAGCAGCAGCTGCACGCTGGACGTGTCGAGCAGCGGCGTCTTCCACCTGGTGAGCGGCAATGTTGACGTGACGACCCGCCTCGCCGGCGACGAGGACGACGTCATCGTCACCTTTGGCGAGAGCGTGGCGGTGCAGGCGCAGGACTACTTCACCGCCGGTGAACAAACCTGGGTGACGCTGGCCTACCAGCCGGCCAACGCGGCGCTGAACGTGCCGGCGTCGTACAGCGCCGACGCCAGCCACCGCATGCCGCGACCGGTCAAGTCGCTTGCGCAGTGCAGCGGCCTCGTCAAGCAGTGATGGCACGGGGGGCGGTTCCCCCGCTCCCCCGCATGCCGGTGCGTCACTACAGTCGCGTCGCCACCGCCCACCCCGAGCCCGCCGATGACCACCCCCACCCCCACGCCCGCCGACTGGGCCGCCCTGCGAAGCCTCTTCGATGAGGCGGTGGCGCTGCCTGCGGCCGAGCGTGCGGCGCATGTCGACGCGCTGCCCGTGAGCGCCGCGATGAAGGCCGAGCTGCACTCGCTGCTCGCCCATCACGCCGACCACACCGACGGCGATCCGCTGCTATCGCGGCCCATCGCCGAGAGCGTGGCCGCCAGCCTGTCCCGCGACGGCGAGCGTTTCGGTGCCTGGGCCGTCGTGCGCAGCATCGGCAGCGGCGGCATGGGCGAGGTGTACGAGGCGCGTCGCGCTGACGGCAGCTTCGAGGGCCGCGCGGCCATCAAGGTGATCAAGCGGGGCATGGACAGCGACGCCGTGCTGCAGCGCTTCGCGCAGGAGCGCCAGGCGTTGGCGCGGCTGCATCACCCGCACATCGCCCAGCTCTTCGACGCCGGTCTCAGCGCCGACGGGCTGCCCTATTTCGTCATGGAGTTCATCGATGGCCTGCCCATCGATGAGGCGGCGCGCTCACGGCCCATCGACGCGCGCCTCGCGCTCTTCCTGCAACTGGCCGACGCCGTTGCCCACGCTCACCGCAACCTGCTCGTGCACCGCGACCTCAAGCCCGGCAACGTGCTCGTCACGTACGACGGACAGGTCAAGCTGCTCGACTTCGGCATCGCCAAGGCGCTCGACCCGGCCGAGGCGCAAGGGAACGACAGCACCCTTGGCGCCGTCCGCCCCTTCACGCCCAACTACGCCAGCCCCGAGCAGGTGCGCGCCGAGCCGGTGGGCACGGGTACCGATGTCTACTCGCTGGGCGTGCTGCTCTACCAATTGCTGACTGGCCAGCGTCCTTACGGCCGCAATGCGCGCGGCCCCGCCGAGGCCGCGCGCGCGGTGCTCGACGAAGCGCCGACCCGTCCCTCGCAGCTGAGCAGCCCCGACGCTGCGGCGCCCGATGCTCAGGCCTGGCTGATCACCCGGCAGCGCCTCAAGGGCGATCTCGACAACATCCTGCTCAAGGCGCTGGAGAAGGACGTGGGCCGCCGCTATGCCAGCGTCGAGCAGTTCGCCGCCGACCTGCGCGCCACGCTTGCGGGCTACCCGGTCAGCGCCCGCGCGCCCAGCCGCGGCTACTTGTTGTCCAAGTTCGTGCGGCGCAACCGCCTGCCGGTGGCCTTGGGTCTGGGCGTCGTGCTGGCTCTGGCCGGGGGCCTGGCGGCGGCGTCCTGGCAGGCACACGTGGCCGGCCAAGCGCGCGCGGCGGCCGAGTTGCGGCTGACGGCGGTCAAGGGCATCACGGCCGATCTGGTGTTCCGCTTCGGCGATGCGATCGCCTACCTGCCCGGCGGCAGCAAGGCCCAGGATGCGCTGCTGGCACAGACCCTCGCCGCGCTCGACCCCCTGGTGCAGGGCGAACAGCCCGATGGCGACCTGCAGGCGCTCAGCGCCGCCATCCTCGCTCGCCGCGCCGAGTTGTTGGGCAATGACACCACTGGCACGGCCGAACTCGGTGCCCAGACCGACGCGATGGCCCAGCGCGCCGTCGAGCTGGGCGAGCGCCTGTGGGCCAGCCAGCATCACGACTGGCGTTTTGCGCAGTGGCATGCCCGCGCGCTGCAGGTGCAGTCGGTTCGGCTGCGCAACACCGGCCAGCGCGAGCGTGCGGTGACCAACAGCCGGCTCATCCTCCAGCGCCTTGAACAGGCACGCCCGTTTGCCAGGGACGACGTGCTGGGCCGCGCAGCCCTGGGCGTGGAGCTGGCCAACACCACCCTGAGCCTCGGGCAGACGCTGAGCGCGGCAGGCCAGCTTGACGAAGCCCTGGCCCTGTACGCCAAGGCCGAGCCGGTCTACCGCGAACTGCTGGCCGACACCGCCATGCATGCCGAGAGCGACCGTCGCGCCGCACCCGGCGAGATGAAGACCGAGGTCTACCTCCGCCACCAGCTCGGCGTCGCTCTGGCATCCCGCGCGCTGACGCTGCTGCGCCTGGACCGGCTCGACGACGCGCTGGCCCAGCTGCAGGCCGCGATGCCGTTGCGCCGCGCCAATGTCGAGGCCGAGCCCGCCAACATCGCCTGGCACGATGGCCTGCTGCAAGAGGCCAATACCCTGTCGCTTGTGCAACTGCGCCGTGGCGAATGGGCCGCAGCGCTCGAGGCCTCGACCCTGGCCTGGACCGAGAACGAGCGCCTGGCCCGGCAGGAGGGCCCGCAGAGCAAATGGGTCCAGTTGCCGCGGACGCTGGCCGCCCAGCATGGTCTCGCGCTCTGGCGCAATGGCCGGCCTGGGCAGGCGCTGGCAGTGGTCGAGCAGGGCCTGGCCGCGTGGAAGGCGTCGCCCGGCACCGCGCCCAATCCCACGGCCGAACTGCGCTGGAGTGCCCTGCAAGCGGTGTACGGCGCCCTGCTGGCCGAGCTTCACAAGCCCGGCGCGCAAGCGCAACTGCGTGAGGCCCTGGCCCGGCTGCAGCCGCTGTTCGATGACCCCAGCCTGGGTCGCCCGGCGCGGCTGGCCTGGGCCGAGGCGGCCGCCTGGCTGGTGGCACTGAAGCCGGTGGATGGCGAGGCGCTGCGCCGGCAGGCGCTGGGCGCGCTGGCGGCTGCGGCCAGCGTGACGCCGCTGGCGGCCGACCATGCCGCGTTGAAGGGTCGGCTGGAGACCTGAGCGCGGCCGTGCGATGGCGCAAGTCCTGAGCCGGCATCGGGCTAGCCGGTTGCGCGGTCAAGTCCTACACCTGCGGATCGGCCTTGCGAGGAGAGTCGGCACAGGTTCAAGGCGCTTCAGCGCCGTTGAATCGTGAGCCCCAACTACCAAGGAGACCGCCATGAGTCTAGGTGCCATTCTGCTCGTCGTGCTGATCCTTCTTCTGCTCGGCGCCATCCCGGCGTGGCCCCATAGCCGCGGCTGGGGCTATGGGCCAACGGGAGGGATCGGCCTGGTTTTGCTGATCGTGCTCGTGCTGTTCTTTATGGGCCGGATATAGCCGTCTCGACGTGAGCGCGTCTACCCTTGGCCGGTGTCGCCCGGCTCGTTGGGTGGCCGCCCTCGCCGCGGCGCCGGGCTGGCAGCCGGCTTGATGCCGCGCCGCGCCAGCGCCTCGCGCAGCAGCACTTCGACCTGCGCATTGGCCGAGCGCAGCTCCTGTGCTGCCAAGCGTTCGATTTGTGCCCACAGCGCCGGGTCCACCCGCAACGCGAAGGCCTTCTTGTCGGGGCTGGCCATGCCGCGGCGCGCTCAGGCGTACAGCGTGCCAGCGTTGATGATGGGTTGGGCATCCTTGTCCGAGCACAGCACGACGAGCAGGTTGGACACCATGGCCGCCTTGCGCTCGTCGTCCAGCACGACGATCTCGCGCTCCGACAACCCGCGCAGCGCCTCCTCCACCATCGTCACCGCGCCCTGCACGATCTTCTTGCGTGCGCTGATGATGGCCTCGGCCTGCTGGCGGCGCAGCATCACCTGAGCGATTTCCGGGGCGTAGGCGAGGTGGGTGATCTTGGCCTCCAACACCGTCACGCCGGCCTGGGCGCAGCGCTCCTGCAGTTCGGCGACCAGCGCCTTGACGACCTCGTCCTGGCCGGCGCGCAGCGTCGTTTCGTCGGGGTCCAGGTCCTCGCCGTCGTCGTAGGCGAACTGTGTGGCCAGATGGCGAATGGCCGTCTCGGCCTGCACGCCGACGTAGGTTTCGAACTTGTCCACCTCGAAGACGGCGCGCGCCGTGTCCTGCACGCGCCAGACGATGGCGGCGCTGATTTCGATAGGGTTGCCGCGCTTGTCGTTGACCTTGATGTGCGGCGCGTTCAGATTGCGCGCGCGCAGCGAGATGCGCTCCCGCATCGCGAACGGGTTGGCCCAGCGAAGGCCTTCATGGCGGTCGGTGCCGACATAACGGCCGAACAGCGTCAGGATTCGCGCCTCGTTGGGCTCCTGCATGTAGATCCCGATCAGCATGAGCAAACTGGCCGCGAAGAGGAGCACGGTCAGCACCATCAGCGCCAGGTTGCCTAGGGACCACACGAACAGCGCCGCCGCCGCTGCCGCCCCGCCCAGGCTGCAGGCAATGGGCACGAAGCCGCTGAACGCGCGAGCCGGCAGTTCGAGACGAGAGAGCTGTTCGAGGACGGGCATGGCGATACCTCAGAAAAAGGAGATATCACTTTAATGCACTTTGCCCGGCGTGACCACACAGGGCCTGTTAACGCTACGGCAACGGGTCGCGTTGTGGCCAGAAAAGCCGCGAGCAAGGCGCAAAGCGGAGCCGGGTTGCACACCCGGCGAGCATTTGCAACGCTGGACGCGGCTTTTCTGGCCACAACCCGAAGGGAAGGCCCTCCGCCAGGGGCCACTCGGCGTTGCGTCACTGGCTCGCACCCGAGTGCGAGCGGCGTGCCGCGCCTTGATTGACCCCTGGCGGAAGGCCTTCGCGACCCATTGCCGTAGTGTTAGCAGGCCCTAATGGTTGTGCCGCGGTGGCGTGTCGATCACGGCGCGATAGGGCACGGCGAGTTCCAGGCAGGCGCCGGTCGACAGCTGCCCCACCGTTGAGCGATAGATCTCCTGCCACGGTGTCTGGCTTGGCGGTACCGCAGGTGGCGCATCTTCAGCGCGGCGGCGCGCCAGCTCCTCATCACTGAGCAGCGCGTCGCAGCGGCCCGCGATCAGGTCGACGCGGATGACATCGCCCGTGCGCAGCCAGGCCAGCCCACCGCCGATGGCGCTCTCGGGCGAGGCGTGCACGATGGAGGGGCTGTCCGACGTGCCCGACTGGCGGCCGTCGCCCAGCGTGGGCAAGCTCATCACGCCGCGCCGGATCAGCGCGTCCGGTGGCTGCATGTTGACGACCTCGGCGGAGCCCGGCCACCCCATCGGCCCGGCGCCGCGCATGACGAGGATGCAGCCCTCATCGATGCCAAGCGCAGGGTCGTTGATGCGCGTGTGATAGTCGTCGGGGCTGTCGAAGACGATGGCCCGGCACTCAAAAGCGCCGTCCTTCAGGTAGCGCTCGCGGAACGTTGCCGAGATGACGCTGGCCTTCAGGATGGCGAAGTCGAACAGGTTGCCGCTCAACACGACGAAGCCGGCATCGGGCTTCAGCGGTGCGCTGACCGGGTAGATGACTTCACGGTCCTGCGTCTCGCGGCCGTCGAGATTGGCGGCCATCGTGTGGCCGGTCACCGTCGGCCGGATGGTGCGCAGCAGGCCGGCCCGCTTCAGCTCCCACATGACGGCCGGCACGCCGCCGGCGCGGTGGAAGCGCTCACCGAGGAACTGGCCGGCCGGCTGCATGTTCAGCAGCAGCGGCACGTGCTGGCCCACCTCGGTCCAGTCGGCAGCTGTCAGCTCGATGCCGGCATGGCGGGCCATGGCCATCAGGTGCGGCTGGGCGTTGGTCGAGCCGCCGATGGCCGCGTTGACGACGATGGCGTCGAGAAAGGCGTCGCGGCTGAGGATCTTCGACGGCCGCAGGTCCTCGCGCGCCATGTCGACGATGCGCCGGCCCGTCTCATAGGCCATCTGGCCGCGCTCGCGGTAGGGCGCCGGGATGGCCGAGCAGCCGGTCAGCGACAGCCCCAGGCACTCGGCCAGCGCATTCATCGTCGAGGCCGTGCCCATGGTGTTGCAGTGGCCGGCCGAGGGCGCGGAGGCCGCAGCAATCTCGATGAAGGTCTCTTCGTCGATCTCGCCCGCCGCGAGCCGCCGGCGGCCGGCCCAGATGGCGGCGCCGGAGCCGACGAGCTGCCCCTCGAACCAGCCGTCCAGCATCGGGCCGCCGGACAGCACGATGGCCGGGATGTCGACGGTGCTTGCTGCCATGACCTGCGCCGGCGTCGTCTTGTCGCAGCCGGTCGTCAACACGACGGCGTCCAGCGGGTAGCCGTGCAGGATCTCGACGAGGCCGAGGTAGGCCAGGTTGCGGTCCAGCGCCGCGGTGGGGCGGCGGCAGTTCTCGAAGATGGGATGCAGAGGGAACTCCATCGCGATGCCACCCGCGTCGCGAATGCCATCGCGCACGCGCTTCGCCAGCTCCAGATGGATGCGGTTGCAGGGGCTCAGGTCGCTGCCGCTCTGGGCGATGCCGATGATGGGCCGGCCCGAGCGCAGCTCCTGCGGCGTGAGGCCGTAGTTCATGAAGCGCTCCAGATAGAGCGCCGTCATGTCGATGTGATCGGGGTTGTCGAACCAGTCCTGGGAGCGCAGTCGGCGCGTCATCGTGCGCGGCTCCGCAAGTGCTTCATCAGCGCGCCGACGCCATGGGCCGTCGTGGCGGCTTGGGCGGAGATGTCCACCAGGGCGCCTTCGGCGTCGGCGGGAAGGAAGCTGGGGTCGGTCGGGGTCATGCGGCTCGCGGTGCGGTAGGGAGGCGGCCCGAATTGTGAGCGCTACCGATTGCGCCTGCCAAGCGGGGGGCGAAGCGGGCGGCGCTTCAAGAGAGGATGAGGTACTCGGGGTAGCGTTGCTGGATCTCTTCCACCGAGGCCAGCGTGCCCGACAGGTGCTCGCGCACGGCCTGTTGCGCGCCTTGCGCGTCACCCGATTCGATGGCTTGCAGGATGGCCAGGTGGCCGGCCAGGATGGACTCGGCCTTGCCCTCGCTCGGCGCGTGCAGCAGCCGCAGCCGGTCGATGTGGCCCGACATGCGCGTCACCACCGACCACAGCCGCGGCAGGCCGGCGGCGACGTACATCAACCGGTGGAACTCCTTGTCGGCCGCAATGAAGGCGGGATAGTCCTTGCTGGCGGCGAGGCCCACCTGGCGCGCCAGTTGGGCTCGCAGGTCGTCGATCACTGCCTGGTCGTGCGAGAGTGCCAGCAGGCGTGCGATTTCGATTTCGATGGAGCGGCGCAGGAAATGCGCCTCGCGGGCCGCCGGCACGTCGATACGGGTGACCTGGGTCGTGTACTGGGCGCGGATGAGCACCAGGCCTTCCTCGCTGAGCCGCATGAGCGCGTCGCGCACGGGCGTCTGGCTGACGCCGAAGCTCTGGGCCAGCTCGGCGCGGTCGAGGGCGCTCCCTGGCGCCAGTTCCAGCGAAATGATGGCGGCGCGAAGCGCTTCGACGACCTGGGGCGCCGCATGGCGGGTGGGATCTAGCGTGGTGTTCATCTCGAGGGGCGAGCCAAATCTGCCGTTGGCGCGCGGAGGCTGGGCGCCATTGTCATCGCGGGCTTGATGCGTCTTGGCGCGGCTGACGGGGCGCGGTCTGGCCCGTCGGCCGACAAGCCTGAGAGCGCTATCCAATGTTCGATCACCTTGCAATTCTTAGCCGCCTTTCTGTCTCGCAGCTCACTAATACATTAGTACACACCCTCGTTGACTGAGGTTTCCTATGGACGTAAATTGAAAATGTGCGCGCTACCATTTTGGTGGTGGCGGCGTCATAGAACCAATCAGGAGACAAGATGATCAAGACCAATTCGCGGCCGCGCCGCCGCGCCCGCCTGGATCGACAGCTGGCCCTGGGCACTACGCTGCTGGCCAGCCTGATCACGCAGGCGTATGCGCAGACCGCGCCGGCACCATCGGCCCAGCAACTGGAGACGGTCGTCGTGACCGGCATCCGCAGCTCGTTGGCTGCCTCGGCGCTTTCGAAGCGCGAGAACATCGGCCTGTCGGACTCGATCCACGCCGAAGACATCGGCAAGTTCCCGGACAACAACCTCGCCGAGTCGATCTCGCGCATCCCCGGCGTCCAGGTGAACCGCGACGTGACGGGTGAGGGTTTGAACATCCAGGTCCGCGGCCTGGGTTCCAACTTCACGCGCATCCTGATGAACGGTAACCCCGTCGCATCGGCCTCCACGAGCTTCAGCAGTGCCGGTAGCGCCAACCGCGAAGTCGACCTGGACTTCATGCCGGGCGACCTGTTCTCGCGCATCACGGTGTCCAAGAGCCCCACGGCCGGGATGCTGGAAGGCGCTATCGCCGGCGTCGTGAACATGCGCAACGCCCGCCCATTCGACAAGGCCGGCACGCGCGGCACCGTCAAGCTGCAACTGGCCAAGAACGACCCCGCGCCCAAGCCCAGCACGCGCGGCACGGCGCTCTACAGCACGACGTTCGGCGACACCTTCGGCGTGCTGGCCGGCGTGTCCTTCGCCCGCAACAAGATCACCACGCGCGGCTTCGAGGACGGCACCGACTGGGTCACGCCCCGTCTGACCAACCCTTTGCAGACCGGCGCGGGTACCTCAACCACCAACGGTGCCTGGGGCATCCCGACGACTGTGCCCGCTGCGGCCGCCGGTACCTATGGTTCGACGACATTGGCAGCCGGCCAGTCCGTCGATATGGCGCTGCTGAAACAGCTGAACCCCAATGCCACGATCCAGCAACTGGACAACGGCTACATGCCGCGCCTGCCGCGCCCGGTGAACTTCACGGGTGAGCGCAACCGTGCCAATGGCCTGCTGAGCTTCGAGTTCCGCCCGACCTCAGATTTCGACGCCTACCTTGATTTGCTGACTGGCAGCAAGACCAGCAAGCAGGAGCGTGTCGACTTCGACATCAACGTCCGCAACAGCGCCGTCATCCCTTCGGCAATGAGCTATGACCGCAGCGACTGCGCGGTCTACTGCTTCGTGACGGGCGGCACCCTCCTCAACGGCACCGGTTTCCTTGAATACCGCCGCATGGACGAGAGGAGCAGCTTCACGTCCGTGAACCCGGGCTTCGAATGGCGCATCTCCGACAAGTGGACGCTGGACGCGCAGGCCAATCAGGCCAGCAGCAAATTCAGCCGCACCGCGCCCACGCTCCTGGTCCCGACCGACGCGGCCAAGCCGTTCACGGTGAAGATCGGCGCCAACGCCAATTTCCCGGTCTACACGCCCAACGGCTTCGACCCGAACAGCCCGGCCGGCTACACCTGGGATCACCACGGCAACGCGACGGGCGCCCAGATCAGCGTCAATCGTGAGGACCGTGAGATCAAGACGAGGGGTGCACGCTGGAATCTGGCCTGGGGAGACGAGAGCCTGACCCTCAAGGGTGGCATGGCCTATGACACCTACCACCGCCTGATCACGCCGTTCAACGACGATGGCCGTCTGCAGAACGTCGTCTGCGGCGGCAACCTGAACGTGCGCATGTACGCGCCCAACAACACCAACCCGAATGGCTGCGCGATCATTCCGATCACGGCCAACCCGGCGACGCAATACCCTGGCTACGGCCAGGGCGCGACGGCTGGCGGGCCCGCGCTGGCCTATCAGGGCTCGGCCGTGCCGGACATTTCCAAGTACCTGGTGCCCGGCCCCAACGGCTTCGTCACGATTGACTGGAGCCGCTTCGCTAGGGCCACCAGCTACGACAGCATCACCGCCGGCATGGTCCAGCTCGCGGGCAGCAACGCCCTCAGCGGTGCGTCTCCGCAGGACTTCGGTGAAAACGTCTTCGGCAACTACATCGAGGTGTCCGGCCAGACGCGCGTCTTCGACCGCCTGCTGCGCTATGACGCGGGCCTGCGCCGCACGCGCACCTCGCAGAGCGTCGGCGCATACACGGGCAACGTGGCCGATCCGCGCAATGCAGGCCTGGCCAACGGCGGCCTGTACCCGAACCTGGTCACGGAGACGACGGGCCAGACTTCCTACAGCAACACCCTGCCCAGCGGCACGCTGGCGTACAACTTGGCTGACGACATGATCGTCCGCGCGGCGGCTTCGAAGGCCATCACCCGTGCTGACCCCAAGGCGCTGCAGCCGCTGAGGGCGACGTCCAATGATGTGGCCCTGTCCAACGCCACCGCCACCAACCCGGGGCTGAAGCCCTTCGAGTCCAAGAACCTGGACTTTGGATGGGAGTGGTACACGGACAAGAAGGGCAGCTATGTCGCGGCGGCCTATTTCGAAAAGAAGATCAAGAACTTCCCGCGCACTGTCGTGCGCCAGATGACGCTGTCGCAGATCCGCCAAGAGTTCGGTGCCGACTCGCTGCAGTACGCAGCGGGCAGCGCGATCGACCTGGCGGTGACTGCGGCCGGCGGCCCCGACAAGTTCAACATTCCGCTGTCGCAGCCGCTCAACACGGAAGACATCATGAAGCTCAAGGGCTGGGAGTTGAGCTGGGCGCAGTCGCTGGACCGCTTCCTGCCGATCAACGGCTTCGGCTTCTACGCCAACTACACCCGTACCAAGCAGGATGCAGGCACCAGCGGCCAGGTGCCGATTGGCGCGGCGCCCTATACGGCCAACCTGACCGTGTACTTCGAAAACAGCCGCGGCTCCATCCGCCTGAGCAACAGTTACCAGGCCCGGACTCCGTTCGAGTCGAAGAACACGGATTCCATCCCGGCAGGCACCATGTTCAAGTACAACAAGGCCTACTACCAGGCGGACCTCTCGACCCGTCTCGAAATCGGCGACTGGGTGGGGTGGAAGCAGGGCGTGTCGCTCAACTTTGACGTTGCCAACCTGAACAAGGCCACGCAGAAGTCCTACATCCAGGAAGAGCTCGCCGTGCGTGGCTACTGGGATCCGGGCCGTACCTATCAGCTGACCGCTCAGATGAAGTTCTGACCAGAGGCAGGCCATGTTCGGCGTCGTCCACCTGACCCGCGCCTCGCAGCGCACCAGCTTCCAGTTGGCCAACGCGCCGTACGCGCTCTGCGAGCCGGGTCGCACTTGCCAGGTGGGTCTGCGCGCCAGCTTCTGATTCATCGCCTGTGTCTCCGCCAGTGGTCCGGGTGTGGCCCGCTGGTGTTTCGATGAGGGTCCTCGCCGGCCGATGGCGAGCGCCCTCATCTTTTTATTGGCACCGCCGCCCGCTCGTGCCGGAGCTCGGTGACGGTGCGGCCGGCAACGCCCCAGTTGTCGGTGTCGACCTCGTCGATGACGACGAAGGTGGCCGCCGGATCCTTGTTCAGCACGCGGACCATCAGGTCGGTCGCCTCGGCAATCAATTGCTTCTTTTGATCCAGCGTCACGCCTTCGCGGGTGATCTCGATGCGGATGTAGGGCACGGTCAGGTCTCCTGATGGGTATAGAGCTTGGCAACGATGGACCAGCGGCCGCCATCCTTGAGCAGGCTGAGCTGGTCCAGGTAGTCGAAGCCCAGCATCTGGCAGCGCGCCGTCGCCAGCGCGACCGAGCCGTCGATGCGCAGGGCCTGCAATTGCATGCGCTGGGTCTCGCCCTGGCTTTGCGGGCTGGCCCGCTTGGCCACCACCTGCAGATAGGGCTCGACGTCGCGCAGCAGCACCTGGCCGCTGACCTCGCCGTAGAGCCGCGCCTGCGAGTGGAAGACCTGCGCGAGCAGATCCACATCGCCACGGTAGAGGCCGTCGAAATAGCGCTGCAGCAGCGCCAGCAGTTCTTCGCGGTCGGTCATGGCATCACCATTTGCCGGAGCTCATGCCGCCATCCACGGGCAGCACGACGCCGGTCGTGAAGGCCGCGCCGGCGAGATAGAGCACCGCATCGGCAATCTCCTGCACGGTTGCGATGCGGCCGGCCGGCTGCAGCGTGTTCAAAAAGCCATGCATGTCGGCCGTGTACATCGGCGTGTCGACGATGCCGGGTGCAACGGCGGCTACCTGCACGTTGTGCGGTGCCAGCTCCAGCGCCAGGGCTCGGGTGGCGTGGTTGATGCCGCCCTTGATCAGCACCGGCAACACCGCTGGCACGCCCTGGATGGGTTGCGACGCGATGGCGGCCGTGATGTTGATGATGTGGCCGGCCTTGCGCTCCACCATGTGGCGGGCCGCGGCCTGCGACGGGTAGACAAAGCCCTTGAGGTTGGTGTCGACGAGGGCATCCAGCTCGGCCGGCGTGTAGTCGACAAAGGGCTTGGCGTTGAAGATGCCGGCGTTGTTGACGAGCACGTCGACGCGGCCGAAGCGTTCGATGGCCGCCTGTACGAGGCGGGTGCCGGTGGCCGGGTCGGCCACGTCGCCGGCGACGGTGAGCAGGTTGTCGGGCTTGCCGAGTTCGACGGCGGCCTGCTGCAGGCGCTCGGCGTTGCGGCCGTTGGCGACGACGTTGTCGCCCTGCTTCAGGAAGGCGGCAGCGATGGCCAGACCGATGCCGCTGGAGGCGCCGGTGACGATGACGGTGCGAGGAGAGTGGTTCATGGATGACTCCATTGGGTTGCGATGGACTCAAATCTATTGGCGACGTCGTGATCAATAAATAAGATCCTGGCCACTTCAGTATTTACATGATGTGATGGCATGAATCGGCAATTCGACGACCTGATGCTGGGCAGCCTGGAGCTCTTCTGCGCGGCGGCGGAGCTGGGCGGCTTCACGGCGGCGGCTACGGCGGCGGGCGTGACGCCGGCGGCTGTCAGCCGCACGGTGGCGCGCCTCGAAGAGAGGTTGGGCGTGCGCCTGTTCGTGCGCACGACGCGGCAGATCCGCCTCACCGACGCGGGCCAGGCCTATTACGAGCAATGCCGCCAGGTGCTGAACCAGCTGATGGAGGCCGAGCGCGAGGTCAGCGGCCGGCAGGCGGCGCCGAGCGGCCTGCTGCGCATCAGCGTGCCGACGACCTATGGCCACCACCGCCTGCTGCCGCGCCTGCCGGCCTTCCGCGAGCGCTACCCGGAGATCCGCGTGGATGTGCACGTCAGCAACCGCAACATCGACTTCGCGGCCGAGGGCTATGACCTCGCCGTGCGCGTGCGCGCGCCAGCCGACTCGACGTTGATCGCGCGGCACCTGGAGGACGCCGAGCTGTTGCTCGTCGCCGCGCCCGACTATCTGCGCCGGCGTGGCGAGCCGCAGTCACTCGACGAGCTGGCGCAGCACGACTGCATCCAGTTCGAGCTGCCCAGCAGTGGCCGCACCATTCCCTGGTTGTTCCGTGTCGACGGCAAGGACGCCGAACGCCAGACCACCGGCGGCACCAGCTGCTCCGACGATGTGCTGGCCGGCGTGACCTTGGCTCGCCACGGCGCCGGCATCTTCCAGGCCTATCGCTTCACGGTGGAGGAAGAGCTGCGCCAGGGCCGCCTCGTCGAGCTGCTGAAGCCCTTCGGCGGCCGCTCGCGACCCTTCAACTTGCTCTACCCGCATCAGCGGCATGTGCCGCTGCGGGTGAGGTGCTTCGTGGACTACCTGCTGGCGACTTAGAGAACCTCGAAGCGCAGGTCGATATTGCCCCGCGTCGCATGGGAGTGGGGGCAGAGCTGGTGGGCGCCGTCAAAGGCTGGCCATCGCTGGACTTGCCCCAGCCATCGCGGCCTCCGGCGGTGTGGGTATGGGCCGTGTAGACGACTTTCTCGATGGCGCGCATGGTGCCGGGGCTTGTGGCTGGATCAGGCCTCGGCCTGGAAGTGGCGCAAGGCCGACAGAGCCATGCGCACGACATTGCGGGTCTCGGTGACGCTGGCGCCCGCCTTGGCGCTCAGGCGCAAGCCACGCATGACGGTCAGCACGAAGTCGGCGGCAGCGGTCTCGTCGAGGCTGGGCGGCAGTTCGCCCTGCTGCTTGGCCTGCGCCAGCGCGGCGGCGACGTCGGCCTTGGAGCGCCTAGCGCCCTCGCGCAGGATGGCGGCGACCTCTTCGTCACTGGTGCCGATCTCGGCGGCGGTGTTGACCGACATGCAGCCGCGCGTGCGCGCCACGCCGCTGGAGGTGGCGATGGACGTCAGCAGCGTCTCGATGCCGGCCAGCGGCGAGGGCGCGGATGCCAGCACCTTCTGCAGCGACTTGGCGCGCTCGGCCTGGTAAAGGCGCAGAGCCTCCAGGAAGAGGCCGCGCTTGCTCTCGAAGGCGTTGTAGAGGCTTTGACGGCCGATGCCCATGGCCTCGACGAGGTGGGGCATGCCCGTCGCCTCGAAGCCCTGGCACCAGAACACCTCCATCGCGCGGTGGAGGACTTCGTCCCTGTCGAATTCGGAAGGTCTTGCCATGAATGAATTGGACTTGTTTTTGAACGATCGGTCAATAATAATGAACGCCATCGATTTCGCAACCCGCAGTTCCACGTCATGAACTTCGCCAGAAGGCTCTCCGTCGCCGCCGCGCTCGCCCTGTTCATGACCGCTCACGCCTCGGCCGACCCGCGCCTGGACGGTGGCGGCGAATGGATCAACTCACCGCCGCTGGCACTCGCCGGCCTGCGCGGCAAGGTCGTGCTGGTCGACTTCTGGACCTATTCCTGCATCAACTGCCAGCGCACCCTGCCGTACTTGCGCGCCTGGTCGCAGAAATACGGCCCCCAGGGCCTGGTCGTCGTCGGCGTGCATGCGCCTGAGTTCGGCTTCGAGCGCGATGTGAAGCGCGTGCGCCAGGCCGCGATGGAAGGAAAGCTCGACTACCCCATCGTGCTCGACAACGACTTCACCATCTGGCGCGCCTTTGGCAACCAGGCCTGGCCCGCGCTGTATTTCGTTGACGCCCAGGGCCGCGTGCGCCACCAGCAGCTCGGCGAGGGCGACTATGAGCGCGCCGAGCGGGTCATCCGCGAGCTGCTGCGCGAGGCTGGCAAGGCGCCGGAGGCGGGCATGGCCCAGGTTGCGGCGACCGGCATCGGCCTGGCGCCCGACATCGCCAATGTGCGCTCACCCGAGACCTATCTCGGCCATGGGCACGGTGCAGCCCGCGGCATCCTGCCCGACCGCCTCAAGCGCTATGCCGGTGGCACCCCCCGGCTCAATGAGTGGTCGCTGGCCGGCGACTGGACCGTGCGCCCCGAGTACGCCGAGCTGTCGGGCGACAGCGGCAGCGTGGCGCTGCGCTTTCAAGCGCGCGACCTGCACCTCGTGCTTGGTCCCGCAACTGACGGCAAGCCGCTGCCATTCCGCATCACCCTCGACGGCCAGCCGCCTGGCACCGACGCGGGCCTGGACGTGGGCGCCGACGGCCGCGGCCTGGCCAGTGGCGAGCGCCTCTATCAGCTGGTGCGCCAGCAAGGCCCGGTGCGCGCACGCACTTTCGAGATCCGCTTCGATGCACCCGGCGCCCGCGCCTATGCCTTCACCTTCGGTTGACTTCACTGAGGACTTCAGATGAACACCTTGCCCCTGCCCACGCTTCCGCGGCCGCAGCCGCTGCCGCGCCCGGTCGTCTCCTTCGCCCGCATGCTGGTGCTGGCTCAGCGGCGCTTTCGCGATCAGCAGCAGAAACCCGCGGCAGCCGTCTAGCGTCGCGCCCGCGCGGTGGCCAGCGCGCTGTCCAGCGCCTCCAGCAGCCGCCGCGGCTCCAGCGGCTTGGTCAGGTAGCGGAAGAAGCCTGCGGCCAGGCCCGCCACCGCGGCATCGGGCATGGCGTTGGCGGTCAGCGCGATGATGGGGATATGGGCTGTTCGCGGGTCCATGTGCAGGATGGACTGGGCCTCGCGCCCGGTCATGCGCGGCATGTTGTTGTCCATCAGGATGACGTCGGGCACATATTGCCGGGCCATCTCGACCCCGCGCTGGCCGTCGGGCGCCGTCAGCAGCCGGATGTCGCCGCGTGCGGCCAGCAGCTCCTCGACGAGCTGGCGGCTGGCGGGGTTGTCTTCCACATAGAGCACGGTGGCTGGCGCCTCGCCCTCACGCGGCGCGGCCGTCAGGCTGGCCAGGTCGCCCCAGTCGGTTTCGGCGTGCGGCACGGCGGGCAGTTCGCTGGCCCGCAGGTCGACCCAGAACACGCTGCCTTCGCCGGGCACACTGTGCACGCCGATCTGGCCGCCCATCAGCTCGACCAGGCGCTGGGTGACGACCAGGCCGATGCCGGTGCCCTGCTCGGGGCCGCCCTCCTGGCCGAGGCGGTTGAAGGGCTGGAACAGCGCCTCGACCTGCTCGGGCTTGAGCCCGGCGCCGGTGTCCTTCACCGAGATGCGCACATGCCCGGCATCGAACCGGTCGCAGTCCACGCGCACCGAGCCGCCGGGGCGGTTGTACTTGATGGCGTTGCTGACGAGGTTGAGCACCACCTGCTTGAGCCGCATGCGGTCGGCCAGCGCCACGCAGCCGCTGCTGTTGACGAACTGGGTGGCGATGGCGCGCTGGCTGGCCATCGGCTCGATCATCTTGCGGCATTCCGCCAGCACATCGTCCAGCGGCACCGGCTCGACCGACAGCTCCACATGGCCGCTCTCGATGCGCGCGAGGTTGAGGATCTCGTTGATCAGCGTCAGCAGATGCTTGCCGGCGCCGACGATGTGGTCGACAAACTCCTGGCGCCGCTCGGGCTTGGCGTCAGCGATGTTGGTGCCCAGCAGTTGGCCGAAACCGATGATGGCGTTCAGCGGCGTGCGCAGCTCGTGGCTCATGCTGGACAGGAATTCCGACTTCGCGCGGTTGGCCTTCTCGGCCACGGCGGTGGCGAGCCGCAAGTCCTCATTGGAGGTCTCGAGCTGGGCGGTGCGCTCGTGCACGCGGGCTTCCAGCTGCTCGTTGAGCCGCATGACTTCCTGGGCGTGCTTCTCGATCTCACCCAGCATGCCGTTGAAGGAATCGGCCAGCACGCCGACCTCATCGTCGGTCATCTTGGCGGCCCGGCGCGAATAGTCCTGGCGCTGCATGACGTCGCGGGCCACATCGCTGATGGCGAGGATGGGCTGCACCACGGCGCGCTGCAGCCGCATGGAAAACAGGAAAGCGATGCCCAGCGCGGCCAGGGCGACCACCGCGGCGATGCCGAGATAGGTCAGCACGCGGTCATGCAGCGCGTACTCGGCGCGCAGATAGACGCTGCCGATGGCGCGCCCGTCCTGCACGATGGGCAGGGCGACGGCGATGTCGCGGTCGGCACGGTGCACGCCCTGCTTTTCAGCATGCGCGGGCAGCGGCGCGTCGGCGCCCGCGGCCGTGTAGGAGGCGAAGCGCTCGCCCTGGGCGCCGTAGATGGCGGCGGCACGCACGCGCGGCTGCAGGCGCAGCAGCGCAAGGTTCTCGCTGGCCACCTTGACGTCGTCGAACTCCAGCGCCGGCGCCGTCGAATGGCCGAGCAACTCGGCCTGGGCCTTGAGATCAGCCACCCAGCCTTCGTGATAGGACTTCAGGTCATAGGCCACCATCGCGCCCAGCGCGACAAGCAACGCGACCAGGGCCGTCAACATCGTGACGCCGAGCAGTCTCCGTTGGAGTGAGAGCCTGAACATCTATGACTTGCCTTCAACCCGACGCGCGACGCCGAGCAGGCGCACGCTGATCTTGAGGCCGCTTTGCGTGGCGGGCGGCAACAGGATGTCAAAACGCACCTTGTCGTCGATGACGACGAAATTGATCATGCCCATTGCGCCGCCGGGGTCAAACTCGGTGACTGTGAGGACTGGCCTCCCTTGTACGGCCGCGAGCAGGTTGGGTGTGTAGGAGACCATGCCGCGCGAAACGAAGAGGGCGTGGACGCCCTCTGGCACTTCGCCGCGCACGAGCCGGCGCACCTCGACGGGCCGCCCGGCCACGGAGGTGGCCGTGGCGGTGCGGCGGAACTCCTCGACGACCGCCTCGCTGGCCAGCACGCCGATGCGAGACGGCTCGCCCACCGGGCCCAGCGACTGCGGTGGCCAGTCGATGTAGTTGCCGAACTTGCAGACGAAGGCGGCCTTGACCTGGTATTCGGCCATGCCGTCATCGTCGCCCGCACGCGCGCCGCCCGCGATGGCCAACGCCGCGAGCAGCAGCGTTCGGCGGGCGAGGCGGGCGACCTTCATCAGAAGAAGCGCATGCGCATCTGGAGCATGAGGTTGCGGCCGAACTCGGTGCGGGTTTGGATGGCGGTGAACTCGCCGTGGCTGCCGAACAGGTTCTGGGCCACCAGCGCGAGGTCGACATCGGGGCCGATGCGCCGGCCAAGGCGCAGGTCCACGGCCGTGTAGGCCGGCACGTCTGGCGCGCTCAGGGCGCCGACATGGCGCAGCATGAGGTCCAGTTCGGCATCGCTGGGCAGGTTGAAGGCCGCACGCAGCCGCCACAGCTGGCGTGGCATGGCGCCGGAGGCGGCGGCCACGGAGTCGGCGGTGTCGATGCTGCCCGGCTTGAGCTGCAGGTGCGGCCTCAGCAGCGTGACGCCGCCGTGCAGGCGCAGCCAGGACGCAGCCTGCAGGCTGCCCCAGGCCTCCAGGCCGCTGACGCGGCCTTTCATGCCGTTGCCGAAATAGACCGACGTGCCGCTGGGCGCCAGCTCCTGGGTGCGCAGATGGTCGTAGTTGCCATGAAAGGCCGTGGCCGACAGCGTCAGTGCGGGCAGTGGCTGGCCGCGGTAGCCGAGCTCCAGCACATTGGCCGTCTCGGCGCGAAAGCCCGCGCCGCCGTCGAGGATGAAAGGCGGCTGGGCAGGGATGTAGATGTCGCGGTCCAGCCGCGAGGGCGCGCGCACGGTGTGTGCGGCCGAAGCCCACCACAGCTGGCCGGGCGAAGGCTTCCATGCCAGGCGCAGATTGGGCAGGAACTCGTTGCCCGTGTAGTCATTGCGTTCGACACGCGCACCGAGTGTCACGCGCAGGCCCTCGGCAACCGCGACCTCGTCCTGAACAAACAGGCTGGTCCAGGCCTGGTTCAGTCGCTCGGGCAGGAAGGCGAACTCAGGCGCGCCGTGGCCGACGCGGTCCTGCGAGCGACGATGGTTGGCGCCTAGCACGACGGTGTGGTCAGGCGTGGGCCGCAACGTGTACTGCACTTCGAAATCGGCGATCTCCAGCGTCTCGTCGAAGGTGGGCGGGTTCACGCGCACGGTGCGGTCCAGATAGCCCTGCACGCTGAGTTCGCCGCCGCCGATCGGCCCATCCCAGCGCGCCAGCAGGTTGGCACCGGAGAGCCGGATGGTGTCCAGCGCGAAGTTCACGCCCGTGACGTCGATGCTGCCCGGCAGCGGCTGGCCGTGGTTGCCGCGATAGGCATTGCCCTGCAGTGTGACGCGATCGTTGCCGCGGCCCCAGTCGGCGCGAAAGCCGCCCCTGAGCATGTGGCCCGCATCCTCCACGGGCGTGCCCGCCGCCGTTTCGGTGCGGCCTTGGCTGGTGTGCTTGAGGTAGAGGCGCATGTCGCCGCCGTCGCCCAGCGACCAGCCATGGCGCAGCACCGTGTCGCGCTCGTGGCTGCCCGTCGCCGCCGATACCAGGCTGCCGCGCGTGGTCGAGGCACTGCGCGTGATGATGTTGATGACGCCGTTGACGGCGTTGACGCCCCACAGTGTGCTGCCGGGGCCGCTGCTGACCTCGATGCGATCGATGTCTTCCAGTGCCACGTCCTGCACGTCCCAGAAAACGCCGGCAAACAGCGGCGTGTAGACCGAGCGCCCGTCGACAAGGACGAGCAACTTGTTGGCCGAGCCGGCATTGAAGCCGCGTGCACTAATCGAATAGTCGCCGCTCGAGGTTTCGGCGACGTGCAGATTCGGCGCCAGGCGCAGGGCCTCGGGCAGGCGGGTCACGCCGGCGCGGCGGATGTCGTCGGCGGTGATGACAAAGAGTGAGGCCGCCGCATCCCCCAGGCGCTGTTCACGCTTGGCAGTGGAGGTGATGGTGACGTTACCGAGCTCTTCCAGGCTGAGGTCGACCAGAGGGGCCTGGGCCGCCGCGGGCGCCGCCCATAGCGCAGCTGCTGCAATGCAACATGCCCGGCTTTGTGGCTGCCCCATGCACCCTCCCAACGGTGACCCGGTCGCTCGACGATAACGCAGCGACATGACGGGGGCAACGCGACATCGGCCCGCATGTGGCACCAGACGGCAACCCGTGACAAACGCCTCGTTTCAGGGGCGCTGCGTGCCTGCGCCGGGATTCGGCCACGTCGGGTGAGTGGCAGCGCGCAATGGCGCCAGCATCCGCCTGGCCGCCGGGCCGGGGGGCGCGGCCTGCTCGTCAGCGTGGACTTTTCCTGGGCACGTTCTTCTGCAACTGCCACAGCAGCACACAGACGATCAGCGTCGTGCCGATCAGCACGTTGCCGACCCACGGAAAGTGCTCCAGCCTGCCGTCGGTGCCAATGCTCACGATATGGCCGGACACCAGCGCCGCCAGGCCGCCAGCCAGCTGCTGCAACGCCGCATTGATGGCCGTGAAGGCGCCGCGCTGCTCCGGCGCGGGGATGCCGGTGACGACAACCTGCCAGGGCACCATGCGCGAGAAGATGCCGGCGAAGAGGATGACGTTGACGACGACCAGCGTCGTCAGCGATGACGGACCCAGCCGCGTGTAGATCGCCACCATCACGATGGTGATGGCACTGCCCGTGAAGAACACCGGCAATGGGCCGAAGCGATCGACGAGGCGGCCCACCAGCGGCGCGACGAACATCGTGCTGATGCCGGTGACGAGATAGACCATGGGCAGGTGCTGCAGGTCGATGCCGACGTTGTTCACCGAGAAGGCGCTGGCGAAGGGCATGATCATGAAGCCGCCGGTCGTCAGCAGCGCCGTGATGACGAAGGCGTGCACATGGCGGGCCTTGGCGACGGTGTGCCAGAGGTGGGCGAAGGCGCTGCGGTCGCTCTGCAGCTTCAAGTGGGCATCCACCGGCTTCATGCGCCAGGCGATCAGCAGGCCGCCGACTGCTCCGAAGGCCACCAATGCCATGAAGGGCGCGTGCCAGTCCCAGTGCGTGGCGAGGTAGAGGCCGAAAGGCAGGCCCAGCACCTGGCTGGCCGCAAAGCCGCCCTGCAGCAGGCCCATGACGCGCCCCCGCAGTGCCGGCTCGAAGAGGTCGGCGGCGATGGCCATGACGATGGAGCCGATGACACCGCCGAACAGCCCGGTGACGATGCGCGCCATCAGCAGCGACTCGAAGCTGGTGGCCAGGCCGCACCACAGCGTGCCGAGCAGAAACCCGCCGTAGAAGAACAGCAGCAGCTTCTTGCGGTCGAAGCGGTCGGCAAAGCCTGCCGTCAGCAGGCCGGAGATGCCGGCGCTGAAGGCATAGGCCGACACGACCAGGCCGAACTGCTGGGCTGTCATCGACATGGCCGGCATGATCATGGCGCCGAGCGGCGACATGATCATGAAGTCCAGGATGACGGCGAACTGCAGCAGTGTCAGCAGGCCGGTGGCAAAGCGCTGGTAGGGGGTGAAGGCGAGCGGCGGGGCAGTGGCTGGAGCGGTGGCTTCGGGCATGGGCGGCGGCGGTGGCAGGCGCGGGGCCTGATGGGGGGATGTTGGGCGCTGGCGTGCCGCTCGATGGCGGCGTTGGGATTGCCACGCAGTGTGCGCGAGGGCGTGCCCGGACGTGGCAGCAGAGACTGGAGCGGGATGAGACGCCGAGCTCGCTGCATAGGAGCCTATTCATATTAAGATAGGCGCCTATGTAAAGTCAAGGACCGTTCATCAGTCCTTTCTGTGCGTCCATGCCCGAGCCTCGAGAACCCCAACCGCCGCTGAAGCTGATCGGCCATGTCCACCGCGGTTTCCAGCGCATGGCCGACCAATTGCTGCGCGAGCAGGGCTTCGCGCTGGGCCAGCTGCCGGTGCTGATGGCGCTGAAGGACGGCAAGCCGCGCTCCCAGGCGGAGCTGGCGCGGCTGGCCCATGTGGAGCAACCCAGCATGGCCCAGTTGCTGGCGCGCATGGAAAGAGACGGCCTCGTCGAGCGAGTGCCCGACCCCGAGGACGGCCGCAGCCGCCTCATCTCGCTGACGACCGCCTGCCGCGAGCGCATGCCCAAGGCGCGTGGCGTTATGCAGGCGTTGAGCGCGGAGGCGCTGCAGGGCTTCAGCGCCGAGGAGGTGGCGGTGCTCGGCGGGCTGCTGAGCCGCCTGGCGGACAGCGTCGATGCGATGCTGGAGCGTCGCCTGGGGGACTGAGGCGGGCCTGGCGCGCCGTCCTACACGGCGTCGCGCCGCAGGCTCACGCGGGTGCGGAGGTGGCCGCGCGAGAGTGAAGCATCCCGATTTGCGGAGATGCAATCATGGACACGATGATGGACAGCCCGCCCCGGCTGGAAACAGCACCTTCGCAGGCTGCGGACGTGCTGATCTGCGTGGTCGGCACGGCCGATGTGATGCAGGCTTGCGAAGCCGACCTGGCGGTACTGGCGGCAAACAGCAGCGTGCATCGCCTGGACTGGCGTCTGGACGACGAGTTCGGCGAACCGCCCGTCGAGGCGGATTGGGCCGACGGCCTTATCGTGCTGAATTCCGACGCCTGGGCTGCACCAACCGGCTGCGCCAAGTTGCAAGCCCTGCTGAAAATGGCCTGGCGCTGCGGCCGCACCGTGGCGCTATGCGGCGACGCGATGAATTCGCTGAGCACACTGGGCTTTGCGGCCGATGTGCCCGCCGAGGCCGAAGGCCTCTTCCTCTGCCCCCAGGGGCCTTGCAGCGAGACGTTGCGCGAGTTCCTCGACGCCATCCAGGAACAGCCCCATCGCGGCCGTTGAGCGCCTGGCCCGTTGATTGATCCTTGCTCCAAGCCTGTCAGCTTGTGGCAGGCCTGTCGGAACTGCACCAAAAAGCGTGGCCCGCGTCGCGCTTCTTCTCGAAGCTGAACGCGGGCCACGCGCAGGGACGAACCGAGTCGCTATCTGCGCATCAACCCCACCACCAGGCTGATGATGGCCAGGATGATGAAGCCGTAAAACAGCAGTTGGGCAATGCCTGCGGCGCTGGCGGCAATGCCGCCAAAGCCGAACAGGGCCGCCACGAGGGCGACAACAAAGAAGATGATCGCGTAACGCAGCATGAGGTTTCTCCTTGGACTGTTGGCATCGCTAATCTAGGGCTGGCGCTGGTGCTGGGGTGCCGGCCCCCGCCGCGCTGCCGGGTAGGAAGCCGCCGACGCGGTTACAGCCGGCTTGGCGCTCGCATCCGCACGTGGCGCCGCAGCCGGTCCATCGCAGCTCACGGGCGGCAGGTCCTCCCCGGGATCGACGAAGGCCAACAGGGCGGCCGGCGGCGCCAGCGCCCCCAGGGCGATGGCGGCAATGGCCTTGCCGCCCAGGGCCTTGCCCTCCAGGGCGATGCGCGGGTCGCCCAAAGTGCCCTGCACGCGCACCGGTGAACGCAGCGTCAGCAACGAGAAGTCCTTGGGCCTGGCGACCACCCGCAGGTCCAGTGTCTCGTCGGCCAGGCTGATGCGGCCGTCGATGTCGATGCGGCTGTCGCGGTTGTCCACCACGGCCGAGCGTGGCCTCAGCACACCCGCCTTGAAATTGCCGTCCAGGCGGGCGCAATTCAGCGCCAGGTTCTTGTCGCCGCGCAGCAGGATGCCCAGGCCTTGAGCCAGGTCCAGCCCGGTGGCTTCGGTCAGCAGATGGGAAATGCTGCCCTTGTCGAGCTGCAGGCGAATAGGGCCGTTCAGGCTGGCCAGCAATGCGGCCGTGCTGCCCCCGTGGCCCTGCACGTCGATGTCGGCGCGCATGCGGCCGGTCACGGGGTGTTCACTCAGGCTCTTGGCCTGGAACTTGAACCACTGCTCAATGGCCATGCCGCGTACGTCGGCATGCACCTGCCACAGCGGCGGGCTGGGGCGCGTGTCCAGCCGCAGCCGGCCGGCCAGCTCGCCGCCGGCCACGCCGGCATTGAAGTTCTCCAGCGTCAGCACGCCGCCTTCCAGCACCACGCTGGTATTCACCGGTGCCAGCGGCGCAAGCTTGGCGCTGCCGAGGTCGAGCTGGGTCAGCGCGACGGCGACGCGCGCGTCCATCGTGCTCAGCGACGGCAGGTCCAGCGGCCGGTCGGGCAGCACGCGGCCCGGGCGGCTGGGTGGCGCATCCGCGCCGACGGCTGGGCCTAAGTCGGCCAGTCGCAGCGGGCCGCCACGCAGCATGCCGCTGAGCATGGGGCGCCGTGTTGACTTCTCGCGGGTGTCGAAGCTGAAATCGCCGGCCAGTTGGCTCTTGCCGATGCGGGCACGGGCACCGCCCAGCTGCCAGACGCCCGAGGCATGCTGCAGCCGCCCGCTGAGCTCCAGCGGCGGCGTGCTGGGCAGGGTGATTCCGAAAGGGCGGCCGACGTCGGCCAGCGAGTTGCCGCGCACCTGCAGCTGGCCGTCCAGCGCGCGGGCGTCGAGCAGCGATGCGGCCGTGCCGGCGAAAGCGATGCGGCCGTCACGCTGGGTCAGTTCGGCACGCAGCTGCACCGGCGGCAGGCCGGTGTCGGCGGGCGCGAGCAGGGCCAGCCCGGCGCCGGCTTCGGCCTTCAGCGCGAGTTGCTGGCCGCGCAGCTTGCCCTTCAAATCGGCCGTCCACTGACCGTCGGCCTGGGTCGCGAAGCGGGCGTCGCCGACCAACAGCAGCGGCGCATCGTCCAGCTGGGCGCTGCCGTGGCGGACGACGAGGTGGTCGATCTGCGGCAGCTCGGCCGGCTCATCGCGGGCGCCCGAGGGTTGCACCGGCCAGGCCGTGCGGCCGGCGGCGTCACGCTGCCAGTTCAGGGACAAGGACTCGGCCTGTACCAGGCGCAGCCGCAGCGGTGCGCCGCGGCGCCAGGCCCAGATGTCACCCCATTGCCAGTTCAGCAGCACGTCCTTGGCGTCGGCCAGGGGCTCGCCGCGGGTGCCGCTGACGCGCAGCCGGGGGGCCTCGAGCCGAGGTTTCCACAATAGGTGCAGCCGAGCACCGGCGTCCATGTCCAGGCCGCGCTCGGCCTGGGCGGCCAGCCGGGGCGCGAGGCCAGGCCAGCCGGCCAGATCCATGCCCACGACGGCAATGACGACCAGCACGACGGCGCCGGCAATGGTGACGGCGACTTTCATGAAGGCCATGCTCGCGGCCGGTTGCCGGGACCGGCGTGGGACGGGGGGCCCCATGCCTGTAGGACGCTGGCTGACACACGCGCCTGTCGGTTCGGTCCGACAGGCGATCGGCGCCTGGGCCGAAATCGGGTGCGGCCAGAGACGTCCAAAGTATGAAAACCGGCCTGATGGCCTCGCACCGGAAAGGACGCCCCAATGAAACAGCACACCACTGCCCGCCTGCCCCTGCTGGCCACTCTCGCCATGGCCGCCGCGCTTGGCGCCTGCAGCCGCCAGCCCGACGATGAACTGAGCGCCGGCCAGCGCGCGGACAACGCCGTGGCCGATGCCAAGCGCGAAGGCAGCGAAGTCCTGGCCGACGCCCGCATGTCGGCGCGCGAGGCCGCGGATGCGACAGCCCGCGTTTCTTCAGACATGAACATCACGGCCAAGGTCAATGCCGCGCTGGCCGTGGATGACCAGCTGAAGGCCACGCAGATCAATGTCGACACCCGTGACGGGCAGGTGACGCTGTCCGGTCAGGCGCCCGACCCGAGGTCGCGCGAGCGCGCTACGACGCTGGCCGCGGCCATCGACGGGGTGAAGCAGGTCAACAACCAGCTGGTGGTCACCCGCAACGGCTGACCCTGCAACTCGCCAAAGCAAAGGCGCCCCGCGAGGGCGCCTTTGCTTTGGCCGCGTCGGCATGCCGTCCGACAGTCCACCGCCGGCCGTAACGATAGCCTTGTCTAGACAACTGCAATCGCTTACTCATGGCCGCCCCTGTTTCTGCATTGAAACGCTTCATGACCGTGGCCAAACCCTATTGGGTGGGCGACCGGCGCGTCTGGGCCTGGGCCTTCTTGGTCGGGCTCATCGTGCTGATGCTGGCCGAGACGCAGTTCGCCGTGTTGCTGAACAACCAGACCGGCGAGCTGACCTCGGCACTGGCGGCGCGCGACGAGCCGCGCTTCTGGGCCGCGGTGCGCGCCATGCTGTGGATCATGGCCTTCGCGGTGCCTATCTTTGCCATCTACTACTACGCCCGCGACGCCTATGCCAACGACTGGCGGCGCTGGCTGACCCACCGCTTCCTGGACGGCTATCTGCGCGAGCGCCGTTACTTCCACATCGCCGGCGACGAGATCGACAACCCGGACCAGCGCATCGCCGACGACATCAACACCTTCACCAGCCGGTCGCTGCACTTCCTGCTCATCCTGCTGGGCTCGCTGATGCAACTGGTGGCCTTCAGTGCCGTGCTGTGGTCGCTGTCGCATTCGTTGGTGGGCTTTCTCGTCGTCTACGCAGTGGCCGGCACCCTGCTGTCTCTCGGCCTGTTCGGGCGGCCGCTGATCCGGCTCAACTACTGGCAGCTCAAGCGCGAGGCGGACTTCCGCTTCCGGCTGATGCGCGTGCGCGAGAACGCCGAGTCCATCGCCTTCTATGGCGGTGAAGACCAGGAGCGCCACCAGCTGCAGCAGCGCCTGCGCGCCACGCTGCTGAACACACGCAAGCTGATCCGCGCGCAGTTCGGGCTCAACCTTTTCCAGCGGGCCTTCAGCCAGCTGAGCCTGCTGGTGCCCAGCGTCGTGCTGGCCGCCGACGTGCTTGGCGGGCGACTCGAGGTGGGTCAGGCCGTGCAGGCCGGTGGCGCCTTTGCGGCGGTGCTGGGGGCGGTGTCCCTCATCATCGACAACTTCGAAAGCCTCTCGCGCTTCGTGGCCGGCATCGACCGCCTGCATGTGATGACCGAAGTGCTGGATGCGGCACTGCCCGAGGCCGGCATCGACCGCCAGGAAGGCCGCGAGCTGAACATCAAGGACCTCACCGTGCACGCGCCGGGCAGCGACCGGGTGCTGGTCGAAAAGCTCTCCCTGCACGTGCCGGAAGGCGGCTCACTGTTGATCACCGGTGCCAGTGGCTGTGGCAAGAGCTCGCTGCTGCGCGCCATCGCCGGCCTGTGGACCCAGGGCAGCGGCCAGGTACTGCACCCGCCGCGCGAGGATGTCTTTTTCCTGCCGCAGCGGCCCTATCTGCAGGTGGGCACGCTGCGCAGCCAACTCATCTACCCCAGCACGCAAAGCAAGCTCGACGACGAGGCGCTGCTGAAGGTGTTGGACGAGGTGCAGCTGCGCCACCTCGCCGAAGGCGACAGCGGCCTGGACCGCAGCGAGGACTGGGAAAAGCTGCTCAGCGGCGGCGAGCAGCAGCGCCTGGCATTCGCGCGCCTGCTGGTGCATGCGCCGCGCCTGGCCATCCTGGATGAGGCCACCAGCGCGCTGGATGATGCCAACCAGAAGCGGCTGTACCAGCGGCTGGCCGAACGCGGCACCACCCTGATCAGCATCGCCCACCGCGCCGCCGTGGCGGGCTTTCACCGCCATGTGCTGAAGCTGACCGGTGGGGGGCGCTGGACGCTGGCGAAGACGCCGCGCCGGCCGGCTGACAAGCCGGACAAGTGAGGGTTCGCGCAAGGGTCGAGTAGGAAATCGTCGCTACGATCCGCGCACTTCCTGCTGCTAGCCTGCGCGCCCCCCCGATGGACCTGACGATTGCCGCGATCCTGGGCCTGGATGGCCTGACCAACGGCGCGATCTACGCGCTGGTCGCCCTTGCCCTGGTGCTGGTGTTCTCGGTCACCCGCGTCATCTTCATTCCCCAGGGCGAGTTCGTTGCCTTCGGCGCGCTGACGTTGGCTTCACTGCAGATGGGCAAGGTGCCGGGCACGGTCTGGCTGCTGCTGCTGATGGCCACGGCGGTTGCGATGCTGGACGTGATTCAGGGTTTGCGTGAGCGGCGGCCGATGGCGCGCATCGCTTTCGGGCTGATGCAGACGCTGAGCTTTCCCATCGGCATGGCTGTGGCTTTGCCGATGTTGGCGCAGGAACAGCCAGCGCTGTGGATCCAGGTGCTGCTGACCCTGGCCATCGTCACGGCGATGGGCCCGCTGCTCTACCGCCTGGCCTATCGCGCGCTGTCGGGCGCCAGTGTGCTGACGCTGCTCATCGTGTCCGTCGGCGTGCACTTCGCGCTGACCGGCGTCGGCCTGGTCTTCTTCGGTGCCGAGGGCTATCGCACACCGGCCTTCTGGGAAGCGCGCTACGACGTCGGGCCGTTGAGCTTCACGGGCCAGACGCTGATCATCTTCGGCGCCTCCATCGCGCTGCTCGTGGCGATGTTCTTCTTCTTCGAGCGCACCCTGATGGGCAAGGCCCTGCGCGCCACCTCGATCAACCGCACCGGCGCGCGGCTGATGGGCATTTCGGGCGACGCGGCCGGCTCGCTGAGCTTCACGATGGCGGCCTTCATCGGCGCGCTGTCGGGCCTGCTGATCTCGCCGTCGACGACCATCTATTACGACACCGGCTTCCTGATCGGCCTGAAGGGCTTCGTCGCCGCGGTGTTCGGTGGCTTGGCCAGCTTCCCGATGGCGCTGGCCGGCGCGATCGGCGTCGGCCTTATCGAGAGCTTCGGCTCCTTCTGGGCCAGCGCCTTCAAGGAGGTCATCGTTTTCACGGTGATCCTGCCGATCCTCCTCTGGCGGTCCTTCGTGGATCCGCACCACGAGGAGCATTGATGACGGTCTCTGAACACAGCCACAGAGGCACAGAGGCACAGAGTTATGCGGTCACGGAAACTGTGATCGCTGCGGCCATCGAGGTACATCGGGAGTTGGGGCCGGGGCTTCTTGAAAGCATTTATGAAGCTGCCATGGATATTGAGTTGCGCATTCGTGGTCTGAAGGTTGACCGGCAGGTTGAAGTGCCGATGCTTTACAAGGGTGAGTTGCTGGGGTCCAGCTACCGCGTCGACCTGCTGATCGAACGGCAGTTGGTGGTGGAACTGAAGGCGGTGGAGCGGCTTGCGCCGATTCATACGGCGCAGTTGCTGACCTACCTGAGGTTGTTGAAAGTGCCCACCGGTCTTTTGATTAACTTCAATCACGCCCAACTGCGGCAGGGGCTGCAAAGGGTTGCGCTATGACCTTTCAACCTCTGTGCCTCTGTGCCTCTGTGGCTGTGTTCATCGGTCCCAGCAATCCATGATCGCTTCACAGAAACGCCCCGCGCTCGCCGCGATAGCGGCCACGGTCCTGCTGGTCCTGCCCTTCGCCCCGGTGCCGGATTTCTGGATCACGCAGCTCAACTACATCGGCCTGTTTTCTCTGGTTGTGCTCGGCCTTGTGCTGTTGACGGGCGTCGGCGGCCTGACGTCGTTTGGCCAGGCCGCGTTTGCCGGTGTCGGTGCCTACGCAACCGGCTATCTTTGCAACGCGCTGGGCATGTCGCCGTGGCTGGGGCTGGTGGCGGGCCTCGCGATCACGCTGGTGCTGGCCCTGGTCATCGGCGCGCTGACGCTGCGCATGTCGGGCCACTACCTGCCGCTGGCCACCATCTGCTGGTGCCTGGCGCTGTACTACCTCGTCGGCAACCTGGAGGCGCTGGGCAAGTACGACGGCCTGCTCGGCCTGCCGGCCATCACGCTCGGTGATTTCAGCTTCCAGAGCGAGCGCCGCATCTATCTGCTGATCTGGCTCGCGGCCCTGCTCGCGGCCCTGGGCGTCACGCGGCTGCTGGACTCCCGGCCGGGCCGCATCATGCGGGCGCTGAACACCAACCGCGGTGGCGGCTCGACCATGCCCGAGGCCATGGGCGCATCGACCTTTCGCTACAAACTCATCATGTTCGTCGTCGCGGCGCTGCTGGCCTCGGTGTCGGGCTGGCTGTATGCCCACATGCAGCGCAGCGTGAACCCCTCGCCCTTCGGCATCAAGTTCGGCATCGAATACCTCTTCATGGCCGTGCTCGGTGGCATCGGCACGGTCGGCGGCGCCTTCACGGGGGCGGCGCTGGTGAAACTGGCGGAGGACCAGCTCAAGGTCGTGCTGCCCATGGTCTTCGGCGGTTCGGGCAACTACGAAATCATCGTCTTCGGCGTCGTATTGGTGCTGGTGCTGCGCTTTGCGCCGGACGGCCTGTGGCCGCTGATCGCGCGCTGGCTGCCGGCGGGCCGCGCGAGGGCGGTGGACGAATCGGTGCCTGTCTTGAGTTCGCGTAGCCATCCGCAGCCGGGCGCGGCGCTGCTGGACGTGCGCAAGATCAGGAAGACCTTCGGCGGCCTGGTCGCCGTCAACGACATCAGCTTTGCGATCCGCGCCGGCGACATCGTCGGCCTCATCGGCCCCAATGGCGCGGGCAAGAGCACGACCTTCAACCTTGTCTCCGGCGTGCTGCCGCTCACCAGCGGCGAGGTCGAGCTGCTCGGCCAACGCATGGACGGCCGCGAGAGCCGCGACATCGCCCGCGCCGGCTTGAGCCGCACCTTCCAGCATGTGAAGCTGGTGCCCGACATGACGGTGCTGGAGAACGTGGCGCTGGGCACCTACTTGCGCACCAAGAGCGGCACCGTGCGAGCGATGCTCGGCCTGAACAGAGCCGAGGAGGCGCAGGCGCGCGCCGAGGCCATGCGCCAGCTGCGCCGCATCGGCTTGGGCGACCAAGCCCATGAGCTGGCCGGCAACTTGGCGCTGGGGCCGCAGCGCCTCGTCGAGATCGCCCGCGCGCTGGCCAGCGACCCGTCGCTGCTGCTGCTGGACGAACCAGCCGCCGGCCTGCGCCACAAGGAGAAGGAAGCGCTCGCCGAAGTGCTGCGGCAGCTGAAGGGCGAGGGCCTGTCGCTGCTGCTCGTGGAGCACGACATGGACTTCGTCATGAGGCTGACCGACCGCATCGTCGTCATGGAGTTCGGTCGCTGGCTGATGGAGGGCACACCAGCCGAAGTGCAGGCCAGCCCGGCGGTGCGTGCGGCCTACCTGGGAGCGGACGAATGAGCGCATTGCTGGAGGTCGTCGACCTGCTCGCCGGCTATGGGCGTGCCGAGGTGTTGCATGGGCTGAGCTTCACCGCGGCGGAGAAGAGCGTCGTCACCGTCATCGGCCCCAACGGCGCCGGCAAGTCCACGCTGCTGGGCGCGCTGATGGGCCTGATCCCGTCGCGCAGCAGCAGGCTGCGCTTTGCGGGCGAAGACATCGCCAAGCTGACGCTGGAAGAGCGCGTGCTCGCCGGTCTGGCCCTGGTGCCCGAGAAGCGCGAGCTGTTCGGCACCATGACCGTCGAGGACAACCTGCTGCTCGGCGGCTGGCGGCCCAAGAAGCTCGGCGACAAGCGCTGGCGCGACGGCATGGACAGCGTCTACACGCGCTTCCCGCGCCTGAAGGAGCGCCGCGCGCAAGCGGCTGGCACCTTGTCCGGCGGCGAACGCCAGATGCTGGCCCTGGGCCGCGCGCTGATGGGCCAGCCCAAACTGTTGATGCTGGACGAACCCAGCCTGGGCCTGGCGCCGCTCATCGTGCGCGAGATCTTCACCATCGTGGACGACCTGCGCGCCAGTGGCGTCAGCATCCTGCTCGTCGAACAGAACGCGCGTGCGGCGCTGCGAGTGGCCGATCACGGGCATGTGCTGGAGACGGGGGAGTTCGGGCTCAGTGGACCGGCGGATCAGCTGGCGGCGGACCCGAGGGTGATTGAGACGTATCTTGGTGCGGGGCGCAAGGATTGAACTGAGGCCAATGCCGTATGCACAAGAGCCTGACGCCTCGCGCCAACCTGCTGTTGATTGCCGGGTGGCTGGCAGTTACTGCTGTCGCGATCTATCTGGGCTGGCCCGAGGCAAGGTACGCGACCATGCTCACCTTCTGCATTGGCAGCTTTGCCGGAGCGGCTCAGGCCCAGGCGTTGAGCTTGGTCGCTGAAGAGCTGAAGCAGACCGAATCAGCGATGCAAGTCAGAAAGACCCTCTATGCCACCAAAGGCGGGCGTCTGTCTGTTCTCCTTTTGTGGGCGGTTTCTGTGAGTGCACTGATTTGGGCTTTTGCGATGGGTGTTGATAAGGGGCTGATCTTGTTTGTTGCTTCGTATTCAGCGTTCGCGCTCGCTCGTGAACTGGTTGCATTGCCTGCAGTCTTTCGCTTGCAGCGCTAGGCAGCCTCGTGCAGGCCATCAACCGTCAATGCGCGTTGACCAGACCTGTTTGGGCCTTGTTTCGCGCTAAGGCCTGACCAACATCGTCGGCGCAATGCCGAACATGCGCCGACACGTCCGGCTGAGATGGGCCGAATCCGCAAATCCCCAGGCCTGCGCTGCTTCCGTCCACGACACCCCACCCATGGCCGCACCAACGGCGGCTTCGACGCGGGCCCAGAGCAGATAGGCCCGCAGCGACATGCCGGTCTGCGCGACGAAGAGATGGCGGAAGCGGCTGGGTGACAGATGTGCCGCGGCAGCGGCTTGTGCCAGTGTCACCGGCTCGCTCAGGCGGCCCCTCATGAACTCGATGGCGCGGCTGATGCGCGGGTCCACGCTCAGCGTGGGCGGCGCCTGACCGCACAAGGTGTCGACGATGCGGTGACTGATATCGACGAGGGCTTCGCCCAGCGCGTCGGCGGTGAATGCGTCGAGCAATTCCGCAAGCAGGGTCTGGATAGCCTCGACGGGCAGGTCGACGATGGCTGCTGCACCGTACTGCTGCAGCAGGGCACGACCTTGCGCGGTCTCGGGCTCCACAAAGATCTGCGCCACCGTTTCGCCGCCACCATCGAACTGATGGCGCTGGTGCGGGCTGACCATGGCGACGGCGCGCGCCTGCCATGGCTGCTCGTCGCTGCACAAGCGCAGCCGCCCGGTGAGGGCCATGGAAATCTGGATGGCGTGATGGGCATGCGCCTGGGCGCGACCCGTGGCGCGGCCGATCCACAGGCTGCCACCGCTCCACAGCAGCACGCGGCCGATGCCGACGATGGGCTTGGCCGACGGCATCAACGCCTCCCGCTGCGCCAGCGCAGATCAGCCGTTTTGTTCAAGCCGGCAGGGCCCGCAATGAACAGAATTCTTTTCACGGACAAACCGGTCCGCATCTTTGTCACCTCACGGAGCTATCCATGCAAAACACCACCACCCCCGCCTGCAATTGCGCCAACTGCCCCGGCGCCTCCTGCACCTGCGGTTGCCAGTCGCTTGCGACCCAACTGGCCGCCGCGGCAGCCACTGCCGGCTGCGCCTGCGGACCGAACTGCGCGTGCCAACCCGTCTGCCGTTGCGTCTGAGTTCAGGCCGTGCGGTGCAGGCTAACACCCGCACCGCACGACCGCGGCGCTCACTGCGCCGTCATTCCCCCATCCACCGCCAACGACTGCCCGGTCAGATAGCGCGCCTTGTCGCTGGCCAGGAAGACGATGGGCTGGTCGATCTCGTCGACGGTGCCGAAGCGCTGCGTCGAGTTGCCGGCGCGCGTGTCGGCCGCTGTGCCGTCCAGGGCTGCACACTTGCCAGGCCTTCGGCGGCATGCTTGCTGGTCGCATAGCGGGTAAGTTAGGGCAAGCAGCGCGAACCCCAACAATGCAAATGCACTTGATAACTCTGTGAAGAGCCTCTCGACCCGATGCAGTGCCGCGGGAGTCCGCCCCGCGATGGCGGGTAACTTTTCTCTGACGCGCTGTTTGGACCGGAGACATGGGTAACACCCGTGCCAGGACATGGGTAACGCTTTCGGGGTTTCGAAGCCCCGGAAGAAGCCCATGGTCTGGATGGAGAAGAACACCGTGTCCCTGCGTCAAGAGTTCGTGCACCTGGCCCGCCAGGACGGCGCCAACGTGCGTGCGTTGTGTCGCCAGTTCGGCATCAGCCCCAAGACCGGCTACAAGTGGCTGAGCCGTTTCGAAACCTGCGCGGGCGATGCGCAGGCGCTGCATGACCGCAGCCGTCGTCCGCTGAGTGAG